>JBELAJ010000289.1:0-10207 GCA_049508935.1 Terriglobia bacterium | reverse complement strand
CCGCCACCATGAAATCCGCATGGCTCTTCAGCTTGAGCATGCGCGTGATGCTTACCGTAAGCAAGACGAGCACGATCAGGGATAAGGCTATGGCGTAGAGCATGGGCAGTGGTCAGTAACCAGTTTTCAGTTGTGAATTATCCGTTGTTGCGGCGGAGACTCATGGAACCCCCGCCTAGCAGTACGCCTGAGAGTGTAACACGAGCGCCAAAAGGGCGGGTACAATGAGTAGCTTCCACCGATAGCAGTTCGGACGCCATTTGGACTTCGGTAGTGTCTCAGTTTGAATTCGTAGCGGCGAGTTTACCTCGCCAAATGGTGGCGTAAAGCCGCCTCTACTTCAAGCTGAGACACTACCTGGACTTTCTGTCAGGACTTTCTGTCAGGACTTTCCTCACTTTTCGCCCCGTTTTTACGTTAACTTACAGAATCGGCAGGAGATATTTTCATTAGAAAGTGGAGGGGGACAAGCTCTAAAGTAGAAGTGGTTTTCGGCAGAAAATCTCAACTACTTCGGAGGAGTCCCCCATGGGTGCTACTGGTCTAGGCTCTCGACTTAAGGCCCAGCTTATCAAGTTTTCTCTCGCGGTCAGCGAAGGGCTGACTCGCCCGCAGCGGAAATTCGTTCACCAGATGCTGTACGGCATCCAGGCTACTCAGGACGTGAAGCTGAGCAGCATTAGGCGGTAGGCAGTTGGTAGTTGGCGGGAAGTGGACGGGAATGTCAGATTGCAAATCCCAGATTTCAAAAACCAAAACCGCGAACCCAATTCTCAACCCACAAATTGACAATCACAAATCAGAAATCACAAATCGCAATTACAAATTCCAGTCCCCAGCCTCTAGTCGCCAGTTTCTAGCCTCTATCACTTGAATCGCCGGCGGAATCTCAACTCCACTCCCACGATTCCGTTCGGGTCGCGGACACCGAGGAGTGAGATGTTTTCGCCGAAGGCATACTCAAACTGGATAATCTGATATTGCGAAGAAGCTGTATTGGTAATATAGGTGAGCGTCAAATCTTTGGTCACCTGCTGCTCAATGGTGATGCGTTCGCCGTTGTTGAACCCCGGCAGTCCCACGTTGGGATCGATCTGGATTCGGCTCACGCCAAAGAGCCGCTGGATGCGGCCGCCGACCTGGGTGGAGAGCGCTTGAGACAGCAGGGCGCTTTCTCCCACGGATTGCGTCGGGTTGCCGGCGGCGAAGGAGCTGACTAACCCTGATGTGGACCCCTGCTGCTGTTGGGGCGCATAGCCGAGCGCCAGCAGCGAGAAGACTTCTTCCGTGGGGAGCGGCGGATCGGAACGGTAAGTCATCTTCAGCCGTCCCGGCGGGCCCGAGACATCAACCGTGAGGTCATACTGCTGGACGCGGGTCTGAGCTTCCAAATCGAGTGTGGACTGGGTTCGCAGGGGATTGGTCATGTTAAGATCACCACGGGTGAGGGTGAAGCGATTGCCTCGAACAACTGCTTCGCCATCCAGGAAGTGCACCTCGCCCAGATCGACGGGGTTCGCCAAGCTCCCTTGCACTCGCACATCAACGTCCGCGGTCAGGCGCAAATCCTGTATTTGTAATCTCACCGGCGTGGGTGTGGCCACTCGAATATTCAGTCGAATTGAGTTGGCCAAGGAAGAGGTCGTCGACGGTGCCGGAGGCTCAAAGGGGCTCGCGCTCTGCATGATCTGGTTGATCCAGGGCTTGCTCCCGCTGGCGAGCACCTGGCTGAGAGCCAGGTCGCCGTGGAGCTGAGACCGCTCCGACGTTCCCTCCAAACGCAAAGTTCCGCCCAGGATGGAAATGAAGTCTACGGGGTAGCGCACCCTCACTTGATCGAGCTGCACGCGCAAATCGAAGCGGGGCGGCAATGCCAGGGTCACAAAACCATCCAAGGTGACGGGGCCACCGCCGCTGATCCCGCGCAAAGACTTCACGGTCGCACGCTCTCCTTCAAGCTGGACCTCGCCGTTAAGGCCGCTCAAGCGAAGGGGCAGGCCCGGGTATTCGAGGCCCACGTCGCGAATCTCAACCGTTCCGTTCATCTGAGGTCTGCCGGGCGAGCCGGTGACGCTCAACTTGATCCGCGACTGCCCGGAGGCCTGCAAGCCGGGCTCGACCAGGCTCAGGATGGTGGCGTCTGCAACGCCTTGCACGTTCAAGGCGAACGATGGCGCGCCCGCCAGGAGAAGAGAGCCATCAACATCCAGGTTCGTTGCGGGACCCTGCATGCGAAAGGGCTGAGCGGAGATCCGGTTATCCGCGTAGCGCACTTCGACGGGATGCTCGTTCCGCCATTTCAGCGAGGGGAAGCTCACCTCCAGCGTCTGAATTTCACTATGCACATCGAGCTTCGAAGCATCGCGGAGAGAGCCGGTCCCCTTGAGGGAGCCGCTGGCGGTGACCTGGGCGTCAAACTTGTTGTTCGCGAACAGCCGAGCCCATGGATCCAGGCGAAGGGACACGAATTGGCCTTGCAGTTGCAGCGGCCAGTCACCCCCAGCCTGGGCATTGCCCTCCAGGCTTAACAGCCCTGCGGTTCCGGAGGCCACGCCTTGGAATCGAATGTCCCGGCCCTCGCCGTTCATTTGAACGCGGAGGTTGCCGACCTCGACGCCGCCAATACTGATGTCTTTGACGAGGCCGGTGGAGTGAAAGTGAATATGGTCAGGCGTGCCGCTGCCTTCCAGGTCGAAGCTTGCCTGGCCTTCCAAGGCGTTGTGCGGGCGGTTCTCCTTGCCGCCCTGGGCGGGCACAAGGCCTGCCCCTGCGAGCGGTTCCAGGCGCTTGAAGTCGGCAAGAGAAAAATCTGCTCCATGAAGTTGGCACGACACGGCGCGAGTAGCCGTATCGACCTGCGCTTTTCCCGTGATCCTGCCGCGGCCCTTCAAAACCTCAAGCGCGTTAAGGTCCAAAGAAGATCCGTGGATGCGGATTTTGGCCGAAACAGCATTGAAGCTCTCTCCAGCGATGTTGGCGTTTTCCAATTTGACATCGCCGCTTCCGGTGAGACTCGATGCTGTGCCGGCAAAGTTGACCTTCCCGCTAACCTCGCCGGAGACAGGTTCGTCGACGCCGAATGCGGCTTTGAGGCCCTCCAAGGGCGTGTGTTGTGCCTGGGCCAATAAACGCACTTGAGAGGATTCGGAGATTCCCCAATCCTTTAACTGCGCGCCACCGTCGACGTTGAGCACACTCGGTCCGCGTGAAAGTTGTCCGGCAGACACTTGCAGGGAGTCCGGCGAAACGGCGATGCTTGCCTTCAGGCCATCCCAGGTTCCTCCACGATACTCGAACTTGCCCACGCGCACCGAGCCGCGCACTTCGGGACGCTCGATCGAGCCCAAGATCTCACCATCAACGGCTGCCCGTGAATCGAGCGTGAGGGGAAGCCGAAAGTCTGAGACGAATTGGGTCCCGAGCAACGAACGCCACTCCTGAAGTTGCGAGGTCTCGAACTGGATTTGCAATCGGCCCGGCGGTTCGCCGAGTTCCGTCGATTCGACCAGTGTTCCCTTGGCTTTGAGGAGCGAGTGAGGGGTCTCGAAACTCGAACTCTCCAGATTTACCGAGAAGCCGCGATTGATTTCGAGCGACCCTTGCATGCTGCCGGTGATGGGTAGAGCGCCCGCAGGAGGCGCGGCGAGAGGCGGCAATTGCAGATCGAATTTCGACTTGACCTTTTCGAATCCGCCGGCCGAGGTCAGCTCCACAGTTCCATCGACCAGACAAGCGGGGCGGACTTGTGCGATCAGGCGAGGCTGCCTTTTGGAACTCTGAAGTAACGCCGCCAGATTCATGTCATGCAGGCGGGCGCGCAGGGCGACCTGAGGCACGGCCCCGGCGAGACTGACTTGGCCCTCGCCTTGCGCGCTGCCGCCCCAGCCGGTCATCTTCAAATTGGAAATCGTTACTCGCGAGTGGTCCAGGGAATAATCAGCCGAGGCCTCGACCGGCCCGGAATCGAACTGAACATCCCGGTAAAGGACTTGATGGGACTGGACTCGCCCTCGCACCGAGAGTTCGCCCTGCCGGTAGATCCCTTGACCTTCCAGGCGCACGTTCCCCGTCTGCAAGCCGGGCAGGCGCAGCAGCGGCTTGAGCGTCGTCACATCAAGGCTGGTTTGAAAGGAGAAGTACGCTTGCGGCACGGGAAGAGGGTGAAACGAGAACGACCCGTGTCCCGCCATGCCGTGAAATTGCCAAGCCAACGACGGCACCGCAAACTCGTTTTGCGACAATCCGAAGCGGGACGAAAATGCCAGGGTCGGCAGCGCACGGCCCGGCATACGAACATTCACGGCCGAAACCGCGAGACTACCCTCATAGCGGCGACCGCTTCGCAAGTGGAGAAGCAGAGCCACATCGCTGGCGCTCAGATCCATTTCGAGCGCCCGGTTGCCCCAAAAGAAGGTGGAGTGGGCCAGCGTCACCCTTCCAATGCGCAGATCGATCAACTTCCCCATGACCTGGCCGGGGCGAAAGCGGTTCAGCGGGCCGGGCAGGTTCGTCGAGCCATCGGGGTTCGTCGTGAGGTGTAATTCGGCTCCATCCCAATCAAGGGTCATGATGCGGATTTCGCGATGGAGCAAATTGGCGGGGCTGAGACGAACCACGATGGTGCGGGCAGAGAAAAGCGGAGGCGCTTCGGGCGACTCGCTTCCATGAAGGACAAGCCCCTGGAAGGTCGCCTGCAGAACGAAGGGGTGGAAGCGGAAGCTCTGAACTTCAACGCGCCCCCCGGTCGCGTCCTCGAGCGACGAAATCAGGCGGTGCTCCAGGGCTTGGCGAAACCATGGAGTGCTCATGACAGCAATCGCGGCCGAGGCCAGGGCGACCACCATCATGATAATAACAAGCGTGATCTTAAAAGGCTTGGACATGCGTTAACCGCAGGTGTCAGGTGTCGGGTTTCAGGTGTCAGGTGTCAGGCTTGAGCCAACCAAATCTCTCCTTGTTACCCGACACCTGTCACTGCCCCCGCGCTCTTTACCTGGCACCCGACACCTGAAACCTGACACCTGTCCTTACTTGTCACTGGTCACTGGTCCGTAAAACCGCACCCGGCGGCTGGGTCTCAGCTCCGCCAGCCAATCAGCGAGGAGTTGGTCGATTTTCTTCTGCACAAGAATTTCCTGTATCTGTCCTTGCACTTCCGTCAAGGGCGGCACAGGAAGCCCGCGCGTGCGTGTATATTCAGGCGTAAACACGTCGCGGTAGTAGGTTTCAACTTCGGGAGTAGCCGGCGCCGCCTCCGGCCGCAATCGCTCCGCGATAACTCTCAAAATTCTCTGCTGATCGACGAGAGTCAAGAGAAGTTGTTTTTCGTCCATGCGCAAAGAGCTTAGCGCAGCCTGGAACTCGCTCTCGGATGGGAAGCGCTGGCGAACCCCAGCCAGTTCCTCGGCCGCGGTCTTTTCCAGCGCGGGGTCGCGGGAGAGGTCCTGAGTTTCTTCTTCCAGAAGAAGTTTTTGATAGGTCAAGCGCTCACGTGTCATGTCCAACGCCTTGGCGTCGGGAGGGGGAGGCGGCCATTGCCCGTCGAGGAAACGCTCCAGGCGGTATTCGCGCTCGACGTCGCTCTGGGTGATGGCGACCTCGCCGATCGACGCCACCACGCGATCCAGCACTTCGGCGCGCGCACCAAGCGCGCTCACGCCCGCCAGCAAGAGCATGACTAACCCGGCGAGGAGCCAGGGGGTCCTCAGGAACACCGAAAGAGAGGTTCCACCGGCGGCTCTGCCGCCCGACTTGCGGCAAGGCTCTGCCTTACCGGGCTCGGCCGTAGATGGTGTTCCAAGGTTGAGGCTGCGCCTCAACCGGCGAGGCGGAGCCTCGCCCAAAAAGCCGGAAATGGATTGCCGAGGGCCGGAAAGGCAGAGACTTTCCGCAAGACAGGGCGGCACAGCCGCGTGTTGCGCGCGAATCACATCGCTCTTGCCTAGAAGCTCTGCCCGACGCTTAAGAAGAACTGAAAGCGTGCTAATTGCTGCACCCCCATTACCCCGTTGGTCGTCACGTTGTACCGCGGGGGGTTAAGATTGTAGCCGACATCAAAACTCAAGGGCCCCACAGGCGTCTTGTACCGGAGGCCGATCCCTACTGCGTCTGAATCGTAATCAAGCGTGTCAACGTCGGTGAGCGGACGAGTCTGGCTGAATTCCAGCAAACGCATGCGGCGGATTGTCGTGAACACGTTTCCTGTATCGTTGAAAAGAACCAGGCCCAGCCCTTGCTGCGCCATCCGGAATCGAAGCTCGACCGAGTTTAAGAACAGGGCGTTGCCGCCGATCGGATAACCCGTCGAGGGGTCTCGGGGCCCCGCCTGGTTGATGGAAAAGCCGCGATCTGAGTTAGTCCCCCCCATGAACAGCCGTTCCGGCAGCGGAAGACTGTCGGTATAGATGTACTGGTTCGGCCCGACAGAGATCCTTTCCAGGCTGCCGTAGGGAGATTCCATACCGACTCGAGTGTTGCGGGCGAAGACCAGGTGCGAGTTCACTTGGTAGTAGGTCGCATTTTGGACCATCAGGCGAACGAAATTGGCCTGCGAGCCGAAGCCCTTGTACATGATTCCGGCGTCGGCCAGGGTGTAAGAGCCGCGCGTAGCGTCCAAGGGATCGTCCCGGCGGTCGCGGATAAAGCTGCCGCCAAAACCTCCCACCCGCGCCGGCTGGCTGAGCAACTGCGCCTCTGCCGGCGAGATACGGCCGGACAGATCGAGAGCCTGAACGCGGGAAAAGGTATAGCGGGCGGAGAGGACCGTGGAAGCGCTGTAGCGCTTTTCAACTGTGAGGGTGGCCCCTTCCTGCTCGTCCGTGAAGGTGAGCACGTCGCGACTGATGTCTGCTATTCCACTGATGCGCAAGCTCAGGTCGCGTCGATTAAGCAAGTTAGGAATCACGTAGGTGGTTCCCGCGCCTGTTTCGATGTACGAGAGCCGTCCCCACAAAGTATAGGTTTGATCGCGTCCCCCGACATCGATCCGGCGAAGGTCCAGCGAGAGTCGCGGGCTGGCTTTGAAGCTGCCCTGCGGGTTGTTGCTGCCCAATCTCTGGACCTCAAGCCCTCCACCGTATCCTAAAGTCCATCGCCGCGCCTCATCGACGGCCACCAAAACGGTTTTCTCCGTTTCCGAATTGGGGAGGTCCTGCGGCGCAATCTGCACCTGGCTGAACATCCCCAAGTCATATAGATGGCTTTGCGACTCGGCGACGTTGTCCTGGCTCAAGGGTTGACCCTGGCGGATCACTAACTCGCGGCGGATGACTCCCGCTCGGGTGTGTTGGTTTCCAAGCACCTCGATGCGACCGATTCGCTCCTGTCTTCCCAGTTCAATACTGAAGTCCACATCCACCTGGTGTTGTTCGGCGAGCGGCGAGGCGTGCCAGTTCACTTCCGCCTGAGCATAACCGAGGTTGGCAAGATAATCCGAAATGACGTCGCGATCCGACGCGGCCCGGCCGGGCGAATAGGGCTGGTTTGGCTTCGTCTGCAGAGAAGGCCAGAGGGCTTTGTGCATGTCCGCCGAAATTCCGTTCAGTTCGAGCTGGCGAACGGTTGTTTGGAGTCCCTCTTCGACCCGGAAGGTGACAAACCAATGACCCGTCTGATCGTTATAATGATCGTTGACGAGGGGAGAGACCCGCACCTCCAGAAAGCCTCTGGATTGATAAAGCGCCGTTAGAGCACTGACCTTGTTCTCGACAAGTGTGCGATCGTAAAGCGGCGTGCGCGTAATGATGCCCTTTGCGGGACGGGATATCGCCGCCATGAGCTGCGCCGTCGGAATGGCCTTGTTGCCTTCGAAGCCGTATCCGTCAAACTCTCCATGCTGTCCGCGATTCACCTGAAAGGTAAGGTCCAGCGTTTGAGACTCGGCATGGAACTCCTGCTTTGCCGTCACGGAGGTGGAAAAGTAACCTTTCTGTTCGAAATGGTCTTCCAAAATCCGGGCGCTGCGATCGAGCGACGGCGCATCCACCACGCCGTCGTGATAGACGGGCAGAAGAGTCTTGATTTGGGAACGCGAAATCTTGGCGCCTCGGATATGCACTTCGACCAAGGGCCCGGTTGCGACTTTCACCAGAAGCTTCTCGGTATCGAGGCCGGAATCATATTGGCGCCTGAGGATGCTGACGGTTGCCTGAAGGCGATTGCGCGATACGTAGAACTGGCGGAGCTTGAACACGCCTCGCTCGACGCGCGCGGAGGTGAGCTGCGCTCCGTGCTTCCAGCCGGCTACTTTGGTAAGCTTGGAGACCGGGAAACCGGGCTGGCCCTGGAATTCCACGCCGCTCAAGCGTGCCGGCTTACCCGGAAATATCAAGTAGGTCACACCCGTCGCGAGCGTTGCCGGGTCAGGACGAAGGCGGTATCGAACCGTCGCCCGATAATACCCGTTCGAGGCGAGCGCCTCCGAGATGTGCCGCTGGGCCGCAACAAGAATTTCCTCTGAAACGGGCTCTCCCAAGCGCAGGCGAGTGGAAGTGAGCAGGATTCGAGGCTCCATTGTGCTGGGTGTTCCCTCCACTTGCACTACCCCCACACAATACTGCGCTCGCGCAATGAAAACTAAGTGAACGCCTCCCGGGCCAGGTTCTGCCTCCGCGCGCAGTTCGGCAAAGTGGCCGGTTGCGTAAAGCCTCTTCAAACTCTCGCTCACTTTCGAAGGGTCGAGAGGCTGGCCCGTCTGCTGAGTAACAACGCCGGGAAAGTCGGCCATAGTGAGGCGCGCGTCACAATGGAGCAGGACATCCAACACCGGCTGGCCCCAGAGTTTGACTCCGGATTCAGATGTCTCGGCCCTGATGTGGCCGGGAACCCTAAGCCAAAGCGCAAGTGGAAGGGCGACCCAAAGTGCAAGGCAGAAAACTGTACCCTCGACTGTTATCTCCCTCACGTAACGCCAAGGGTTTCGAAGCAAAGTGACTGGGTCGGATGGCAAGCTCAGATTCTCATGCGGCGGATTTTGCCCGAGGCTGGAAATTCCGCGTCATTTCGATATGGGTTCGCTCTCATGCCCCTCTTGGAGGAAACGGCAGCGAACTCAACTCCAGCCGGTCAGCAGGCTGCAGAAAAACCCTTCGGGCTGTCATTCTGAGCGAAGCGAAGAATCTGCATTTGTTTGTTTTCAAGGCGACACTGCAGATGCTTCGCTGCGCTCAGCAAGACAGACAGCCTTTTTCCGTAGCCTGACCAGGATATTATACTTCTCTTCTCCTGATAATAGATTCACCCAGCAGTTCGCTTAGCCTGTCGTCCGATGGGAACCCCTGCCCAAGATGCTGGCGAAATCCTTCTGCCCATTCGAAACCGGCCAGCGCTCCCGTCCAGGCGGCCATCTTCCGCATGTTGTCGACAGGACCCGTCAGACCTTGTTGTGACTTCAACCAAGCCTGCTGGCTCTCATGGCAGGCCAACATCCGCTCCTTGCGTTCCAGGGACGAGCCGATGTTTACAAACAAGCTCGGCATGACCTCTTTCCCCAGAATATCAGTGCCGCCGGCAGGCTGGGCGTAATAAAGATGCGGAATGGCCCGCAGCGGCTTCGCCGCATTCTTGGCACCGGTGCGGAAATTCGGCGCCATGGCGCCGAAACAAGCCGTCTGGCACAGGCGGCTGACGGTCTCGTGATCGAGCATGTAGTCTGAAGGCGAGTGGGTGAAGACCAGGGCGGGGTCCACGCGGCGGACTAATTCCATCACTTTGCGCAAGGTCGGCCGATCATAAAGGACCAGCAGGTCCTTCTCCTTTAAAGACGTGAATCGTGCGCCCAGAAGGGCCGCGGCTCGTTGGCCTTCCTTCAGGCGAACTCGGCAAATCTCCGCTGCCGGCAAAATCGTGCTCCCGCAATCGCCCGCCGTCAGCGTGGCGACGTGAACGGCCGCGCCACGCTCAGCCAAAAGAAACAACGTGCCCGCGCAAAGAAACTCAGTGTCGTCAGGGTGAGCGAAGAGTGCCAGCACACGAATTGGTTCGGCCATGCCAGGCTCCTGTGAATTGAGAAGTCGAGAGTCGAGAGTAAAGAGTCAAGAGCTGAGAGTCAAGAGCCGGAAGGGATGAGGGCGATTAGCCCTCTGTCTCATAGGCGTTAAAATAAGAATTGCGATTTTTGGGTCTAACGGTTATGCTCGCGGCATGAAACGACCGCGACTTCACGATGAGTGCGAGTGGCCGTATATTGTCACGTTGCTCCCTCGCGATC
>JBELAJ010000288.1:0-10227 GCA_049508935.1 Terriglobia bacterium | reverse complement strand
TTCAGGGCGACGTTATTGATCAGCTCCATGATGATGACGGTCTTGCCCACGCCGGCGCCGCCGAATAAGCCCGTCTTGCCGCCTTTCAAATAGGGCTCGAGCAGGTCCACCACCTTGAGGCCTGTCTCGAACATCTCGAGGTTGGTGTTTTGCTCCTCGAGCTCGGGCGCGTGGCGGTGAATGGGGTATCGGATCTCCGACACAATCGGCCCCAGCTTGTCTACCGGCTCGCCGATCACGTTCATCACCCGGCCCAGGGTCGCTTTGCCTACGGGAATGGTGATGGGTTCCCCAAGATTAATGGCCTTCATGCCGCGAACCATGCCGTCCGTGGGCTCCATGGCCACGCATTTCACGCGCCCTTCGCCCAAGTGCTGCTCGACTTCCGCGATGACGTTAATGGGTTGCGGAACGTCGAAGCCATCTGAAACGATCCGCAGGGCGTTGTAGATCGGCGGAAGATGCTCGCCCTCAAACGCCGCCACCAATACCGGGCCGGTGATTTCAACCACTTTGCCAATATGCTGCTCAGTACTCATGAGAATTCCTTTGTATAGAAAAGTCGAAAGTCGAGAGTCGAAAGTGAAAGAAACACCTTTCGACTGCGATGGTACGGGTGAACATCCGGCGCCTTTCAACTTTCGACTCTCGACTGCTACGTTGCCGCTGCTCCGCTCACAACCTCGATGATCTCGCGGGTGATGGCCGCCTGCCGCACGCGATTCATATGGAGTGTAAGGGAATCGATCAATTCTGCGGCGTTGTTCGTGGCCGCGTCCATGGCGGTCATTTGAGCGGCCAGTTCAGCGGCCCGAGATTCGAGCAGCGCGCGATAAACCTCGATCTCCACGTAGCGCGGAAGCAGCGCGCTGAATATCTCCGCGGGGGGCTGCTCGTAAATGTAATCGATCAGCACCTCGCCCGACGCCGGCACAACCGGCTTAATGGGCAAGTACCGCTCCACCCGGACGCGCTGAGTCATGATCGATTTGAACTCGTTGTAAACGAAGTCAACCGCGTCCACCTTTTGTTGCGTGTAGAGATCGATAATCTCCTTCGCAATCTGTTGCGCGTCCGAGAACTCCAGATGCGCGAACAGGTTGATGTGTTCCGCAAACATCTGCCGGGAGCGCCTGCGCAAAGCATCGCGCCCTTTGCGGCCCACGGCAATCATCGCGACTTCCTTCCCGCCCCGCGACTCGACGTATTCCTGGGAAGCGCGGAACAGATTGGCGTTGAACGCCCCACACAGGCCGCGGTCGGCAGTGACTAGCACCAGCAGGACTTTTTCGATGGGCCGCTCGGCAAGCAAAGGGTGCTCTCGCTGCTCGGTGCGGGCCGCCACGCTCTCGAGCAGCGTCATCATCTGATTGGCGTAAGGCCGCGCGTTGAAGATCGCATCCTGGGCGCGCCGCAACCGAGCCGCCGCAACCATCTTCATGGCGCGGGTAATCTGCTGCGTGTTCTTCACGGAACGAATGCGGCGCCGAATATCAAGTAAAGTTGCCATGTTGCTAAGACTTACCTAGGGGGTCATCCTGAGCGAAGCGAAGGATCCCCGCAGTTTGTAACGAAGCGCCTGCCATTCGAACTGCTGAGATTCTTCGCTTCGCTCAGAATGACAGGCCAAGGGCCCGGGATGAGAGGAGGTCAAGCCGGTTCCACCGCTATTCTAAGCCACCTTTTCCTTCTCCTTCCGTTCCGCCCGGAATTTGGCCTTGTACTCGTCCAGCATCTTGCGAATCTCCGCCCGCAACGGTTCGTCAATCTGTTTTTTCTGGACGAGCTGGCTTCCCACCGCGGGATAAGAGTTATCCATGAACTCGTAGAGCCCGCGCTCGAACGCCTGGCATTCCTCGATCGCCAGATCGTCGAGGTAACCGTTGGTGCCCGCGAAAATGATCATCACCTGCTTTTCAACGGGCAGCGGACTGTACTGCACCTGCTTGAGGATTTCGGTCAGTCGCTGCCCTCGGTTGAGCTGTGCCTGGGTGGCCTTGTCCAAGTCGCTCCCGAACTGGGCGAAGGCGGCCACATCACGGTATTGGGCCAAGTCCAGGCGCAGCGTGCCGGCCACTTGCTTCATGGCTTTGATCTGCGCGTTGCCGCCCACGCGTGACACGGAGAGGCCCACATCCACGGCAGGCCGGACGCCGCTATTGAACAGGTCGGTCTGAAGGTAGATTTGGCCGTCCGTAATCGAGATAACGTTGGTAGGAATGTAGGCGGAGATGTCGCCGGCTTGCGTTTCAATGATGGGCAGCGCCGTCAGCGATCCGCCACCGAGTTCTTCGCTCAGCTTCGCGGCCCGCTCGAGCAAACGCGAGTGCAAATAAAATACGTCGCCGGGGTAGGCCTCGCGGCCGGGAGGCCGGCGCAGCAGCAGCGAGATTTCACGATAAGCCACGGCGTGCTTGGAAAGGTCATCGTAAAGACATAGCGCGTGCCTGCCGCTGTCGCGGAAAAACTCACCCATGGCGCAGCCCGCATAAGGCGCGATGTATTGCATGGGGGCGGGGTCCGAGGAGCCTGCCTCCACTACAATGCTGTATTTCATCGCGTCCTGTTCTTCCAGGGTCTTAACCACTTGCGCGATAGTTGAACGCTTCTGGCCGATGGCTACGTAAATGCAAATGACGTCGCCGCCGCGCTGGTTCAGAATTGTGTCGAGCATGACGGCAGTTTTGCCGGTTTGCCGGTCGCCGATGATCAGTTCGCGCTGGCCGCGGCCGATGGGAATCATGGCGTCAATGGCTTTGATTCCGGTCTGCATTGGCTCGCGCACCTTTTGCCTGTCAATCACGCCGGGGGCCAGTCTCTCGATGGAGAGATACTTCTCAGTCAGGATGGGACCCTTGTCGTCGGTCGGACGGCCCAGTGCATCCACCACCCGCCCCACCAACGCTTCGCCCACCGGCACCGACATGATGCGCTTGGTCCGCTTGACCGTGTCGCCCTCCTGGATCTTCACATAGTCGCCGAAGAGCACCGCGCTTACCCGGTCCTCTTCCAGGTTCAGCGCCAAGCCGGCTACCTCGTGGGGCAACTCGAGCAGTTCGCCAGCCATGACGTTGTCCAGGCCATGGATGCGTGCCACACCGTCGCCGACGGATATGACCGTACCCACCTCGGCGACGGAGACGCCGCGGTCGAAGTGTTCAATCTGCTCGCGGATGATTTTCGTGATTTCGTCTGTTCTAATCTGTGGCATTTGCTTGCTTCTCCCAGAGAGTCGAGAGTCAAAAGTCGAGAGTCGAAAGTCAAGAGTAACCAGCCGAAAGTCGAGGCTCAAGCGTCAACAGTAAACAGTCAACGGTTCCCCGGACTCTCGACTTTCGACTTCCTAGGCGGCTGCGGCCAGCCCCACCTTTTTTCTGAGACCGGATAGCATTCGTGCTATCTCACCAACCTCATTCAGCATTACCGTTCTTCTTACTCTCGACTTTTGACTTTCGACTCTCGACTCTTGCTCACCGCGCTATCAACTGCTCCCGCATGCGCGCCAGATTCCCCCGCACCGACCCGTCGTAAACCGTGCTCCCGATCTGCGCCATCATTCCCCCCACGAGGCCGTTGTCGATTCGGAAGTCGAGTTCAACCTGCTTGCCGGTTAACTGCCTGAATCGCGCCGCCACGCTTTCCCGTTCGGCTTCGGAAAGTTCCGATGCCGAAGTAATGGTTACTTGCACGATTCCTTCCCGGTCGTTGGCGATCTTCCGGTAAGCCTGGACGGCTTCTTCGAGCAAGGGCATCCGGTAGTTGGCGAGAAGAACTCGCAGAAAATTCAGCGTTACCGGAGATTCGTCCAGTCTCTGCCCAATCGCCTCCAGCACCTTCACCTTCTGCGGCAGCGCCAGGGCGGGCGAAACTAACACTTCCCGCAATTCCGGGTTTTCGCGATAAGCCCTTTCGAAATCTTCAAGCTCCGCAAGCACCTTGCGGTAATCGCCGCTTGCCGCCACGACATCGGCCAGTGCGCGGGCGTATCGGTTTGCTATTACCATCGGCATTGTAAAGACCTAGTCGAAAGTCGAAAGTCAAAAGTCGAGAGTCAAGAGTCGAAAGTCAAAAGTCGAGAGTCAACAGTCACCAGTCAGCAGTGCCTAAACTCTTAACTTTCGACTCTCGACTTTCGACTAACTAGGCGGCTGCGGCCAGTCCCACCTTTTTTCTGAGACCGGATAGCATTCGTGCTATCTCACCAACCTCATTCAGCATTACCTCGCAGGAATTCCGCGCTAGGTATCCCAGATCGCGACTCAGCATCAAAAGGTACTCGGTCTCGACAAGCGAACCTTCGGCGATGTTCAGGAATCGCGAATACTCCTGGTTGCTTTGACGCTTTGATCCCTCCGCAATATTTGTAGGCACGGAAGCTGCTGCCCGTCGCAACTGCGAAACCAGACCAAAGCGCTCCCCCGACGGAAACCCGGCCGTGAGACGATAAACCTCAAGTGTTAGCTGGTGACTTCGCTGCCAAACTTTGAGGTCCGTAAAGCGCTGCATGACTCTTCCTACCGATTCGAGACCGTTCTTCTAACTTTCGACTCTTGACTCTCGACTCTTGACTCTTAGTGACTAGCTTGGCCGTTCGTTGTTGCTTTCGACTCTCGACTTTTGACTCTCGACTCCGCTTAAGAAATCTCCCACCAATTTCTTTCGCCCCGCATCGTCGAGGCGCCGGCGAATGATCTCCTCCGCCAACTTGACCGCCTCTTGGCCAGCATACGCCTTCAATTCCAGTTTTGCAGCTCGCGTCGCCGCCTCGGTCTGAGCGCGCGCGGACTGGATGATCTTCTCGGCCGCCTCGGCCGCCGCCTGTTTCAGCCGCTGGCGTTCGGCTTCCATCTCGCGGACCGCAGCAGCCTTGAACTCCGCAATCTCTTCTTCCAGGTGCTTCAATTTCTCTTCTACAGCTTTGAGCTGGGCCTGGGACGCTTCCAGGGCCTTTCGGCCTTCCTCAAGTCCCCTGCGAATGGCGGCGGAGCGCTGCGCGAAGAATTCGGCTGCCGGCTTGCGCAGGAAGTAGGCAAGCACGCCCACGAGGATCGAGAGGTTAATAATCTTGTAAAATAACTCTCGCCCCTCTTTTTTCCCTTCCTCATCAGATTCCGCTGCGGCAGCGTAGGCGAGGCTGGCATCCGAAGCAGGAGTGCGGGCAGGAAGCTGCAAGCTAGCCAGCCCCAGACAACAGGCGGCTAACAATCCTCCAGCCAGGACGCGATGCGAAGAAACCCTCAAGAGTCTTATCCCTCCCCCAACGGCGACCCCAGAACGGTGGATGCGATCTCCTTGCCCAGTGACTGGCAAGCGGCCAGAAGTTCCTTTTGGCTTTTCGCCACTTCTGCTGCCAGGCCGGCCCGGGCTTCTTTGACCAGTGTGTCCGATTGCTGCCGCGCTTTGTCGATGGCTGCTTGCCGGTCCTCGAGCATGGAGCGTCTGGCCGCCTCCCGTTGCCGGTAAACTTCCTGGCGCGCCGCCTGGAAAGTAGCTTCGTACTGACGCGTTTTCTCCTCCGCCGCAGCCGCCTGCTCGCGGGCGCGCGCCATCGCACCCGTGGTTTCTTCTTCTCGCTTCTTCATCACGGCCGTCAGCGGCCTAAACAGAAATCGGTTGAAGATGATGAAGAGGACAAACACAAAAATAACCGTAGGAATGGTCGAGATGAAGAGATCCGCGAGTGTGGACAGAATGCCACCCATTAAAGTGCACCCTTACATATACCTATCGGCAGTCACGTCAAAGAGAGGAAATTTAGCACGCCCTTTTCAGGGGTGTCAAGGAATCACAAATCGTATCACGACCGAGGATACGGAGACCAGAGCGCGGCCACCTGGCCGCATCCAAAATTCCAGATTCAAAATTCCAGACCAGAAGTCCTTGCGCGCCGCATAAAATCCTGGAAATAGTAGTAAACAAAAGAACACATCTGCTTTTCTCGATGGTCTCTTTGGTGAATTTTGCCAACCTACGCACGCTTCGCGCGGCGGCGCTTCGTCGGGCGGCCGGGGACGACACGGCGATCGAGGACGCTCCAGCGGCCCAGCCGATATTCGCGGTGGTAGTCTTCCGAAAGATTCGTGATGCGCACCACCACGCCTCCGTTGGAATCGCAGGAGTAACTCTCTTCGATCTCCTGGTCCCCGGCAAGGGTGCGCGCCACTTGCGAATCGCTGAGCGAGGGAGCATCCCGGAGTGCCGGATCAAAGGGGAAAAGGATGTCTCCCCAGGCCACGATGTCGCCGGCGGGGCGAGCGTCATCGGAAAGTTGCGCGCACTCGAGATAACGGAAGTGGCCGATGTTATGGGCGGGCGTGTAGCTGCGGACTTCGCGGAGCGGCGGCTGGCTGGGTCCGGGAAGGACGAGGCCTTTCTTGAAGATCGGGTCGAACACGGCAGTACGCCCGGCCTCGCCCTCACGCCAAACGCCGAAATAGCGCGTGAAGCGGTCGCGAAGCTGGTAACCGGCCTCTGCATCCGCCTGAATGGCAAGCCCGATGGCGGTGGCGAAGCGCGTATAGGCGGAGCGGCGCACGGAGCGCCCGAAAACTTCGCGCAGCATGCGGGAGACGAGCGGCAGTTCGCTGGCGCCGCCGGTGACGTAGAGCGTATCAATGTGGGCTTCGCTGCCGGAATGCCGCGGGCCGAGCCCCTGCGATTCCATCAGGCTTTCCACGGCGTGAATGGTCTCCTGAACGGCGGGACGGCAGTTCTGGTAGAAATCCGCGGTGCTGACGGTGGTGGATGGCCAGTCCGGGCGGACCTTGTCGAGGTCCACGTGGATCAAGCGCGTGTTGGGATGGAGCGCTTCCTTTTTCTCTCGGCACTCTTCGTGCAAACGGAATAGCTCAGCCTGGGTAAGCGAATCGCGTTCCGCCGCGGAAATGCCCGCCGAGTCGAGGACGAGTTCGGCGAGGCGCTCGTCAAAATCGTCTCCGCCCAGAGATTCGATCCCTTCCGAGGCCAGCACGGCGTGCTCGCGCCCGCAGAGTTTCACCAGGGAGGCGTCGAACGTGCCGCCGCCCAGGTCATAGACCAGAATGTGTTCTTCCTCGTCGGGGGAAGAATCGCGGCGGCGGTGGCCGAATTCAATGCTGGCGGCGGACGGTTCGTTCAGCAGGCCAAGAACCTCGAAGCCGGTGCTGCGAAACATGTCCGTGGTCAGGAATCGCTGGTTGCTGTTGGCGTTGGCAGGAACGCCCAGCATCGTTTCAAAGGGCTCGGATTCCTGGACGGGCAGGTTGGAGTGTTTCAGCAGGCTCTGGCGGAGCGAGGAGCACAGTCCCACCAGCAGCGTTTTAAGCGGAATGACCTGGCCCGCAATTTCGACCTCGCTCGCAAGGCTGGCCGATCCCAGCACACGCTTGAGTGAGCGGATGACCGTCCAGCCCGGCTCTTCCTGAACCGCCCAGGCGTCCCAGCCGAACAGCATCTGGGGGCCCTGGATAGCGACAAGCGGCGGGAACCAGTCGCGCGCCTCGCCGTCAGGCGTTTCGAAAGCCACCACCGGATAATTGCCGGCGTCCACAAATGCCACCACGATCCGGGTGGTGCCGAAGTCGATTCCCAGTCTCATCGTTTTGCCGTGTGAAGCAGCTTCATAATCATTATAGTGGGATTTGCGATTCTGACCAGATGGAAGTGCAGAGTTTCATCCGGGGAAAGAAGCGGTTTCACGCAAAGACGCCAAGGACGCCAAGCTCGCAAAGAAAACGACTGACATCGACCATGCGTTACTTTGCGCCCTTGCGGCTTTGCGTGAGATGTTTTGATTTTTCCTTGCCCTCCTGCGCATTGACCGAATTCGCAACTTGAGTAATTATCTACCCACCAGTCGAGGAGAGAATATGGGCGCGCGTCCGAAGATTATGGGTGTCATCCCGGCGCGGTTGGGATCGACCCGGCTGCCGGGCAAAGTGCTGCGAGAAATCGCAGGCAAGCCGATGGTCTATTGGGTGTATCACCATTCGCGGCGCTCGCCATTGTTGGATGAACTCGTGGTGGCTACGGAAGACGAGGAAGTGAGGCACTACTGCGAGTCGCAGGGGATTCCCGTCAGCTTCACCGGACGCCACCCGTCTCCGACCGATCGCGTGCATGAAGTCATGACCAGCACGAATGCGGATATCTACGCGAATATCCAGGGAGACGAACCGATGTTGCGGCCCGCCCACTTCGAACTTCTCCTCACCCCGTTTTTCCAGGAAGACGTTCAGGTCACCACTTTGAAGGTTGCTATGGATGCGGCGTCGGCGCAGGAGCCCGGCAACGTCAAGGTCGTCACCGATTGCGCCGGACGCGCGCTTTACTTCTCACGCTATCCCATCCCTTACGACCGCGACGCCCAGGGCGGGATTCAGTATTACAAGCACATGGGAATTTATGCCTACACGCGAGCGGCGCTCGCCGCATTTCACTCCTGGCCGCAATCCTCGCTCGAGCTGGCGGAAAAGCTGGACCAACTACGCTTCTTACAGAATGGCGTCCCTATCACGGTGGCCGAGACGCCGTACGACACCATCGGTGTGGACACTGAAGCGGACCTTCAACAGGTGAATGCGTTATTCAGCGCCGGCCACTTTGAGTGAAACTGGAAAATGGAAACTGGAAATTAGAAACTGGAAAATGGAAACTCGATATTAGGTCCAGCGAGCCGGACGCCCCCAAGAACAACCAGTGCTCCAAACTTTCGTGCCGAAGCTGCACTCCATCGCAAGTGTTAAGCGTGAATATTAAGTGCAGCCTGCCGGACTGCCAATGGCTTTTGGGGAATTCCGACTTTCCATTTTCCAGTTTCTATTTTCCATTTTCCATTTTCCAGTTTCTATTTTCCAGTTTCCGCAACTGCAATCATCAATCCCGTTGCCGTTTGCGCTCTCTTACCCATCCGGGCTTGGTGACTTGCCGGCTGCGCGCGATGGCGAGCGAATCGGGCGGCACGTCTTCGCTGATGGTCGAGCCTGCGGCGGTGTACGACCCTTGTCCGACGCGCACCGGGGCCACCAGCATATTGCCGCTGCCGATGAAGACGCCGTCTTCGATGGCGGTAGGGTACTTCTTGACGCCGTCGTAATTGCAGGTGATGGTCCCTGCTCCAATGTTGACGTTCTGGCCAAGCGTGGCGTCGCCGAGGTACGTCAGGTGCTGAGCCTTGCTGCCCCGGCCCACGCGCGATTTCTTTACTTCCACGAAATTGCCGATGCGGGCGTTCTCTTCGATCACCGCGTTTTCGCGCAGGCGCGCGAAAGGGCCGAGGGCTGCGCCGGCGCCAACCTCAGAGTTCGAGATCACGCAATAGGGCCGCAGGGTGACGCGATCGGCGAGCGATGAGTCGGTGATCACGCAGCCTTGTTGGACGTGGCAGTCGCGTCCCAGGCGTGTCCGGCCCAAGAGGCTCGCCCCCGGCTCGATCACCGTGTCCTGCCCGACTTCCACGTCAGGGTCAATATAAGTGGCCTGGGGATCGACCACCGTCACGCCCTGGCGCATGAGCGCCACCGCCTTGCGCAGCCGCAAGTGCCGTTCGATCTGCGCCAGCTCGACGCGGTCGTTGGCGCCCAAAACCTCACGCGAGTCAGCCACGGGGAAGGCAGTCACCTTCAGCCGGTGCCGGTTGAAAATCTCGATGAGGTCCGTCAAGAGGAATTCCTTCTGGGCGTTATCCGCCGTCAGTTCTCCGAGATGTTTCAGCAAATGGGTTCGCGAGAAGCAAATAATGCCGGAATTGATTTCGCGGATTCGCTTCTGATCGGGCGTTGCCACCTTCTCTTCGACGATGCTGCGGACGCGGTCGCGATCGCGCACGATGCGTCCGTAGCCGGTGGGGTAGTCAAGCTGAGTGGTCAAAATGGTTGCGGCTGCACGCGCCTTGCGGTGGATTTCGACCAGGTGCATGAGCGTTTCTGGGGGTAGCAGGGGAGCGTCGCCCACCAGCACCAGCACCGCCGCGCTGGGACACTTCTCGAGCTCCTCGCGGGCCATCATCACCGCGTGGCCGGTGCCCAGTTGCTCGTTCTGTTCGATGAAAACAAGGCCCGGGCGGGCAAAATCTTTGCGTAACTCTTCTTTCTCGTGCCCGATCACCATATAGAGGCAGTCGGGTTTTGCCGACTGTGCGGCTTGCAGAATGTGCTCGCCCAAGAACCGCCCTGCCAGCCGGTGCAGCATCTTCGAGTGTTCGGATTTGAAGCGCGTCGCCTTGCCCGCGGCCAGGATCAATATGGAAAA
>JBELAJ010000287.1:0-16521 GCA_049508935.1 Terriglobia bacterium | reverse complement strand
GGAAGCAGAGCCCCTCCTCCTGAAGAGAAAAATCCCAACTGGAGAAGAATAACGCTTCGCAGCTACAGCACTTAGAGGTGTGATTAAAAAGATTGGCCGGTTAATTCCGACAAGGCAGGACCTATTTCCTCGATCCCTGTAGGATCGGCATAGGGGCGGCGGTCATGAGTCTCTACCGATACCCTATGCTCCCTCGGATAACCCAAGAAAGCTGTAGGCCACGAGTCTCAGATAGAACCATGGGTTGCCAGTTGGCTACCGATTCGCTTCTCAAGCTTCAGCAGCCGAGTGGCGTCGTCAAGACAGAAAGATGCAACTAAGGGGACGGAAAAGCCAGGCAACCTCGGCGCTGCTCGGGACGAGCCGAGTTGATAGGTCAGAGAGCCAGCGCGATGCCAAAAGGCTCCTAGGGCTACAGGGGCTCGATCCCGAGGTCAGTATTCCCTCGGCCTCCGGTCGAGGGGGAGTTGTTTCTCTTGACATCGTCTTTTATAGAACAGCACTAACGCTGCTCGGGTGGGTCTCTTAGCGGTGTGATTCAGAAGATTGATCGGTTAATCGCCGTAAGGACACTCCGCACCTTCCTGATTTGATGGGGAGGGTGGTACGGATGGCGTGAAAATCACCTTTTCAACCACGCGAAAGAGTTCCTGGGCAGTAATGGGCTTGGAAACGTAGCCGTCCATCCCTGCCGCCAGGCAACGTTCCCGGTCACCCCGCATGGCGTGTGCGGTCATGGCTACGATGGGTAAGTGGCGTCCCGTCGCCCCTTCCTTCTTCCGTATCGCATCTGTGGCCTCGAACCCGTCCATCTCAGGCATCTGGACATCCATGAGGACCAAGTCGAAGCTCTCAGTCTCAAGTCGCTCCAGCGCTTGCCGCCCATCAGCGGCTGTAACTACAATGTGACCGCGTTTTTCCAACAAGCAAGAGGCCAGCTTCTGGTTCACGAGGTTGTCTTCAGCGAGCAGGATACGAAGGGCCCTTCCCTCCTCGCGCATCGAGTGGCGGGTTACCAAGGCCGGTTTTGCCATAGTGCGCTGCGACCCCAGGACCCGAAGAACGGCTTCCAGTAGCTCAGCCTCACCCACAGGTTTGGTGAGATAGCCTGCCAGCCCCAGTTCACGGCAACGTGCCGCGTCGCATCGCTGCCCCGCCGAAGTCAGCATTATAATCGCGGCGCCAGACAGTTCCGGGTTCTTGCGGATCTCCGCCGCAAGCTGGAATCCGTCTATTTCCCGCATATGGCCATCTGTCAGCACCAGGGGGAAGGGCTGGTGGGCATCGAGCGCCTGAGCCAGGGTTTCGAGAGCCTGCTGGCCGTTTTCCGCCAGCGTCGGCTGCATGCCCCAGCCTACGAGGAAACGTTGGAGAATCCGGCGATTCGTCAGATTGTCGTCTACCACCAGTGCCCGCATCCCTTTCAATTGAGCCCTCTTCGCGGGCTTGGGAGACTCGGCGGCCTTGGAGATGCCAAAGTTGGCAGTAAAATGAAAAGTGCTACCTTGGCCGACCACACTTTCGACCCAGATGCGGCCTCCCATCATTTCTACCAACCGCCGGCAAATGGTCAGTCCCAGGCCTGTTCCGCCAAAGTGGCGGGCGGTGGAGCCATCAGCTTGGGTGAAGGCCTCGAAGATGCCTGCCTGTTTCTCGACGGGGATGCCGATGCCGGTATCTTCCACGCTGAAGTGCAAACTGATTGAATCTTCCTTTGCAGCCTCCGGCTGGACCCTCAAGTTGACCTCTCCTCTCTCGGTAAATTTCAAGGAGTTGCCGAGCAGGTTGATCAAGACCTGGCGCAAGCGGCTGGGGTCACCCGCCAGGGCCTCGGGCACGTCGGGCTCGATCAGGCAGTTCAGTTCCAGGCTCTTCTGGTGGGCGCGCACGGCCATCGTCTTCAGGGCCGGCTCGATGCTGCCGCGCAGCCTGAATTCAATGGTCTCCAGTTCGAGCTTGCCGGCCTCAATCTTGGAGAAATCCAGGATGTCGTTGATAACGGTGAGCAGAGACTCGGCTGAGGTCCTGAGCATGCCGGCGTAGTCGCGTTGTTCGGAGTTCAATTCCGTTCCGAGGAGGAGATCCGTCATTCCCAGAACTCCATTCATGGGAGTGCGAATCTCGTGACTCATGTTCGCCAGGAACTCGCTCTTGGCCCGGTTGGCAACTTCGGCAGCTTCCTTGGACTTTTCCAAGGCGGCTTCGGCGCGCTCTCGCTTCTGAATGTCCTCCTGCAATTCGGCTGTGCGTTGCTCGACGGTCAAAACCAGCTCGGCCTCGCGCGCCCGCATCTGCCGGACGCGAAGCCGGTGCGCCCCCACCGCCATCAGATACGCCAGCAGCCCGCACAGGCAATAGAACCACCAGGTCTGATAGACGTATGGAGCAAGGGAAAAGGCTAGCGTATCGCCGGACTCGTTCCACAAACCATCGTCGTTCGAGGCCATAAGGCGAAACCTAAAACGGCCCGGCCCGATGTTGTCGTATAAGGCGGCACGCTGCCCACCCGCCTCCACCCACTCTTTATCGACGCCCTCCAGCTTGTAGCGAAAACGTACTCGCGTGGGTTGGCGGAGAGAAAGCGCCGTATAGTGTATTTCGAGCTTGCGGCTGCCGGCAGGCAAGCGAATCTCGCGGCGAAGGTTGACCTCCTGATTATCGACGGTAAGGCTTTCCACATGCACGGGCGGGGGAAGCGGGTTCATGGGCCGCCGTGCGGGGTCCACCATCACCAATCCCTTCGTGGTGGCAAACCAAAGGCGCCCGTCACGACCCCGCCAGGAAAGCGGGTGGGTGCTGACGCTGCAATCAACGGTGGCGAGCCCATCCTCCATTCCGTAATTCACCAGGGGGAGTTTTCCGATCCGACCCGCCGCAAAGGCCCCCAGATCGGACTGCCGAAGCCGGGAAATGCCCTCACCACTTGCCAACCAGATGGACCTCTGGCCGTCAATTAAGATCTGCTCAACGGGGTCCGTTATCCCAGCGCTGCTCCCGAAGGCAGTGAATACACCGTTCAGGTAATGGGCCAAACCTGCGGTAGTGCCGACCCAGAGGGTGCCGTCGTGATCCTCGACTACTACAGTGGTGGAGTTGTGGGGAAGCCCCGTCGTCACGGTGTAGGTCTGGAGCCCCTGATCGTCAAAACGGGTCAATCCTCCACCGGTTCCCACCCATACGGCTCCCTTGGCATCCTCGTGAATCTCACGTACGGTGTCAGCCGCCAGGCCTTTCCCGATTCCGTAGTGGTGCCAACGTCCTTTGCTCAGCACATCTAGGCCGTTATACCGAGTCCCCACCCACAGATTTCCATGTTTGTCTTCAAATATCACATTGATGGCGTCGGACGACAGGCCGTCGCGGGTGGTGTAGTTCTTGAAGTGGCCGCTCTGAAATGCGGACACGCCGCCACTGGTGCCCAGCCACAGGGTGCGGTCGGCGTCCCCCCAGATGGCGTTCACGTGGTTGTGAGGAAGTCCGTCTTTGGTAGTAAAAACCTTGACCTCACCGTCACAGATCCGGTTCAAACCCTCCGGTGTTCCGACCCACAGAATTCCTTCGCCGTCCTCGTAGACGGAGTAGATGTAATCGCTACTGAGGCCATCGCGGTGGGTGAAAGTGGTGAATACATTGTTGCGAAACCGGTGCAATTCGCCGCTCCGGGTACCTACCCAGATGCTTCCCTCCCTGTCCTCGAAGAGCGACGTCACCTCTCCAAAAGGAACACCGGCTGCGGAGGATTGGCGGATCGCGGCTGGGCGGACTCTCGGCAAGGTGTCCAAGGTGAGGGCGCGCAGGCTATCACCCGCCACCCAGAACTGATGGTCCGAGTCCTCCAACATGTTTGTCGTAGTGCCTGAGTCGGTGGCCGACAAATTCGCCCGTTGGGGTTTGTTGTCCTCAATGCGGAAGATAGCGCCCTCACCTTCGAACCAAATGCCACCTTCCTTGTCCGCGTAAATGAACGCTTCGGCATCTGCGGCTTTTGATCGCCAGGCCCCGGTGCCGCCCGGTGGCGCCTGCACAATCTCGCCCATGACGTTCATCCACATGTTCCCGTCCCGGTCCTCTGCCAGCGAGGCCACGCGCCCCTGCACGGCCGAAGCAAGCACGCGGGTAAACCGGTGCCCGTCATAGGTGGCAACGCCGTTTCCCGTTCCCACCCACAGAGTCCCGTCTCGGGCGCGAGCGAGGCTCAAAATGTGATCGTCAGGCAGCCCATCATGGGTGCTGAATCGACGGAAGGCTCCGCCCCGGTAATACAGGAGCCCCCCCACCCCGGTGCCGATCCACAGGCCGCCTTCGTCATCCGCCACGAGCGAGCTGACCTCGTTCTCAACAAAGGCCGGAGTATTCCGGTTGCTGAACCGTGTGAACTTCACGCCGTCGAAGCGGAAGAGACCACTACGAGTTCCGCACCAGAGATAGCCATCCTGCGACTGCGCCAGAGCGTCGATCGAAGTGCCCATGAGCCCGTTACGTTGGTCCCAAATGTCGTGATGATACTGTCCGATGGGTTGCGACGGGTCCAGCGCCTTGCCTGCCGACAATGGCAAGAGAAGGAACAATAACGTTACGAAGCCGCGCCATGATCCCGAGCTACATTGCATGCTTGCCAGTCTCCCCAAAAGTCCGCATCGGATTTCTGCTTTATGGCCAAAATACCAACACGCCCACGTACTGATGCATCGAGAGAAACGCTGCAAACCCGGTGTGTGCCCTAACTCCGGAGGGAAGACGCCTGGGGTGGCGGTTGAGCCCCGCCTGATCAATCGATGACATGTTGAATTCCATCGCTTCACTGCACCCTAGCTAGATCGAACGAATATCCTCCATATTTACATCGGCTGGAAGGGCTCCAGGGTTAGCCCGGGACTCTGTTGTTTGTCATGAAAACCGTTTCCAACCGGTGGTCCATGATTTCTGTCGCCCCTGCGGGGGCAGGCTTCCTGTTTGCGATGGCTGCCGACATTCGCCACGTTCTTTCCTTCACTAACAAAAGTCATGGAACACCCAGTTCGACATTAGTCCCGCCCGTCGTAGTGTTGACCGAACCGATCAATCGCGCGCGCGCAGATGTTAGACACCCCGCAAAGCGGTTGGCTTAGTAGGTGGGGCCGCCCCAAAGGCGGTCACCTTTTAGTTTCGTTGTCGCGCTGAGGCGCGCCTTGGTGAAACGTCAAAAACAGCCCCCGTTTCCATTCGCTGCCTCCTGTGTACTCATGTACTGGGGGACCTGTTCCAACTCAAGATAGACCCTCAGTAACGGCGTAGGGTAGACCTAAATCGATCGACTACCACTCCTCCCAACCACGAAGACCCCACAAGCCTAGTCTCAGACCCAAGGCGCCGCCCTATTGTCGTATTGGTAGCTTTCCATGTCAGTCACTGCCTGGACTCGGAAAGAAAGTGGGTGGGGCAACGAAGGAATTACCAGGTGTTCACCGTTTTTCTCGCAGCCCTGATGGCGGGGTTCCTTTGGGAAGATTGGACGAGGATCAAATCTCCATCAGTCGAGAGCGAGGCAGGGCATTCCGGCCAGAGGGCCTTAACCTGCCGAAGCCACGACTTGATCTTGAACCGGAAAAGTCTCGGCTGCGCGTATTCAGCACTTCCGAGTTGCTCGCTGAGACCGTTCGGGGCTACGAGGGGAACCGAAGCCGGACGACCTTTAACGGTCCAACTCTTCCACACAAGCCACATGTAAAAGTCCAGCACACCGGGTGCATGGGCTAGGGCCGCAACGGCCTCGCGCTCGACGGGAATGCGGTGCTCGTCAATTTCACGGTAGAATGCCTCGCTGAGTATGATTTGATTTGCGAAGTTTTCACGAGAGGGCAGGTGGCCTTCGTTGTGAGCGTTGAACCAAAGGTGCATGCGATCAAAAAAGTGAAAGCGAGCCATGTCGATGAGCGCCGTTTTTTCAGGCTGCTGCTCAGTGCCGAAGAAGATTGTGGCGGCAAAGACACGCTGGAATCCCTCGACCATGCGGCGATAGTGGGGGCCGTCCTTGGGCAAGCGAAAGAATTCAAGGATTTGGGCGGCAGACTCAAAATGGATGGCACGGGTGTTTTGTTTCACCGCGAGAGTAGCGACCCAGATGGGAATCAAACGGTCTTGGCCGTAAGGCAGGCCGCATCGGGGATGAGCGGTGACTTCGAGAGAAAATCGGCCGTTACGCCGTGCGTGAACGAGTTGGCTGCTAGGAGGCCGGCGCAGGGGAATGCCGCTGAAACCCAAGTCCTGCCGGCCGAACTCGCGCTGCTCGCGGATGAGATGGATAGCTTCGAGTTGCTTGAGGCGGCGGCGAGTGATTCCGATGGAAGGCAACGCGTCTCGGACGCGAGTGAACCTCGCATCCGGTTGGGAGCGGGGCACTGTCTCGCTTTTTGCAGCCGGAGCTGGCGAAGTGTAAGGGAGATAGGACACGAAGAGCCCTCGAAAGACCGTATTGTCGAAAATAGAGTTCTTGGACTTAACCGAGAGCAGAACCGGAACTTTGCCCCAAAACTGCTGAATTTGGGTAGGTTAGAACGATCACCAGCTTCGAAAACGAGAGCGTATGGTTCACGGACTGCCCGCCTGGTTGGGGTTCCGGCAGCCAGGCAAGTTTTTGGTAATAGCGAGAATCCTCTCAAGGTCCGCAAGCGTGAAGAGGCGTCCTTTGCCGTCGCTGGGCACTTCGGGGTATTTGCCGGTTTTGAACCGCCAGCGAATTGTGTCGGCATGGATTCCGAGAAGAGGGCAGAGATCCGCCGTCCGAAAGTGGTTTTTCTCGGGGAGTCCTAACCTGTTACACTTGATGGGCAGGTCTTTTGTGTATGGTTTTGAGAGGGTTATCTCAACTTCGCGTAAGGCACCAAACTGTGCATCCGCACCCCTGGGGCTTTCTTGGTAGACTCATCCGCGAATATGGCTGCCCGGCCAACCGACACGTAGACAATCTTCGTCCTTCAATTGGACATTGTTTTTGCGACAGCGGTGCCCAAGGGCGAGCGTAGTAACTTGTCGGCGCGCGTGAGGTCCAGTTACGACCCGCTGGATTCGGGCGTGGAAGGGCGTTTTTCGGGCCCAATCCTGCGAGGTAGGCCATCCGCATTCCATCCAACGACAACCTGGAACGGGATATAGCGGAACTGCTGCCCCGGCCGGTGGGCCGGCCGAGCCACAAGCCCGTGGTCTGGTACAAGAGCTTTCTCTATCAGGCGGCGAGTTGGAAGACGGCGCGCCGGGTGGTGGCGAAGGTCGAGCATCATGCGGGGGAGCTGTTCCCGCAAGTGGGGTTCATCGTGACCAATTTGACCCTGCCGAGCCCGGCCGTGGTGCGGTCTTACAACAAGCGTGGTACGGCGGAGCAGTGGATCAAGGAGGGGAAGCAGGCCGTGAAGATGACGCGGCTGAGCTGCCATCGGTTCCGGTCGAACGAGGTGCGGCTGTGGCTGAGCGTGATCGCCTACAACCTGGGGAACCTGTGGCGGCGGCTGGTGCTGCCGAAGAGGATCGACGGTTGGTCGTTGACCATCTTGCAGCAGCGGTTGGTGAAGACGGGTGGCCGAGTGATCAAGCACGCCCGGTACTACTGGCTGCTACTGGCCGAGAGCCACCTGACGCGGCGGCTGTTCGGAAGCATGGTGCGGCGGGTCGCCTTGCTGCCCTTTCCCGCCGGGTAGGCGAACGCCAGACCGGATCAGATTTCAGCGGCGAGAGAGACAGGAGCAGGGGAAGTGTGCGCGGCACAGGTCGAAAGAGGGTCAGTTTCGAGTTTTGGGATTCTGCGGAGAGACAAAACCGGACTGTTCCGAGGCCCCTGCGGGCACCCCGCACTAAAAATTCGACTGGACTTTGACATTAGAGGCGGACGGGAGTATGTTTCGGGCAGGGCGAAAACTGAAAACGGAAATTCTGGATAATGGCGCGATGAAAATCCCAGTACCCTTTCTGCTGATGCTGGCGGCTCTGCCCGTCGCGGCTCAGACGATGGACCACTCTTCGACGGGTCTTGCCGCTGCCGCCAAGGACGAACGGCTTGGCACAGTCTCGTTCCCCGTCACCTGCGCAACCTCCTCGCAGGCGCCCTTCAACCGAGGCGTAGCTCTGCTGCATGATTTCTGGTACCGGGAGGCGCGCAGCCAGTTCGATCGGCTTGCTAAGAGCGACCCGGACTGCGCCATGGCGCACTGGGGCGTGGCCATGAGCGTCTTCCACCAAATCTGGGGCCGCCCCGATGTGGACGACATGAAGTTAGGATGGGCGGAGATGCAAAAGGCGCAATCTCTCACCGCGGGCACCCAGCGGGAGCGCACCTATATCGCCGCACTCGCCGGTTTCTATGGTCCCGGCGCCGGGGAATTTCCGGCACGCGTTGCGGCCTACTCGGGGGCGATGGCCCGCCTATTCACTCACTATCCTGACGATGTGGATGCCGGCGCCTTCTACGCGCTTTCGCTGCTTGCGGCCAAGCGGCCGGACGACACGAGCCTCTCGGCGGAGCACCAAGCGATGGCGGTGCTGGCGCCGCTCTTCGCAAAGTATCCCGATCATCCCGGCGTGGTGCACTACATCATCCACTCTTGCGACAACCCGAGGATGGCCCCAGACGGGTTGGCCGCCGCCAACCACTATGGCGAGATCGCGCCGTCGGGCCCGCACGCCTTCCACATGCCTGGGCACATCTATGCGCGGCTGGGCCTGTGGCCGCAGGACATTGCCTCCCAACTCGGCTCCATCGCTGCCTCGCAGGCCGCGGAGGCACGCGGGGAGAGCGGCATCATGGACGAGCCGCACTCCTACGACTTCCTGCTCTATGCCTATCTGCAAAGCGGCCAGGACGCTCGTGCCCAATCGGTGCTCGATCAGATCTCAGCGCCGTTGACGACGATCGCGTCGATGCCAGGCATGGGCTCCGCCTACATGGATGGAATGGTACCGTACTATCGTACGAAGCTGCCCGTCTTCTATGCGCTCGAGATGCGCAACTGGAAATCGGTGAGGGCGATGGAACCTCTCGCCGGATCGCCGCCGGAAGTGTCCACCCTGGTGTACTGGGCGCGAGCGCTGGCTCACGGACGCCTGCGCCAGCCGGAGCTGGCGCGGGCCGATCTCGTGCGCTACGACGAGTTAATGGCCGAGCTCCGGAAAGGCAAGGACGCCTACAAGGCCGAGGGCACCGGCACGAAGATCAAGCGCGGCGAGATGCTGGCTTGGATCGCATTCGCCGAAGGCAGGCGCGACGCGGCGCTGAAGAGCATGGGAATGGCGGCAGACCTGCAGGACAAGGTGGGCCAGGCTGAGGTCGACATCCCCGCACGTGAAATGTTCGCCGACATGCTGCAGGAGTTCGGCCAGCCCCATCGGGCCTTGGCCGAGTACGCCGTGGCGCTGAGGCTCAGCCCGAACCGGCTGAACGGCCTCTACAACGCCGGCCGGGCGGCAGAGGCCGCCGGCGAGAAGCCAAAGGCGGCGTCCTACTATGAGGCGGTGCTGAAATCCACCAACAATGGAGAGAATTCCACCCGTCCCGAACTCGCCCACGCTAGGAGTTTCGTCTCCTCTACGGAGCACGCGTCCAATTAGCTGCGCTCCCGGCAGAAGCTCGTGGCTTCCAGCACTCGCACAGCAAACCGCATACACGCCATGATGAGGAAGGTGAGCGCCACCTGCGCCTCGGTTTCCTCTTTGAAAGGAAATCTCAGTCCACGGCCTTCTGGGGAGGCCGTTATGCGTTTAAGACATTCCGCGTCCGCCGCCCCGCCGAGTTCCCAGAACCCCGTTTCTCGGGAGTGTGCATGCGAGTGGCACTTCAACGGTTTCCGACATAACCGTCATCTGAGCGGATGTCATCACCTGATCGTTTGCTCTTTGCATCGCTATACTACCAGCGTTTGCAAAATGGATTTGCATTGACATAGAATTCAGCCCGCGAAGACGATCAGGTCCCTTTGATAGAGAAGGGCCGGGTGCCACAATGATTAGAAGCCGCTCTTTGTTTGCAACTGCCTGCTGGGTTTTGTTTCTTATACCGCTTTACTTTTCCTCCGCTCAGAATGGAGCAATGTCGAGCGCGTCGGCCTTCAGTGGCGGCGTGTTTGTCACGCCTGTACCGAACGCTCCCTTCTCCGCGGAAGTTGACCAGTCCATAACTCAGGTCCTTCACGACGGCAGTTACTTCGAGCGCAAGAACATCGCCCTCATCGCAAGGGACGGGCCGGGACGTATTCACAACGAGAGGCATGAGATCTTGCCGGCATCTTCGACCGAAAAGCCCAGGATCATTTCGGTCCACATTTACGATCCGGAGACGAGGCTCAACACTTTCTTAAATCCTTACACACACATTGCCAGGCAGAACATAACGCCCCAACCGCCCTCTACTGAACCTCCCATGAACGGGTGGCTGCATCTCAAGAGCCCTATTTCCTCCATGCCGAATCTCCAAGTGCAGGATCTTGGCACGAATGTGATCGAGGGGCTGGAGGTTCATGGTTATAAAAGGGCCGTGACGATCCCCGCCAAGGCGAGCGGCACCGATCACCCCGTGGTAGTATACGACGAGATTTGGTACAGCGAAGATTTGCACATCAATCTTCAAACCAGGCAGTACGACCCGCGCATTGGATCGCTTACGCTCACGGTCACGAATATCAGTGTGGGAGAGCCTGACGCAGAACTCTTCGCAATTCCAATCGACTACAAGTTGGTTGACATGACGCCGCCCGAACTCGAGGCGCGCGTTCCCGGTAGGGCGATTGGCGGCGTGCTTGGTTTTGGCTCCCAACGCGCCATGGCCCAGGCCTCACCGCCGGGGCCGCAATCGCCGCAGGCAGTGCCTGTAGACTCTCCTGCCGGATCGATCTCTGGACATGTTTATCGCGCGGACACGGGAGCGCCGCTTGCGGGTGTGGTGCTCACACTAGATTTGACCCGCTGGAAAGAACCGCCCTCTGGACCTCCCCCTCCGTCACCAGCGGCGCGAAGCGGCCCAGATGGCGCGTACGCCTTCAGTTCCCTGGAAGTCGGTAACTACACTGTCCAGGTTTGGCCGTGCGGCGGCTTCCTCACGCCTCAGCCTGCTATTCGCCGTGCAATCGTCGCCGCTGCAGAAGCCACCCACGACATCGACTTTCGGCTGCAACCCGCCGCGGCTATTTCCGGCAGCGTACACGACTTGGACGGCGATCCCTTGCCCAAAATGGCCGTTAGCGTTTTCTGTCCCAATGCCAACCTGAATCCCGCGACTGTTGCTTATCCCGGCTACGATCAGACCGAAGCGATCACCGACGATCGAGGGAACTATCGCGTGTTCGGCATCCCGTCGGGCCAGTGCTACATTGCGGTTTCCGCGCATCGACCCTTTCGCGGCCCTCCAATTCGCGGGAAGTTCTATCCCAATGCGGACTCCATGGAGACAGCGCAGCCCCTCGACGTGAAACCCGGAGAAGAGATTGCCCACATCGACTTCCATGTCCCGCTCACTATCACTGGAACACCCGGGCTTTTGAGGCCGGGAAAGCGGTTTCTGCCGCCACCGGTACCGGGACCCGCTATGGGCTCGGTTTCCGGGCATGTCTATCGGGCTGACAACGGGGCGCCGATTGCCGAAGCCATCATCCACCTGAATCGACACCTCGACCGTGACCAGATCGACGGTGACGCCCCGGTTCCTTCTTCGTTGGCAGCACGCACCGAAACTGATGGGGCCTACACATTTCCTGTCGTGGAGCCAGGAGACTACTCGGTTCGTTTGGAACACCAAGGCTTTGCCCCAATGACCGAGGAGGGTCCGAAAGAAAGTGAGCCGCATCCGAGCCAGATTTCCATCGCGACGGGGCAACACCTCGGCAACCTGGATTACAAGCTGCAACCCACCGGAGCAATTTCCGGCAGCGTGCGCGACCAGGACGGTGTTCCTCTGCAAGGGTTGTTCGTAACTGCTTTCTGTTCCAGCCCTGGTTCCCCAGGTGCAGTTCGCGCCGACACGGGCCGGGCGACGACCGATGATAGGGGCGACTTCCGCATTGCCGGAATCATTCCGGGCGAATGCGATATCGGCGCCGGCCCGCCATCCAGCAGCCCACTGAGCACGGTCGGCTATCGCGGGGTGTTTTACCCCAACGCGGTGACAATGGAGAGCGCACAACCCATCCCGGTGAAAACGGACGGGGACGCTTCCGGTATTTCTTTGGTGGTCCGCTACTCGCCCGCTTACACAATTACGGTCAAGGTGGTCGAAAACGGAAATGCCAGCGGCGAGCGCCGCTATTCGGTCGGGCTTATGTCTACTAATCCGGCGGCAAGGCCGTTGGTCAATACCATAGGATTCGGAGCGGCGGATGTTATGGCGAACGCAGAGGGTGTCGGGGTGCTCCGGGGAGTGACTGCCGGAACTTACCAGATTTATCTGCACCCATTACGAAAATTGGCTGGAGCGCGGGGCCCGACTTTGAGGCGCCCCGACGGTACGATTGATACTCGTGGTCCTCGCGAATATCAGGCATGGACCGCAGGCGGGCCAGCCGTCGCAAGCGCCGTATTCCGGGTGGTGGACCGGGACGTTTGCATTCAAATGGCGCTCCCGGGCTTTCCGCCCTCGCCTGTTCAAGCAGGCCCACAGGCAGAGGTGAAGAACTGCCAAACGGCTACGGAGACGGCGTCAGTCTCCGAAAATCAACGCGAGGGTTGCGCGGTTCTTCCGTACGAAGGCAAGTGGCCGGAGGATCGGGTTCCGCCCGATTCCGCTTTTCGCGGCGGCATGCTCTGCCGATACGTCATCAACCCGAAACTCCCGCTCTTCACTTGTCGCTTTCTCGCAGAAGGCGATAACCCGCTGGGCAAGATCGAAATCAGCGAAGGTGAAAACACCAAGGTCATCCAGACCATCCTATCCTCCGGCAACCCGCTTTCTGGCGGGATACCAGATCCTCTACAGATTCTCGTGCCGGTCGATGCCAATTTCGACGGATATAACGATCTGCCACTCCTAAACGGATGTGGGGCAGTGGGCAATTGCAGCTATGATTTTTATCTTTACGACCCGGCAACCCATCAGTTCGTGTTCAACGGGTTTCTGAGCGGCCTTATCGGGCCCGAGGTCCATCCCGTGGATAAAACCGTAACCTCCTTTCACCATATGAGCGCCGGCGACGGGAGCAGTGCAACCTACCAGTACCGAAATGGCCAGTACGTTCTAATCGAGCAAGAGGACACCTCGTGGGATAGGGAGAACGATATCATCACCAAGAAAACCTACGAGCTTCGGCATGGGGAAATGGAGTTAACCAAATGTGAGGGTGAATGCCCCAAGAAATAGTTCGTTGCCGGAACGCCTAAACCAGGTCGCCCACCGGGTTCTCGAGCTCGCCGTGGCGGGCGATTACTACTGTCCGGTTGTGAGTTCGAAACTCTCCACTGTTTTCACTGAACCTTGCACCGTCGATTCGGCAGCTCCGAACCACTTGGTTGTATACGGCCTAACCGTACAACTTCGTCCCCTGACTCGCCCGAAGTCCGCTTCGGGGCCCCGAACCCCGTTTCGAGGGAGCCAATGCGCCATCTGGGAGCGGGACGGTCTTCAGCACATGTCATGGTGACCGATTTACCTTCAAGTGGATTGGTTCCAACGAAACTAACTTCCGGTTTGCCGGACTTGGGAAATGGCGGGAACCCATAGGTGGCCGAGCCGCCACTGAGAGTGGGCTGGGCGTGCCCCAATCGACACTGGAAAGTACTGCAACCCAAAAGGGATGCTGACCGAGCGAGTTAAGAGGCAGATAAGTTCCGCTGAGTCGCTAACCTGCTTAACGTCAGGACGTACGGGAGTGCTGTTCCGCCATCCTTCGACATCGCCAGAATTCTACCGATGAGCTTGCCGTTCTGAGGCATCAATTTCAATGACAAATTCGTCGCCTCGCTTCGAATGGCATCGGGTGACTCGATCACTGCCACCGCTTTCCCCGTAAACGCGGTCCCTTCAGTCCGGATGTCACTAAGCTTCTCTGCTGGCTCGTGGCCGAGTGCCAATGTCGCTGAATCACCGGACTTGACTTCTAGTCTCACTCGCATGTGTGCACCGCCGTTGCTGAGCGTGCCTTCCCATTCTCCAAAGAACGGCGAGGCGGCGCTTAAAGGAGAAGGCTGCGGTCCCACACTCCCGCTTGGTTTGCTCCATTGCGGTAGAATCGTCGCCATGATCTGGTCGCAGACAGCAAACGCCGCCTCGCTTCCGTTAGAACGATTCGTCAAGGCTAGGCATGCGAGATCCTCTGATGGAACCATGTACAGCATGGTCGAGACACCCGGCTGTCCACCGCTCTTGAATACGACTTGTGTCCCGGTCTTTGTCTGTCCCGAGAACCATCCGAACGTGGTTGCCGTGCCCGAATGCCCCACATACACAGGCTTATGGAGTTCATCGATCCATCGACTCTCCAAAATCGGCGATCGCAGCCCTAGGTCGTTTTTTAGGTTGAACATTGCAAAAAGTGCAAGGTCGTGGGCACTGGCGTAAAGCTCGCCGGAAGGTGGTGTAGAGGTCGTGTAGTACGGAATGGGATTCCCTGAGTCGTCATAGCGAGCAGCACTGGTTTTGAGCCTTTCAACATTTGTGCCGAAAAAACTGTCGCGCAGCCCCAGTGGTTCGAGCACCCTACGCGTCATTAAAGACCCGAAGTCCATGCCTGCGACGTTCGCTGCGACCGCGCCCAAAGCCGCATAACCGATGTTGCTGTATTCGTTACAGCTGCCCGGTGGATATGCGAGCCTTCCATAATCCCGCAGGAGACTCTCGGCAGTCGGCGAGTACTGGGCCTTATCTGGAAAGCACCACTCGAACATTGATGGCAGTCCACCAATGTGTGCGCCGAGTCTTCGAAGCGTTGCCTCGTCTGGGTTACCGTTCGGGCCTTGAACGCTGCTCTGCCGAAGATATTTGTTCGCTGGGTCATCTAAATCGAGTCTTCCCTCCGCGGCGAGTAACATCAAGGTTGTCGTCGTAAAGGGTTTTGTGATTGATGCGAGGGTGAACGGAGTGTTAGCGGCAGCTTTCAGTCCGCTCTCGCGGTTTGCCCATCCAAAGCCTTCTTCCCAAATAATGCTCCCGGCACGTGCGACCGCGACAGCCACTCCGGTTGCGTCTCCCTTTGCGATTGCTTGGAGGATGTGCTGGCGAACAGGCTCAAAGTCATGACTCCTCGGGACTGATTTGGGGACTGCGCGCACCAATGCACCGGCCGAGGCCATCGCGAAAGTACGGACGAATTCACGGCGCTTAACCACGATCCTTTGTTTCCTCCATTTCGACCCGTTGACCTCCCCAAACGATATAGACGATTTGCTGTTGATTCTGTGAGCACATTACTTGTACGCAAGCTTGGTCCAGTGACCCCCCACTCGGAAGTTATCCACATGGCAGCATAAGGCCTGAACCAACTTCTTGGAGGCACCCGCCCCGATTGTACGAAAAACGGCCAAATGGTAGAAGTGCAAACTTGCCCCCCCAAGTCCGCTTCGGGTTAACGTCTGCTCACACCCCTTCCAGCCCAAGTTGGTCGTTAACAGCGTCTCGGAGTTTCTGCTTGCAACCTAAGTATCGTTCGGTCGTCTCAACGGAGGCGTGACCCAGGAGAAACTGAATCTGTTCCAACTCTCCTCCCGCCAGATGGCACAGACGAGCGCAGGTCCGGCGCAAATCATGTGGAGCGAGGCCTTGGATTCCAGCGCGTTGAGCAGCACGTCTGACGACGTGCCAGATTGCCTTGGGCGAGATTTCCTCGCCCCATACAACTCCATTCCTGTTCACGCGACGGAAAATATTCCCGCCCGTGATGTCCGCGTTTACGGTCCAATCATCGAGGGCCGTCTTTACCCATCCCGGCACGGGCACAGTCCGAATGTGCTTGCCCTTTCCAATCAGGTCCGCGAACACCCAGTGGTCTTCCCGAATCTGTAGGTCTTGCACGCTCAAAGCAACGAGCTCTGCGCGCCGGAGTCCGCAACCCAGCAGCACGGAGAGAATCGCCCGGTCACGCTTGCCACGTAGGGTGTCCGAGCCCGAACTCTGGAGCAGTGTTCTGCCCTGCTCCAGAGTAAGCCAGTTTCCAATCCGCACCCCCAACCGTTTGGCCCCCTTCACCCTCCGGATACCGGCTGCAAGTTCCGGACTCAGGAGTCCAGTATCCGCCGCCTCATAGGCGAGACGGCGCACCGCAGCGAGGCGAACGTTGATAGTCGAGGGGGCAAGATTCTTCTGCTCCAGATAGATACGATATCGAAGAACAACGGGGCGATTGAAGGCGAGGCGCGGTTCTGAACAGTACCATGCAATAAACTCATCGATGGCGTGACCGTAGGATTCTTGAGAAGTCTTGGCGGGAAGTGAGTTGAGAACAGCCGTCTTCGACTGTTCTAGAGCATTTTTAATTTAAGTGTATACATTTATGTGCGACAATGCCTCTGCCTGTAGAGGGGAGGCAAAGGGTGCAATCCTATTCACAAGACTTGCGGGATCGGGTGTTATGGGCATTGGAT
>JBELAJ010000286.1:0-14232 GCA_049508935.1 Terriglobia bacterium | reverse complement strand
AATGGGTGCTGCCCGCAGTTGCCTCGACCGGCTCTCCAACCGCCTCACCAAGATCGCCGCCGAAGCGCGCAAACTCCGCACATCCTGAGAACGGGCAGAGATTGGCCGGTTATGTCGCCCAGGCGGGAACTATCCCATTGGTCGTATAATCGCAACTCGCGGATGTGGACCTTGCGGCGCGGTGCCGGAGTGTTGAGGCGATACTCGGAAGTTGTCCCCAAAGGGCTCCAGCCCGACGAAGTTCCAGGCCCCGTTGACCCGCGATCAACGGCATACTGTAGACTCAACAGCTCTCGGGTCCAGGCTAGGCACCTGGGAAAGACCGTTTGTTATCACATGGCCGTGTAGTCGGCTAACCGCGGATGTGGCCTGCGAGTCATCTCTTCTGACGATCAAGCCCGGGTGACACTCGGAAACTATGCTGAGTGGGCACTTCGCTTGATTTGGAACGAAAAACGCCCTTCATGGAGATTGGCCAATCTGGCCCACCACCTAATTTCAAACTGCAACACTTCCTGCCCGAGTGCCCGCTCCCGCAATAGAGGTTATGCCCAAAGAGTAGAGATCGCTGCGGGTATCAATCGAGCGATTCATGCGGCCGGTCTGTTCGGGCGCCATGTAGGCGAGGGTACGGAACACACGTTTCATTTTGTGGGGCGGACTGCGGTCCACGGCGGTGAGATGACGGGCGAGGTCGCGAAAGAATCATTCCACGGTTTAAGGGAAGGTAGTGACGTTGTTGTACACTACAGCGCCAAGGGGAGCGAAGAGACCGCCGAGGAGATCGACCACATTGGCAAGGGTGGCCTGAAAGCATCCGAGGGCACTGTCACCCACCTTGATCGGGGTGCAAAAACCGTGACCATCAAGACGGCAGACGGAGGCGAGAACGTCTTCCGCTTAACCGACCACGCCGCGGAGGACGCGGGCAAAGACATTTCTGAAGGAGCGGAGAAATCTGCCAAGGTCACCGTTTACTATACGGAGCAAGCCGGCCACAAGGTTGCTCACTTTTTCAGCAGGTGATCCCCATCGTCTCCGGTTCAATTTCCTCGAGGCAAGTAGGAGCGTGGGGATTTTCACAGGGGGCATTCTCTTAGGCGCAGGAACGCCAAAAAGCAAACCTCCAGTCATGTTGCCGTTCCCTGGAACTTCTGTTGATCCTCACCATCGGAATTCATCGGCGCTCCTAGAAGCGATACGTAAGGCCGACATTCGCAGCGATGGGCCCGGAGTTGTATGTCAGGGTGTTGAAAAAAGTCCGTGGGCTAAAGCCGGCAAGGTTGAATGCAATGATGATGTGTCGCGCGGGAGCCCACCGAATCTCGAGATCTCCTTGATTGCCGAGATAGCGGGCATGGCTGGCACCGGCTGGATCAATCAGGACTCCGCTTCCAAAAGCATATATCCCGTCGTGCGTTGATTCCCTCCAGTACCAGTCCCAGGCAAAGGCCCCCGTGACGTTGGTCCGCAACTGGAATTGAAGCGCCGGATGCAAATCGATCAGGTTCTGGGGCCCCAGGAAAGGCACCACCGCGGGGGTGAAGTATGCGCCACGCGGAAATAGGGTATTGAAGGTACTGAGGGGCTGATTCTCCGAATTGCCGTCGCCGCTGTAAACGTCCGCCCGTAACAAGGGTCGCGGATGAAAGCGCATGCGATCAAACGTGAATCCGGTTTCCGTTGAAACGCTCCAGGCGCGAATCGAGGCACTCCCGAAACTTCCCCACTGGTAGTTGGGTTCCCAGTTGTAATCCAAACCTTTCCCGGTTGGGCGGAACAATCTGGTTCCGACGGTATGGCGAAGCTCGTGGGCAGTGCCTCGGTTATAGGTCGCTGGCTTCGTGTCCAGTCCGATGTAATAGAAGTCAGCCTGCCCCCGGCTTACGATTGGGACTGGAACAGTCAAATAGCTTCCCCACAGGCTTTCCGCATGATTCGGTACATCGTCGAACAAACCGGGATTATTTTCGACCGGTTTGACTGCGAATAGATCCAACCTCGCGTGCGCACCTTCGGCGATCAAGCGCAATCCATCGAAACTCAGCTTCACGTTGGGGCCTTCGTTGTTGTCGAATAACCGGCCCGAACCAAGCACGACCTCCTGGCGTCCCGCCCGCAGACTTACGCCGTGCGCACTGCTGACGTGAGAACCGATCTCCAGGAACGCCTGATGAACATCGCCGCGGTCTTCGTCGATTTGGGGCCGTGGGCCGCCATTCCTCCCGTCTTCGAAGTCAAACTCGAATTCGGAAAATAGGCGGAGGTCACTGCCCGCGTGGAAATCGAAATGGGGCATCACCCGGTTCAGGGCGTATCCATCGTGGTCTTGAGGCCCCGCGCCAAACATCCAGTTGTCGTAATTCTCGTATTGGATACGATATTCGAATCCCAGCGAGAGGTACAGTTGCGGATTGTCGCCAAATGGAACGTATTTGACCGGATCAAAGAAGTCCGTGCGCTTCGAAGGGTCTGCTAGAAAAATCCAATTCTGTTCTGCAGGAAATGGATTCAGCGGTGGACGCGACGGATCTGGAGCCGGACCAGGTGGCTGAGGATCCGGCGTCTGCGCCCCCGCAGGCAACGCCGCCAGCGCGATGAGAAGAGGGATCAACACAAGCCACCAACGGCTCGTACACTCATTGGAGACGCAGGAGAACCGGCCGTAGGATTGCTGTAGGTTTCGAATTTTTGCTCCGCGGAACATCCGCCCTCGTCGGAATCTCCTTTCTCGGCGTGTAGAAGCAGGCTTGATCGGGCGAATCCAGGCTGTTTAGCTCCTGCGCGATCATCGTAAAGGCCTCTGGCCATGCGATCGGCTGATAGTGCGTCGCGTTCGCGTGCCGTACCATTGGCGAAGTCAGACGCCCCTGCTGATTGAGCCAGTAATCGGATTTTGCGGCCAGCTCCGCTATGGAATACTGGGCGAAGAAGTCCGGCCCGATGCGCTTCTTTGTAGACTCGTCAGACACCGCCTTGGCGCCGTTCTCGCAAAACTCAAAAATCTTCCGCTTCTTGTCGGGACTCGGCCATGCGCAGCTCTGGCAGTCGAACCCCGTGACTTGGTTGATCTTCAAAAAAGCTTCCGACGATCGCACCGGACCCATTTCACCAATGCCGTAGAGCATCGTATTCCAGATGGCAGGAATCCCGGCAGCTTCTTCAGAGGCAAGTCCAATCCTGACCTTGTCCAAATTAGTTGGGTTTTGCGCTTGCACGGAAGTCGAGTCGCTCGGATCCAGCTCCGCGCCTGTGCTGGTTACAGTCCTCGTCCGCAGGTCTTGCTTGGCGCGATAGTGCCCGTCTCTGCACTGCTCGTCCCCTTGGATTACGTCCGAACTGTCCGACGTTTTCATGGTCTCCTCCTCTTCCACCTTCGATCGTTGGCTTGGATCGCGAATGTCATCGAGCCGACCCGTGTCAGGTTCCTACCAGAGCAATGATAGGCGGCGCAGGACTCTTCACCCGAATCACCCCATATACAACACCTACAAGCAGACCCACGGCGAATGAGATGAGCAGTGCTTTCATTCCCAGACTCCCTCCTATCGCTCATACCTCGGAGATTATTTCTGTTCAGCGACCTATTCGAAACTTAGCACCTGCTTCGCTTTCGTCTGTCCGGCGGCCACGCGGCTGTACGCGTCCACAGCTTTCTCAAATGGAACGACCTCAATCGGCAGGGGTTTCAAAGCGCCCGTTTCAAAACCGGGGCGAAGCTCGTTGGCGATTTCTGCAATCTGTCGCAGCGTCAGTCCATAGCTGTCTACTCCAAGCAGCCGGGAGAAGTTGTGATAGAAGTCGGTGAGGTTGAAACTGACGCGAGGCTCTCCCCTGCTGAAGATAGCCACCTGTCGTCCCCCGAACCTGAGCGATCGCAACGCCGGCTCGAACATTGGGCCACCCACGGTGTCGAAGACAGCATCCACTCCTCTTCCCGCCGTCAGTTCCAAGACCCTCTCACGAAGATCTTCGGTCTTGGTATTGATCACTGAAACGGCACCGGAAATCGGATCGGATGTGATATCCGCGCCAATAACGCGCGCCTGCTTCCAATTCGCAATCTGTGTGGCTGCTTGTCCCACCGCGCCCGCGGCGCCAACAATTAGAATGGTTTCGCCAGCCTGGATTTGAGCTGCGCTCACCAGAGACGCCCACGCCGTTATGTATGGAACACCGATCGTCGCCGCTTGCGCCATACTCAACGACTTCGGTTTAAGCGACAGCGTCTGCGCTGGGACAACGACATATTCCGCGTGAGATCCATCACGGACGATGCCGAGCTTCGGGAAACTGCCCCAGACCTCTTCTCCGTGCTGCTTCCCCTGTACAACAACGCCCGCGAAATCCCGGCCGGGGGTTCGCGGCAGAGTTGTGTTCTTGAAGCGTCCCGCGACGCTCCCGATGTCGCTAGGATTGATCGCTGTGGCCTTCACGTGAACGAGTGCTTCCCCCTCGCCCGGCTCCGGAATCGCGACTTCTTCGATTCGCAATACCGACGGCGGTCCAAAGTCAGCAAAACGCAACGCCTTCATTTGGTTGGTACTCATGGCCCTCCAATCAGTATTGAAATGTTATCCGCTTCACATGTCAACAGCGATGCGCTCCCGCCGGACCCGCCGCGCTGATCCCGTGCAGGAGCTTGGGATTCAACGTGCCACGTAACATCCGGCGCCCGCGAAAAAGACGTGATTTGACGGCGCCGATTGATGTGCCTAGCATCCGAGCCGTTTTTTCGATGGAATATTCTTCAAGGCTGTGAAGCATTATGGTTTTTTGAGTCACTGGGCCGAGGCGATGGATCGCTTCGGTCAAGAGTTCCGTACGCTCATTCCGCCAACAGGATTCTTCGGGGCTTGGACTCACGTCAATGAATTCCCAGGAGACGGACTTCAGATCATCGTCATGGCCGTCTGGCAAGACTTCGTAGACTCTTCGCCGTCTGCGCACCAGCATGAAGGCTTCATTCATGACGATGGTTCTCAGCCAGGTGGCGAATCGCGATTCTTCTTGAAAGCTATCGAGATGAAGAAAGGCCTTATGAAAACTCTCCTGCACCACATCTTCGGCATCCTCCCGGTTGTTCGTTATCCGTTGCGCCGCGGCAAGGACGTTTCGTTGGTGACGTAGAACTAATTTCTCGAATGCCTGCGCGTCTCCACCCTTGGCAAAAGCTACCAGCTCGGCGTCAGGGTCTTTGTCTCTGCCGTTTCGATGAAAGGTCTCCATGATTCGCTACCTCCCAAGCATTTCTCACGACCCATCCGGCGCTGAAGAAGGCAATCGTTGCGCCAAAAATTATGCGTGATGAGAACGCCTCGGAAGTGGCTGGCAGATTGGGAGATACTTCAATTCAGGGGTGTCCTGGCAACAACCGTCCTCACTCAAGCCTGTCGGAGTGTTGGCACTCTGTCTAATCTGTTGGAGATCCCCCGGCTCTGCCGGAGTGGCGGCAATAGTTTGACGGTTCCGGGGGTATCCTTCACTGGGCGGCCGAGGTTCCAGTTGGTCGCTCTGCACCCCATGCGCCGGTCAAAGCTCTGCCTGGCTGTTGGATTCTGAACTTTATCGCTCGTTCGCGGCGGGCAGCGAGCACACCATCTTTCCGATTTAACGTCGAATCAGGTGTGGGCTCGCGCATGCAAGGTGGATAATTGCGGTAGAAATGGTCTCGCCTGACGTAAATTTCGTGGCGCAACTTTAGCCGCCCGGATGGAAGGGCATCCCGGGATGCCCCGCGCTTGCCGGTTCCGGCGTGTCCACGTCAAGATTTACGACAATCGGGTCTTGCCCGTTTCGAACCACCACTGCTTCGCAAATCTCGTCCGGACTGGCGTTGATCTCCTGATGTGGCACGTAAGGCGGCACATAGATAAAATCTCCTGCCTGAGCTTCTGCGCTTAGTTCCAGGTGATCTCCCCATCGCATTCGTACACTGCCCCTCACAACATAGAGCACGGTCTCTAACTCTCCGTGATGGTGCGGTCCGGTCTTGGCGTCAGGTCGCACCACCATGGTCCCGGCCCATAGTTGGTTTGCGCCGGTGCGTGCATGCGTGATGGCCGCCGCCCGCGTCATGCCAGACGTCTGTGGCGTGTTTGTGTCGAGTTCGCCAGCATGCACAATCTTGACTCCGTGTTCCTTCCAATCCATATCCATCACCTCCGTCTATCCCGACCAGGCCTACTTTTCGAAGACGCCACGGGCAATGCGGCCTGTAAAACATCCAGGTTCAATGCTCGTGCCACGCCATCGCCAGAAACAGGATCAGCTCTTCGGCAGTTCGCAATATGATGACGCTCCAGAAGAAATCCGCCATGTTAGTCCTGACACCTGGCGAGATATATGGCAACTCAACAGCCAAAGTCGCCTCCGTCAGCGCATCAACGCAAGGAATGGATAAGATTAGCGATACCGAAGCACTTATTGCTTGGAATTCGGGCGCTGCCACCTAGACACTCTGTCAACATACTGACAAGCATTCAATTTGCTGGACTGTACGCACGTTAGGCCTCAGGATTCGTCTCCTTCCTCCTAGCTTAAGCGCCCTATTTTCAATCACTTCTTGAAACCTTCCCTAAGCCTCCAGTGTGGCCTCCGGCCTGCATATAGGTTTGGGACGAGAAACAACATCAGCGATTTATGCGTGACTCTTTTGATTGAGAGCATAGGAAGGAGCCGAAGCAGATGAAGTACCGGAGACTTGGGAATACAGGACTCATTGTGAGCGAGGTGGCGCTTGGCACGATGCAGTTCGGCGGCAAGATGAACATGGGCAACCTCGGCCAGGAAGACACCACACGCATGGTGAAGCAGGCTCTCGATAGTGGAATCAACTTTATCGATACCGCGGACGTCTACAGCCTCGGGGAGAGCGAGACCCTCCTCGGCAACGCCTTGAAGGGCATCAGGGAAGATATTGTGCTGGCCACCAAAGTCCGCCCGCCCATGGGCGGGAATTTCAACCGCAGCGGCGCGACCCGCGTGAACATCATGCGCGAAGTGGAGGCGAGTCTGCGGCGGCTCCAGACTGACCACGTCGATCTGTACCAAGTGCACGGATGGGACAGCAACACACCGCTGGAGGAGACCCTACGGACTCTCAACGACCTTGTGCGCCAGGGAAAGGTCCGCTATATCGGGCTCTCCAATCTCATGTCGTGGCAGGCGGCGACGGCGGTGATGCTCCAGGATCGCTTGGGGCTGGAAAAATACGTGACGGCGCAGATGTATTACAGCCTGGTCGGCCGGGGCCTTGAGCACGAGTTCCAGTCCTTTGCCGAATACCACAACATTGGTATCCTGGTCTGGAGCCCGCTGGCCGGTGGATTTCTTACGGGCAAATACACACGTGCCAACCCGGCGCCCGGCGGGAGTCGTTTCGCGGATGCAGGTCAGTTCGTTCCCTTCGACAAGGAGATGGGCTATCGCGTTGTGGATGCGCTGAACCAGGTGGCCGCGAGGCACGGCGCGAGTCCGGCGCGCGTGGCGATTGCATGGCTGCTCGGCCGGCGGGCAGTGAGCAGCGTTATTATCGCTGCCCGGAAAGCTGAGCAACTGGACGATAACATCCGCGCCGTAGACCTCCAACTCTCAGACGATGAGGTGCGACTGCTCGACGCGGCATCGGATCCGGGCGTTCCGTATCCGAAGTGGATGGTTCTTCAGCTTGACACTGCGGAGGATCCCCGTTCAAAGGTCCTTTATCCCGAGCGCTACAAGGAGGGCGGAGCGTGGAAGGACCTGCGCGGAACGCAGTGGTCCAGTTGAAGGGGGAGGGGCCGGAGATCCGGGGGCGTTGCGCCTCGTGCACAACGGCCGGGTCCCGATGGGCGTGGCTATGCCGCATATAGCGCTTGCGAGCCCAAACAACTTCACCCTGCGCCACATTGGACTGACAGGGTGGATCGCCTGATGGTAATATAAATCTACGCTCATTGTTACTCGGTGGCAGACGGGCGCTCCGCAAGTTTCAGGGTTTCTCTGGCGGCTGCACGTTAAAACTCCTCGTTAAGGAGAAAGTTATTATGAGAAGTGTTGCTGGAGTTTTTGTTACACGGGTTGACGCCGAGCGCGCCGCCCGGAAGCTAAGCTCGATAGGCCTGACGAATGACCACATCACTTTGCTGGCGCCCGGAACAAGCGAACAAGTATCCAACGAGGTGAAATCTGTCGCCACGGACGCAACGGAGCAGCCCGGTATGGCAAAGGCTATGGGGGGTGTAATCGGTGCGGCAGCAGGAATGGCCGGCGGGTTCGGGCTGGGTACTTTAGCGAGCGCTTTCATTCCTGGCGTGGGGCCGGTCGTCGCCCTAGGTCTTTGGGGAGCAGCTATTCTAGGTTTGGCTGGTGCTGGCGCGGGAGTCGCGGCTGGAGCTGCCGTGGATGACGCCGCCAGCGAAGGCTTGCCTGCCGACGAATTGTTCGTTTATGAAGACGCCCTCCGCCGCGGGCGGACCGTGCTGATTGCCTTGTGTAAGGACGAAGCCACGGCGGCCTCCGCCCACGAATTGCTCAAGGCGGAGGGAGCGGAAACGGTTGATGCCGCGCGGGACGAATGGTGGATTGGTTTGCGGAGCGCGGAACAGGAACACTATTTGAAACTGAACAAGAATTTCGACAAAGAAGAAAAATTCTATCGGCTCGGATTCGAAGATTCGTTACATGCCAAAAACCGCTGCAAAGAATTCGATCAGATCGCGTCCGAAATGGCAGAGCACATCGAGGAACTCCACCGTCTTCACCCGGGAGCTGAGGTTGAGGATGCGTACCGGCGCGGGTACGAGCGCGGGCGCACCTATTATGAGGCCTTGTGTGCCAAGACCAAGGCCCCTGCCCAGTAAACCTAAAGGTTCATGAGTGCGAATGCAATCCAATGTAATGGGCTCTCCAAACGGCCTACTCGTAGAAGCGCAACCCCCTGACTCCCCGGAAGCCACTTCGGAGAGGATTTCAACGAGTATCACGATGATTGATGATTTTTGATGGCAGTCCCGCATTTTGACATGGAATCTAGCGGGCTGACACTAAACATTGCTTGATCGCCAGTCGTCGGCCTTTAATTCCATCATTTGCGACTCTGCCGGCGCCTTGGAAACCATCCGCTGGTTCTGCGTGCGGCAGAAACTCTCCTGCCCATCGTGCACACAGTCACCTTTCTGGCCCCGCCGGACCGATACGGGGACCTCGGTTTTCCGGTCATCGCGGACCTGTGGCCGGATCAGGGCCCCCTATCCGCCCTCTGCACAGGCCTGATTTCCTCTGATGCCGAATGGAATTTGTTTCTTGCTTGCGATCTCCCCCGAATCAGCCCCAGGTTCACGGAGTTTCTTGCTCAGCGAGTTCGTACGACGCGTTCCGACGCCGTGGTGCCGCGCACGCAGGACGGCTGGCAACCGCTTTGTGCAGCTTACCATGCCCGCTGCCGGACGGCGTTTGAAGCGGCCATCCGCCAGGGTCGGCGCGCCTTCCAGCCTGGCGGTGGCCACGGCGGAACGCGCGGGCATGACGTTGATTGGTTTTCTGAGGGACGGCCGCTTCAATGCGTATACCGGAAACCACCGGATTCTCGGATTGGAGCCACCTCGATGAAACTTCGCATTCAGGGAAACTCGCTTCGATTGCGCCTTACGCGGAAAGAAGTGGCGCAGTTGCATGACTGCGGGCGCGTCGAATCGTCCATCGAGTTTGCGCTGGGCCGAACGCTGGCTTATGCGCTCGAAGGCTCTCCCCATGCTACGTCTGTTACCGCCAGCTTCGATGGCCGCGCCATCCTGGTCGCGGCTCCGGCACCTTTGATAACAGAGTGGGCGGAGGGTGACCAGGTTAGCATCGCGGGTTCTCTAAAGGCTGGCGTGCAGTTGTTGATCGAAAAGGATTTTCAGTGCCTGCACAAGCCGGACCAACGAGACTCCGACGCCTACCCCAATCCTCTCGCCCCTTGACACAAATGACCGCGAAGTTAGGCGGAAATTGCCGACCGACCGTTTTCGCACACCGGGAAACATTTCTTAAGCGCCGTTAGGGCGCGAATCTTGAGAGCCGTTAGTTCGCCAAGACGTCGACGGAGCGAGGATTCTCAAACCGCAAAGAAGCCCGCTGCCGGAGAAAAGTCATGGTCCGCTTACCTTCGGTAGCCATCCGCGTCGCGTTGTTTCAGTAAGTTACGTCAGGGTGACGCCCTTTCACGGCGATATCCTGCACACATCTCGCACACAAATTCTCCCGGATCTCGTCCCAAGCAAAGGAAAGCAGGAGGCCAGCAGCGCGGTCAACGCTGATCCGCGAATCAGTGGCCCGACTTAGAGGAATCGTAGCCACAATTCCGCCTCACGCCAATCTCATAGCTAATCGATCGCCCATTGCGAACTCCAACAAAGGGCGTCCCGGATAACCGTTGGGACATCAAAATCCCCTTCCCACAGGCAATCATGTCATGCTCAAGTGCCGCGGTTTGATCCTACGAATGGCACTTGACATTTCTGGCAAACCAGTGATGGGAGTGGCGGTCAGTCGCGAGTGTATGTCCTAGCGCATCGCTGAGGGTTAGGTGTTTTCCATGTGTCGGGGATTTTAAACGTCCCACCGGTACCGAACGCGAATTCCACAAGCGATGGGTGGGTACTTTTGATCCCGTTATGCGCTCCGAAGTGCAGCGGCTTTGCCTGACTGACCCAGCGACAGGCAAACTCCGTCGTCTGAGAACCGTGCGGAGCATCGCGGCCAATTGGTGGTGATGAGCCGGAGCCACGCGCGATGCTCGCGCCGAAAGAAGTGGCGGGGAATTTGAACGGTGGGAACTGGGGAATTATGGAGTATGGAGCGGGGAAATGGAACGGTGGAATTTGACTAATCCGAAGATCTGTGCGAGCATTCGCACGTCGGGACTGTCACGTGGCGGAGAAGAGGACGATGGGAATGGGCCGGATCACCACTGGGATGTGCGGGCGAGCCAACCCTGCCGCGCTTGAATTTCTCCCGCACAATTCCCGCAGAATTCTTCAGATCCCGCGAAATTCCCGCAGATTTCCCGCAAACGTGGTTTGCTTAAGTGCTTTGTTTACATGCGGAATGTCCGTAAGTTGTTGATGAGCGCTTGACACGGTAAAGGTCTGGGGTTCGAGTCCCCACGGGCCTACCATATTTTTCAATGAGTTAGCCTTAGCCCTCGCCTTCGACAATGCTCCAAAATGCTCCATTAAGCCCTGGGATCGCAGGGGTCGGAAACACAGGATGCGAACGTCGCCGAGGCCGGGATGAGTGCCCGTGCGACGCAATACCCCTTGCACCCATGCCGAGGCATCACGATATTTTGCTGGCTCTCGATTAGACGTGGCGAATCATTTCAACCAGGCGATGTTGGGCCGCTCGCTTTGCCTCATTTCGTGCCTGGGAATAAATCTCCAGAGTGCTCCGGCAATTGGCGTGACGCATCAACTCCTGCACAATCTTCACGTTCTCTCCGTTTGACATCAACAAAGTACAAAAGCTGTGACGGATCGTGTGCCACCCGATATGCTTTCGAATGCCAGCGCGCTCCGCTGCGGGCCGTATGACGTCAGACAGGACGCTGTCCGGCCAGTACGGATTTCTCCCTCCCCTACGAGCGCTGGCGAACACCCAGTCACCTGGCTTCGGGTAGCGGCTGGCTTCCTTCCAGGTTCGGAGATCGGTGGCGAGAATAGGATCCATCGGTACAGGTTTCCGAGACGCTTCGGTTTTACAGTTGCCAACAACATTCAGGTAGATGGAACGTCGCACGTTGATTTGCAGGCGATCGAAATCAATATCTTCCCACTTTAGAGCCAGGAGTTCGCTGCGGCGGAGTCCGGTGACTGCATCCAGAAAGACCATCACACGAAAGCACCGGTCCAGTTGGGAAAGTAGCGCGCGCAGTTCTTGGACTTCCAAGTACTCTGGGATTTTTTGCCGCTTGGCACTTTGTCGGACGAGAAGAATAGGGTTCTTACCCTGTTCTAGCCACTCATGACGGATGGCGTGGTTGAAGAGAACGCTCATCACATTGCGGATCTTCGCCTTGGTCGAAGCTGCCATCGGACTGCCGCTTCTTCGCGTCAATTGACCGAGCCAACGTTCCACTGCGATCGTGCGGACAGCGCGTATGTTGAACTCTCCCCAGGCGGGTCTCACCCAACGGTCGAGGAACTCCGTATACACAACTCTCGTGGCATGGGACTTTGCTCGCTCTGCGAGATCGGTGTCCAGTTCCGTTTTGACGTAGTGGTCAATCAGGTCTCCCACTGTGATGGGTTGCTCGGGCTGACGATTTCGGGCTTCATTTATGGATACCTGGAGACCGTTGCTGGCCCGCCAAGCGTCATCCGCATTGGGCAACTCCTGAAGCGTACCGATGACCGCGGTGCGCCGCACTCGCCGTCCGGTCGGGTCAGTCTCCCACCAAAGGTACTCCCAGGAGTGCGGCCCCGTCTTGCGCGGCACCAGGCGAAGATATCCGGTCTGATAACGTACTCGCATTCCAGTGTCCTCCTCGAATCGGCTCTTTCGGAGCAGAGCTAAAGGAGGAGTAAAACTGCTTCCGCGCGTTGTGCGATGTGATCCGTTGCTCGCCGCTCGGTTTTGTGGCATAGTACGTAGTATCACTACATTGGGGAGAGGGCATGGAAAAAGCTGTTTCAGCCGCTGATGCAAACCGGAAGTTCTCGAAGCTCCTCGGGGCCGTGCGAGAAGGGCAAAGCTACATCGTGACAGCGCACGGCAAAGCCGTCGCCAAAATAGTCCCCGTCGCAAGGAATGGCGGCGTGGCGCGAGCGGCTCGGCGGATCCTATTGAAGAGACTTCGGTCTGAACGCGTGGTTGCAGTCGGCCGCTGGACGCGAGATGAGCTTTATGAGGAGAAACGGTGAGAGTCGCGCTCGACACGAACATCTTGGGGTACGCCGAAGGCGTGAATGGCGCGGCCATGAAGCATGCGGCGCTCGAGTTAATCGAGAAGCTTCCTCCTGACACAGTTTTTGTACCCGTCCAGGCGCTGGGCGAGCTTTTCCATGTGCTGGTACGAAAGGCCGGCCGACCGCCAGCCAAAGCCCGCCGCGCGATCCTCACGTGGCAAGATGCGTTTCCTCTGATCGAGACTTCCGCTGAAGTGATGCTCGCGGCGACGGACCTGGCGACGGATCATCAGTTCAGTATCTGGGATGCAGTGATTTTCTCCGCTGCTGCCGCCTCAGGGTGTCGCCTTCTTCTTTCAGAAGACCTACAGGAGGGCTTTACTTGGAAAGGAGTTAGCGTCACGAATCCCTTTTCGGCGAGCAAGCATCCGCTGCTTACGGCTCTGCTCGCTGGCAGCGGTCAATCCTGAACCCACTTAAGCGGATAGGCCGAATCAACCGGCCAAGTGAATCGGACGCTTTCTAGGAGCGTCGTATAGTCACAGCTTCGATTCGTTGTGGTAGGGTCTGTTCCAACATTTATGCAGCTCGTCGGACCTGCATACGCCAGAGTCAAGAAAGGCGACCTTTCGGGCACGCTCATGGCTGAGATCTGTCCGTCTCTTTAACGGCCAGATTGCGCGGTCCGCTCTGCAGTACGTACAAAGAATCTTAAGGTGTGATAGATGACGGGTCCGCTGTCCTTGGGAACTCCGACGAAGACGCCACTGACTTCCCGATCAGCAGCACCCTTTCAAAACCCGGATAAATGCTGATCCTCGACCGCGCCTTTGTGCTAATTGTGTGCAACGTTAAGTCGTAAGAACAGATTCTCAGCAGATACTGCGGGGGAAATTCCCTCCTCAAAGCGCCGATGAAAGATCCGTAGCTCGTTCGGGATGACAAATGGCATACGGTACCCTCTATCGCCAACCCGAAGGAGGTTGGTCACCTCTTCGTCGGAGACGGCTCGCTGAGTTGCGGGGTCAAATTCTCTCGTCCGGCCCAGGCGGTGCGAAGCATTCGCAAGATGCATCAAGGCGCAGGAAACGTGCCCCTCCTCGATCGGTGCATTCACATCCTCATTGTTCTGCCATCAGCGTGGTCAAGAAACGCCCTTGAAACGTCGACAGCACCCGGCTGGGTTCGTGGCCTGTGGGAGTCATCTCGCGAACGTGGGCGATTCGATGGTTTTGAGCGCACCTAACCAAACTTCCGCGGCCGGCTGAGTGAAATACTGGATTTGAAAAGGGTTGCGATTTCATTCCGTCACTATGTTGGAGACCTCGTGCCAGCTTCTCACTGGCTTCATGACCTCCGTGGG
>JBELAJ010000285.1:0-10311 GCA_049508935.1 Terriglobia bacterium | reverse complement strand
CAAGGAATATATTTGTGTGTATTCGTCACTATTTAGGCCTGAAAGGGAACGAGCGCTGCAAACAAAAGCATTACTCTCCGGAACTGCCCAAAAAATCCTTTGGACCGCGGAAGTTGGGTTAAAGCTACAGATTCCGTCCTTGGCTCTCAGTTCGTCGCAGGTTGGGTTACCGCAAAAGCCGCAATTCAGTTCCGCCGGGTTGGACTGTACGCCGATCACCACGATGGCCGGCGACGCCGCCACATTATTGGCATCGCGTTCGAAACCCGGACGGTTTTCCGCTCTCGCAATCTCTTGCATCTTCTTGACCAGGGCCTGCCTGGTGCTCTCGTCGTCGATGGCCACGACTTGAATGTTGTCAATGCCCCGCGTCTTGGGAGCGGTCCTCGCCGCCCCCGCCATCAACGCCGCCACTTGGCAAGCTGCCTGCTTCTCGAGTTCTGACCAATCTTTCATCTTCTCCTCCGATTTCTTGAAACGAAATCGAGCAAAGCTACAAACTCTACTATAGCCGGCAAGTTTCTACGCGGTGGTATCATTGCCTGTGGCGAAGTCGGCCCGGGCGTGCCGCTCGAGAACCTCCGCGCCATGTACGAAGCTTTCCTCGAATATGGCACGTACGGCCGTAGGGCCCCCGCGTAGGGGCAACCTTTGTGGTTGCCCGGGGCGGCCACAAGGGCCGCCCCTACATTGCGAGGAATCGGAGTCCGGCAGATGATTTCCGAGAAGATAACAGTCGTCGAGGGTGACATCACAAAACAGCAGGTGGATGCCATTGTTAATGCTGCAAACACGACGCTGTTGGGCGGCGGCGGAGTGGACGGGGCAATCCATCGCGCCGCCGGACGCGGGCTGCTCGAAGAATGCAGGACGCTGGGAGGTTGCGCCACCGGCCAGGCAAAGATAACCAAAGGCTACAACCTGCCGGCGAAGTGGGTGATTCACACCGTGGGTCCGATTTGGCAGGGCGGCGGGCGGCGCGAAGACGAGTTGTTGGCGAGTTGTTACAGAGCGTCTTTGGAGTTGGCTGTCAAGAACGGTGTCCGCAGCATCGCCTTTCCGGCGATTAGTACAGGCGTGTATGGCTTCCCCTTCGAGCGCGCCGCCTCGATCGCAGTAAGGGAGGTGAAACGGTTTCTCGAAGAAACTCCGTCTCTTGAGAAGGTGGTCTTTGTGTGTTTCGGCAAAGACGCCTATAGGTGCTATTTGGGTAATATCTAAGTTTGAGAGGGGCGCCACGGTTCAAAAAAAGGCGGCCTGCGCCGCCAGGCGGTGACTCAGTTTGCGGTGACACGGGCATTCCTTCGCTGCGCTCAGGACAGGCTCTGCCCGTGCGAGTTCACGGCCAAGATGGCCGTGCCACATCAAAGTGAGTCGCTGCTCGCCGCCACAACTATTTGACTTTTCCTTGACCCCTAAGGTAATTTCATGGACGGGGCAAATAGCTCCATCCTCAGCCTATGACTTCTGAACCCAGCGTAGTGGAAGTTACTCTCGAGAGCGATCTCAAGAATCTCGAGGTAGCGGAAGAGATCGTGCGCAGAGTCGCCGGAACAGCGGGCTTCGGCGAGGAGTCCGAGCACCAGATTGAAATGGCTGTGCACGAATCGATGATCAACGCCATCTGGCACGGAAACAAGAACGACGCAAGCAAGCGCGTCTGGCTGAGGTTCGAGATTCACAAGGACCGGCTCGAGATTCGTATCCGGGACCAGGGTGTCGGTTTTAATCTCGCCGACGTGCCGGACCCTTGTTCAGGCGATAACCTGTTAAGGGTGTCTGGTCGAGGGATATTTTTGATCCGTACTTTTATGGACGAATTCCACGTGAAGTACCTTCCCGGCTCCGGAACCGAAGTCACCCTGGTGAAGCGAATTGATGCGCCACACCAACCCAAACAAGGAGGCACCGACCGTGAGCATGAAAGCCACAATTCGACAAGTTGATTCCGTGATAGTCATTGACGTTAGCGGCAGGATCACCCTGGGGGAGGGCTGCGCGCAACTGCGCGAGCTGATTCGGGACCAGTTGAGCAAGGGAAACAAGCAGATCTTGCTTAACCTTGCGGATGTCACTTACATCGACAGTTCCGGCATCGGTGAACTCGTCAGCGCCTACACGGCGGTTTCAAACCAGGGCGGACAGTTGAAGCTCTTGAACCTTACCAAGAAGGTTCATGACCTTCTGCAGATTACCAAGCTCTATACCGTCTTCGACATCCACGACGACGAAGCCAAAGCTATCGCCAGCTTCCCAAAAGCCTAGCGGTAGCCTGAGGGTGCGCAACGGTTGCCGGGTCGCGCGGACCCTCTGTCTGGGGGTCCGCGTCTTGCCTAATGACCTTATGGGCCTCGAGACTGGGACTCCGCTCTACGAAATCCCACCGTGTCATTCTGAGCGAAGCGAAGAATCTCCGCAGTTTTAAAGTTCGAAGGGAATCAACTACGGAGATTCTTCGCTTCGCTCAGAATGACACATCCCCCTTCCGCTCGCAGACCCCTTTCTGCACGCTACGCAATGGGGCGTTTGATCGCGAATTTCTCCAGCCGGTATTGCAAAGTACGGAAGGTCATTCCAAGCAGTTGAGCGGCCCGGGTTATGTTCCAGTTGGAGCGCTGGAGGGCCTCGAGAATCTTGGCCTTTTCATGTTCTTCCCAAGTTCCTTCGGCAATGATGGGACGGAGCGCTTCCTCCGAGGTTTGGGCCGGTGCGGCCGTCAGAGCCGGGGCATGCTGAAGGACTTCCGGGGGAAGATCCTGAAGTTCCACGCAGTCTGCTTCTCCCAGCACCACGGCGCGCTCCATGGCCCATTCGAGCTGCCGAATGTTCCCCGGCCAGTAATAGTTTCGGATGGCTTGAAGGGCCTCCGGCGCGATCTTCTCCACCCTGCGGCCGTCGACGAAGGCAGCCTTCCGCATGAAATGGTAAGCCAGCGTATCGATGTCGTCCCCCCTCTCACGCAGGGGCGGACAAACGATGGGGATGACGTTCAAGCGGTAATAGAGGTCCTCGCGAAACTTGCCGTCTTTGACGTGCTGCTCGAGGTTCTTGTTGGTGGCGGCGATAATGCGCACGTCCGTCTTGATGGCCTCGGTGCCCCCCACGCGCATGAACTCGCGTTCCTGCAACACGCGAAGGATCTTGGCCTGCATCCCCAAGCTGGTGTCGCCGATTTCGTCCAGAAACAGAGTGGATTGATGCGCCCTTTCGAACAGGCCCTTCTTTTGTTGGTGAGCGTCCGTAAAGGCGCCTTTCTCGTGTCCGAAGAGTTCGCTTTCGAGCAGGGTCTCGGTGAGCGCGGCGCAGTTGATGGCCAGGAAGGGACGCTCGGCGCGCGGGCTTTTGCGATGAATCTCGCGCGCCACCAGTTCTTTGCCGGTACCGCTCTCCCCGAGAATGAGGACGGTGTGCGCTGTGGGAGCGACCTTCAGGACCATGCGCATCATCGCCTTCGTGGCAGGCGAGTCACCCAGAATGGCGCGCTTGAGGGTAGCCTGGCGGTCAAAAACCTCCGCCACGACTCTCAGCAGTTCGTCACGGTCGACGGGTTTCTCCAGGTACTGGTAAACGCCCCGCCGCGTGGCTTCCACCGCCGACTGAATGGAAGGATAACCTGTGATGAGGATGACCGCCACCGTCGGGTCTTCACCCAGGATCTCGCTTAACAACTCAATGCCCGTCATCCCGGTCAAGTTCAAATCGGTAATAACCAGATCGAATCGACGATGCGAAAGCAAATGCAGGGCGACCTCGCCGCTGGGAGCGGTCTCGGAGGCATAGCCCTCATCCTGCAAGATGTCGTTGTAGATTTCGCGTTGACGCTGCTCGTCGTCAACTACCAGGATACTTCCCGAGGCCATTGAGCATTATCCTCACGCTGCGGGCGAAGCAGCCAGTTCGGCGCGCTCAGGCTGCGAGGGTTGGGGTAGTGGAAGCTCGACCACCAGGTCTGTCCCAGGGCGAACTCCGGCATCGACGAAGACCCGCCCCGCGTGATCCTCAACGATCTTTTTGGCGATGGCCAATCCTAGACCGAAGCCGGTCGCTTTGGTGGAATAAAAAGGGGCAAATACTTTCTCTCGTTCGGCGTAGGGGATGCCAGGGCCGGTGTCGGCAAAGTGCAACTGGAGGCAATCGCCGTTCTTGGGCGACTTGGTGGTTACCGCGTAAATGCGCAGTTGGCCTCCCCCTGGCATAGCCTGGATCGCGTTGGTCAGAATGTTCAAGAAACAGGTCTTCATCTGCGCCGAATCCAGGCGGAAAATCGGCAGGTCCAGCGCCAGGTCCTGCTTGATTTGGATGCCCTGGTTGTCCGCCTGCCGGCCCACCACCGTCAGCGCTTCGGTCAGCGTCGCCTTAAGGTCGCAGGGCACGAGGGTAGGGGGCGCTTGGCGTCCGGCGGTCAGCACGTCATTCACCAGGTGATTCAAGCGGCTGATTTCGTCCTTGATATTCGCCAGGTTTCGTTGCAGGTCGCGCGCCACGCGGTCGTCGCCGTCCTGATGCTTGGCGCGAATCTGGTCGATGGAGAGATTGATGAAGTTCAAGGAGTTGCGAACTTCGTGCGCCACCGTCGCCGCGAACCGCCCCAGCAAGGAGAGTTTCTCCGCTTCATTCAGCCGCTCCTGAAGCGCCCGGTTCTCCCGCAACTTTTCCACCATCTGGTTGAATGTCTGCGCCAGCAGTCCGATCTCGTCTTCACCACTCGCCGGCAACGCCACATACAAGTTACCCGCGGCCACCTGCTGCGCGCCTTTCACCAGTTGATCCACTGGCTTGGTGAAACGAAATGCCAGGTACAGCACCACGCACAACGCCGCCAGCATCGTTCCCAGAATCCAGGCGAGCCGCTGCTTGTACCACAACCGAGAGAGAGTTGTAACCCGATCGGGTTCGCCATGGATAAACGCATACCCGATCACCTTATCGCCCAGCACTAAGGGATATTGAATTGTGAAGCCGGGTTGATCAGTCGACGTCGAAGGCTCGATAACAGGAAACTCTGCGTCCAGACGACGCACGGGGTCCTTCCGGGTTTCAAGTCGCCGCTTCTTGAAGATGATCTTCTTTCCCACCTGGATGGTCGGGTTGTTGCTCGACACCACTTTGCCTTCTGTGGAAGTGATGGATACGCTGGAAAGACCCAGTTCCTCGTATCTCTTCTGGTAGAGTCTTAGAGCCTCGTCTACACTCGCTTTCGGGGGAATTTGAGTTTGCGCAAGCTGGCTGACGGTCACTAGCCGCGATGCCTCCCCGGAGACGTAGTTCAGAATCTCGCGCCGATGGTTGACGTAGTTCCAGGTGAGAATAGCGCCGGTGCAAGTCATGGTGACAAACATCACCAGCGCCAGGCGCGTACGGAATCGGAGATTGAGGTGTAAGGGCGGCACGATCATTCTCTCGCTACTTCTCTGCTTCTCTATCCTATAAGAACGGCGACCTAGCGTCAATTGAGGGCAGCGCCAGCCTTTCGCTCGTCTTCCGCAACCTCGACCCCGCTGGCGGCATCCAAAGGAAGGCTCGCAGGGTATTCACAGACTTTAAAAAATAGAGTACCGTTTCCAGGGACCGACGCCGTATGCGCGCAGCACTTGCCCTATTCTGTGCCGGGATCGCCGTGCTCGGATCTGCGTTTCGCGACCGCGCAGGAGTGCCGCTTTCCCCCACCGTTCCGCTCGATTTGGGATTCCGCCAAATGTATAATCTCCAGTTTGAGGAGGCGCACAGGACGTTCAAGGGCTGGGAGCAATTGCACCCGGATGATCCGCTGGGACCTGCTTCGGACGCTGCGGCTTACCTCTTTTCCGAATTCGACCGCCTGGGTGTGCTACAGTGGGAGCTGTTTTTGGACGATCAGAAATTCAAGCAGAGCAAGAAGTTGGCTCCCGACCCGGTAACGAGAAGAGCCTTTGACGCGTCAGTGACATTGAGCGAACAGATTGCGGATCGTGTGCTGGCGCGGTCGCCCGGGGATGGGAACGCCCTCTTGGCCAAGGTCATGGACCTGGGGTTGCGTTCGGATTATCTGGCCCTAATCGACAAAAGATATCTCGCCTCCGTGGGGGAGATGAAGAGCGCCGGGCTTTTGGCCCAGAGCCTGTTGGCCCGTGACCCGACGTGTTACGATGCTTATCTGGCCATTGGAGTTGAGAACTACATTCTGGGCTTAAAACCCGCCCCGCTTCGCTGGGTCTTGAGAATGTACGGGGCCGAGACCGATAAGGACCAGGGGCTCCAAAAACTCCGGCTAACGGCTGAGAAAGGACACTACCTGCAGCCCTTCGCACGGCTACTGCTTGCCGTTGCCGCTCTGCGAGATAAGAACAGTAACGAGGCAAAGGAACTGCTCGCGGGGCTGGTACAGCAGTTTCCAAACAACACGCTATACCAGAGAGAACTCGAGCGGCTTCATTAGGACCACGTCTTCGAGCGTTCCGTGGCGCCGACCTTTGGGTCCGCCTTCAACATACTGACCGAAGCAGGCTTCGGCAGAAACTCTTGAGTTCTGTCATTCTGAGCGAAGCGAAGAATCTCGGCAGTTCCGGTTTCAACGAACTGCAGAGATCCTTCGTCGCCTTCGGCTCCTCAGGATGACGCTCAAAAGGGTTTTCCGCGGCCTGTAGAGGTCGCGCTAAGGCGCAGGTAGGTGTAAGCGATGCGAATCGCGGCTGTGGCAAGCGCATTTCCCGAGCACTACTACCCCCAGAAGGTTCTGGTTGAAGCGTTGCAGAAGTATTTCGGTGAGAAGCTCGCCAATCCGCAGCGCCTGGAACGGATCTATTCCCACATGGCCGTGGAGGCGCGCTACCTTACGCTTCCCCTCAGCGCATACTACGAGATCGCATCGTGGGGAGAGGCGAATGACGCCTTCATCGAAACCGCTCAGGCGCTGGGCGAGCAGTCCCTCTGCGGCGCGCTGGCGCGGGCAGGGTTGGACGCCGGCGAGATTGCCACTCTCATCGTCGTGTCCGTGACGGGCATCGCGAGCCCCTCGATTGATGCGCGGCTGGTGAATCGCATGGGGCTGTCGCCGAATATCAAGCGCGTGCCGATTTTCGGTTTAGGGTGCGTGGCCGGAGCGGCGGGCATCTCCCGCGCCGCCGACTACGTCCGCGCCTACCCCGGCCAGGTCGCGGCGCTGCTTGCAGTCGAGCTTTGTTCGCTCACCATACAGCGTGATGACCTTTCGATCGCCAACTTGATTTCCGCCGCCTTGTTTGGGGATGGAGCGGCGGCGGTGCTCGTGACCGGATCGGACAGGGAGGCGGCAGGGCCGGAAATTCTGGCCACTCGCTCGGTCTTCTATCCCCACACCGAGCAGGTGATGGGCTGGGACATTTCCGAAAAAGGTTTCAGCATCGTCTTGTCGCCCGAAGTACCGGCCATGGTGGAGCGCCACTGGGCGCACGACGTGGACGAGTTTCTGGGCGACAATGGTTTGACCCGGAAAGATATCGGGAGCTGGATTCTGCACACCGGGGGTCCCAAAGTGCTTTCTGCGATGGCGGCGACGCTGAAACTTCCCGACCGGGCCATCGAGGCCTCCTGGGAATGCCTGCGAAGGGTGGGCAATATCTCCTCTGTGTCGGTTCTTCTGGTGCTCGAGGACGTGATGCACCACCGCCACCCCGCCCCGGGAACGTTCGGCCTGCTGGGTGCAATGGGGCCGGGCTTCTGCTCGGAACTCGTATTGCTCCGCTGGTCATAACGATACAAGGCAATGGGGAAATGGGGAGTTGATATAGCTCCCTTAGCTGAATTGGGTCAGATTTGAGATTACGACGCACTCTCGTTTGGGCTGCACTTGTTGTTGCCTTAGGCTTGCCTTTCCCCCTGTCCGCGCAGCAAGCGGTGTTCGAACTCGACCCAGCGCAGACGCAGATTCAATTCACCCTGCCCGGGGCTATTCGCGCTGTGCACGGGACCTTCAAATTGAAAAGCGGGACGATCCGCTTCAGCCCGACTAGGGGAAAAGCCGACGGCTCAGTAGTTGTCGATATGACAAGCGAGGCGAGTGACAACGTCTCGCTGGATCGCAAAATCCAAGGAGAAGTTCTAGAGACCCGCAAGTACCCTGAAGCCACTTTCATCCCCACCCAAATCGACGGCCGCCTCGAAACCGAAGGAGAGTCGGCGCTGCAATTGAGCGGCATGTTCAAGCTGCACGGCATCGAACACGACTCCAATCTTGCTACCACGGTCACCCGGAGCGGCGACCAGTTGACCGTCACCACCCATTTCCTGATTCCCTATGTGGATTGGGGTATGAGGAATCCCGGCGGCATGCTGATGCGCGTGGGCAACCAGGTGGAGCTCAATATAAAGACCGTGGGCCGCATCACCCTGCCCGCCGCGCCACACTAGTGAAGATTACATAATATCGTGACGGTCCAACCCCCTCACCTGGCGCTGTGCGCCACCCTCTCCCCAAGGGGGCGTGGGCATAAACTCAGATTGTTTCTCCCCTCGCCCCCTTGGGGGAGAGGGGTCGGGGGATGAGGGGGTAATTTCACTTGATTCTGCAATCCTCAGAAAGTCGCTGGAATCATCTTGACAAACCCTCTTGTGCCGAGTAATCTTCAACTTTGAATTAATGACTGACCGTTCAGTCATTAAAGGAGACAAGGTCCATGAGCGCGAAGCACCCGGCCCGGCGCAGACCGAAGAAAACACTTCGGCGGGGGCGGAAGCCCAAAGAGGGACGCCCTCAAGAAATCCTGGCGGCCGCCTTCGAGGAGTTCGCCGCCAACGGCTATGCGGCCGCTCGCATTGAGGACGTCGCCGAGCGCGGGGAAATAGCGAAAGGAACGATCTACCTCTACTTCAAGGATAAGGAAGGGCTCTTTCGGGCGGTGGTCCGCAGTATGATCCGGCCGGTTTTCGATCAGCTTATCCCCTTTGTTGAAAATTTCTCCGGCTCTGCTGAAGCGCTCTTGTGCGAGCTCCAGGCACGGCACTACGCCCACGTAGTCAAAAACGCAAAGGCGCGGGCCATTCTTCGTCTGTTGATTGCGGAAGGCGGTAAGTTCCCTCAACTGTCCGACATTTTCTATCGGGAGATTATCGAGCCTGGGGTCACCGCCCTACGCCAGGTGCTGGAGAAGGGCGAGGCATCAGGCGAGTTTCGGACGGCGAAAGTCAAGGACTTTCCGCAGATCCTGGTTGCTCCCGGTGTTCTGGCCGTCGTGTGGAACCTGATATTGGGTGCGCGATATCGGCTCGATCTGGACTCTTATATGAGCGCGCACCGGGAGTTCGTGTTGCACAGTCTGAAAAAGCAGATGAACAACTAACCGTCCTCTGATCGAAGATAGAAAGGTGGAAACCATTCATGAAGCTGTATCGGGCATGGGCGGTGTCGCTGGCGGCACTGTTGCTGGCTTGGGGAAAACCTGTGATCGCCCAACAGGAAATCCCGCGACGGCTGAGCTTGAAAGAAGCGATTGAACTGGCGCTCAAAAACAACCTGAGCGTGCGTGTGGCCGGGACCCAAGTCGAGGAACTAATGGGGACGCGCGAGCGGCGCGAGGCCTCGCTGCTGCCGCACGTGTCGGGGAACTTGCTGGCAAACCGGCAGAACGTCAATCTGGGCGCCCTGGGGTTCACTTCTATTCCCAACATCCCCATCCCCTCGGTCATTCCGGCTTTCAATCATTACGATTCGCGTATTCTCGCCAGCCAGCCACTGATCGACCGCGAGGCTTACCACAATCTGAAAGCGACTGAGAAACAGGTGCAGGCCTCGAAGCTTACTTATCAGGACACGCGCGACCTGGTGGTGCGGGAGACTGCAGGGCTCTATCTGGATTCGGAAGTCGGGCTCGCAGAGGTTGCGGCGGCGGAATCCCGCGTCACCACCTCGCAGGCGCTCGAAAAGTTGGCGCGCGACCAGCACGACCAGGGGCTGGCGACGGCTGTGGATCTGGTGCGCGCCCAGGTGCAATTGGCGCGCGACCGCCAGACCCTGCTGGTGGAGCGGGACGCTTACCAGACGTCTCTGCTCGCCCTGGCGCGCTTCATGGGAATCAGCCCCGGAACACCGCTAGAGTTGGCCGGCCACATGGAATTCCACCCGGTGCCGGCGCCCCCGATCGACGAGGCGCTGCGCACAGCGCTCGAGGCGCGCTCCGATTATCGCTCGCTCCTCACCGAGCGCCAGTCCCTCGTCGAGCAGGAGAAGGCCGCGCGAGCGCGCTACTTCCCCAAACTGTCGGTCAACGGCGATTACGGCGCGCTGGGCACCGCTCAGACCATGGCGGGGATCGGCGAAATTCAAGGCACGATCAGCATCAGCCTGTTCGACTGGGACCG
>JBELAJ010000284.1:0-10975 GCA_049508935.1 Terriglobia bacterium | reverse complement strand
ACCTGCAAACCGGAATCGTACTCCCAGATGGTGATGGTGCGGGTCTCCGCCTCGGTGGGCTCCCCGGGCATGCGGCTGCCGCTGGTGAAGACGCGGTCGGGTTCACCGAAGAGGTAACGCAAAGAGTCAATGTAATGGATGCTGTGGTTCAGCACCTCGAGGCGCTTGCGGGTGTACATCCACGGCCACATCGACCAGTCCGTCTGGCAGTGAACCTGAATGGTGCCGTAAGTCGGAGTGCCGAGCCATCCCTGGGTCAAAAGTTGCCGGCTGCCGCGAACGGCCACCGTCCAGCGCATCTGCTGGTTCACCGCCATCTTCAGCTTGGCCTCCCGAGCCATTTCCACCAGGCGCACTGCTTTGCCATATTCATCGGATAGGGGCTTCTGGCAGAGAATGTTCTTCCCGGCACGAATCGCATGCTCACCGATGGTCAGCGTCTCCCACGGGTACACGGCAATGTCCACAATCTCGATTTCCGGGTCGGCCACCAATTCCTCAAGCGAACTGTAGACTTTGGGGATCTTGTGGTCGGCGGCGGTCTTGGCCGCGCGCTGGCGGTCCTTGTCGGTGATTCCCACAACCTTAAAGCCCGCTTGTGCGCCGCCGGCCCCCACGATGCCGATGCCGTGATCCATTCGCCGCGGCATTTCCGGTTTAAAGTCGAGATCCGGGTGAGCGCTGGACATGCTTCCTCCCATCGTGCCTGCTCTCGAGGGCAGGCTCGAGTGTAGCTCCCAAAAAGCTAAGCCCCTGTTTCGCTGTACTGTCGGTGAACCACTCGATTGTACCGCACTCCCGCCTAGGGGCGAAGCGCGACCCGCGGCGAGCCAGCGAGTTCTGTCCGAATTCATGACTCAGCGCGTCCGGGATCAGGCGCCTTGCCACATTCCGCAGCGCGACGACCACGCATGGTGGGCGGAAGTGGCACGGCCATCTTGGCCGTGACTGGTCACGGGCGGGGCGCCCGTGCCACTTTTTTACGCCAATGCTACACCTGATTAGTTTTGAGGAGCGGGGGGCAAGTTGGCCAGCAGGGCCAGGGCTTTCTTCGCGTCTTCGTCGCTTGGGTCGAGCTGAAGCGCGGCGCGAAGCTCTTTCTCTCCCTCCTGCGTGTTTCCGGTGCGGCAGTAAATCAATCCCAGGTTGCGATGCAGGTGGGCGCTTTGGGCGCATTGCCCGCAGAGTTGGATGGCCTCTTTCATCTGCTCCACGGCCTGGGGCCAGTTCTGGGCGTTCGCGGATTCGATGGCGAAGTTCCCAAGCGATTGGACTCGATCGAAAATACGCTCGCGGTTCTCGAGTTCGCGAAAACGCTGCATATACTCCTGTGCTTCGGGGGCATGACGCTTGTCGAGGGCTCGGGCCAAATTGTACAAAGACTGGGATTGACTGGGGTCCAGCCGCACCGCGGCCTTCCAATGGGTGATCGCTTCGTCGGTCTGCCCTGCCTGGGAAAGGTACTGACCCAGGAGATAATGCGCGTCGGAATTGTCCGGACTGAGCACGACAACCTTCTCGAGTAACTCCGTGGCGCGCGCGGCATCATTGAGCTGCCTCTCGGTCAGCGCGAGGGAGTAAAGCGCCTCTGCAAAGTCCGGCTGAATCCGGCAGGCCGTCTCCAACTCCTGCCGAGCCTGGTTGTATTTCGCGGTGTAGAAGTAGAAACGGCCGAGGTTGTAATGTGCTTTGGCCGAGTGAGGGTCAAGGCGAATGGCTTCCGAGAATTCCGCCAATCCCCCCGCCAGATCGTATTGATCGGCCAGTGCTATACCCAGATTCACATGCGCATCCGCGGAGCCGGGGGCCAGGGTTACCGCTTTGCGAAAATTCCGAATCGCCTCGGCTTCGCGACCTGTCTTGGCTTCGAGCATTCCCAGCGCGGTATAGCCGGCTTCGTCGTCCGGGGCGACGTTGATCGCAGTCTGGAACTGTCGCTCCGCCTCCGCGTACTCCCGGCGCTTGGCGTACATCATTCCGAGATGCGCGTATGCCTTGGCGTTCTTGGGGTTGCTTTCGATGGCCTGCTGAAACTGCGTGATGGCCTGGGCATCGTTACCTTTCAGGCTGAAGACCACGCCCAGGTTGTCCCGGGCCTCGGCATCCCTCGGGTCGATAAGTAAAGCGCTGTTGAATTCCTGTTCCGCTTTTTCCAGTTTCCCGCTTTGTAAAGCCAGCAAGCCCAACTGATCGTGCGCAAGGCCCAATTTCGGATCCAGCTTCACCGCTTCTTCCAACTCCGCCTGTTCCTGGCTGAGGGCGCCCAATTTGTCCAAGGCTAGCGACAAGTTAAAGTGCGCCTGCGCGTAACCAGGATTCAATTGCAAAGCCTTGCGGTAGGTGTCAACGGCCTGCTGAACTTTCCCTTCGGCCAGAAGTTGGTTTGCCTGGTTGTTGAGCTGACCCGCGGCGTTCTCTGGGTTCGACGGACGCCTTTCCTCACGGACTCGCCGGCCTTCCGCGCGCGCCCTCTCCAGCGCCGCCTGGAGTTGCTCGGCCACCTCGCGCGGCGGTTTGAGGGCGAGGGCATGTTGCAGGCAGGAGACGGCTGCGGAGGTTTTGCTTTGGCTCTCGAGAATCTGAGCCAGACCAAGATAGGCGGCGTAGAAATGCGGATCGGACCGGATGGCAGTGTCGTATTCGCGCTCGGCGGCAGCCGGTTTCCCCTCACTCGCGAGTAGCGAGCCCAGCGCGTAGTGCGCCCCGGCAAATTGCGGCTTTTCCCGGATCAGCGTTTCCAGTTCGCGAGTGGCTCTTGCGGTTTGTCCGCTCTTGCCTAAAGCTAGCGCGAGATTGTAGCGGGACTCGGCCAAGTCACGCTGAAGATTTAGCGCCGTCTCGAAGGCCGGAATCGCGCACTCCAGTGCCCCGTTTTGCGCATAAAGAGAGCCGATTGCGTTCCAGGCGTCGGCCGTCGGATGGGTGCGGACGGCAGCGATCAGGTCCGTGATCTTTCCCGTGAATCTAATCTGATCCAGGCAGACTTTCGGCAGGCTAGGGGGCCCCTGGGAGGTTGTGGCAGCGGGAGCGGTCTTTCCCTGCGCGCTGCCAACTAGGGGGCTTGCCCCGATTGAGCTACGCGGACCAGCCGAAACACAAAGGGTGAGTATGAGGCCAATAGGAAGGGCTGCGGCCGCCCTGGAATGGGTAACGCGGCCGCCCTGTTTCGGGATCCGCGGCTTCTTCCCGGGATCGTCGGCAAGCTGCGTGCGCCAAACGCGGGCGTCCGCGCTTCCACGGCAGAGCGGCGGCCGGCGATTGAGCAAGTGACTCCTCAACTCCTTCTCCAGCCAATCATCAATCGTGGCCCGAAAATCGTCAATTGAAAAAGTAAGCCGGCAGGCTTTGAAGAACCTGCCGGCTTGAGAGTTGAGCAGACCGTGTCAGAAGTAGAGCTTGAGGGCAAACTGCATTTGACGCCAGGTGTTGGCAGTACTTGACACCGCGCCATAGGTCGGGTCGACAAAGGCTGCATTGGGCGGGCTGTAAACCACCTGGTTGAAGGCGTTGAACATCTCGAAGCGGAACTCGAGCTTCTTGTCCTCGGCGATAGGGAACTGTCGGAACAAGGAAAGGTCGAAGTTCTTATAGGGATCCGAGCGCAACGTATCGCGCCCCACGTTGCCGTAGGTGCCCGCCGCTGGAACAACGAAGGCGCCGGTGTTAAACCACAGGGCGGGAGTTGGACTGGAAAGCTTCGGATTGCCGACAATGTCCAGTCGCTCATATCCGCCGCTTCCTGAGCCGAAGCTGTTGTACTCCGTCCCACCAACCCCGGCTATATCTTCTTCTCCGCCCACACCCGCCGTGTAGGGCGTTCCAGATGTGAAGGTAGCGATGCCATTGAACTGCCAGTTGCCGATCACATAGTCGAGAGCCTTGTTGCTGGTGGACCAATGCTGGCCGCGGCCGATCGGTAGCTGATATACCCACGAGAGTGAGAGGATCTGCGGTACGTCGAACGCAGAGGGCCCCTTATCGGCGTTCAGGTTGTAGGCGTCCTGAATTGAACATCCCTCCACGCCGTACCACCCGGAGCAGCCGAGATCCAAGCTCTTGGACCAGGTGTATGAAATGAGGTAAGTCAAGTTCCCGCCGACCTTACCATTCATCGAGGCTTGCAGCGCGTTGTAACTGCTCCGGCCGATGCTCTGGTCGAAGTCGGTGGGAGTGATATAGGGGTATGGTGACCGGGAGGGTGAGTAGCCGCTGGCACTGGGCGTGAGAGCCGTGTTCGTCCAGATCCCCATGTCCAGCCTGCCGTCATGCGAGCCGACGTAGTTCACCGTCAGAACCGTATTCTTTCCGAGGGCCTCCTGAATTCCGAAGTTCCACTGGTCAGAAAGTGGCCGCTTGAGGAACGGATCGGCGTACCAGGTCTGGTTGCCAAACGGGGTGGGCGGAGGAAGCGGTTGGCTGGCGGTCCCCAGATTAGCAGGGTCGGCATAGGTCCCGACGTGCGATCCCGCCACAGGGAGGTTTAGGTTGCTACCCCCGAGTTGGCCAAGTGTGGGCCAGGTGCCTTCAAAGTTCTGCGCGGTCTGGGTGATGGCGCCCCAATTGTCGAAGAACCTGCCATACGACGCGCGCAGAACCGTATTGGGACGCAGTTGGTAAGCGAGTCCAAGCCGCGGCTGCCAGTTGCTCCAGTCGGTATGATAAATAGCGCCGCCACTGAGCGGAGTTACGATCACGTGCGCTGGAAGCGAGCCGCCGGGAATGCAAGGCGCCGCGTTGGTAGTGGCGCAAGAGGGCGGTTGACGCGTCAGGATGTACTGCCCGGTATTGCCGTCCAGGTCGCCTACGTAGTAATCCACGCTGGGATTGTTTCCGTAAACGGGTATCAGCGTCACGTCGTAACGAAGTCCCAGATTGGCGGTTAACCTGGAGGTTGCTTTCCACTGGTCGCCGAAATAGAAGCCGTCAACCCAGCCGCCGTGCTGGGTCTCGCGCGTGTCGCGCCGGGAGTAACTATTCGGCAGGCCCAGCAAGAATGACGCCAGCGAGTTGCCGCCCGATCCGGTGGCCGGCAGGCCGGAACCTGTTGAACCGTAGTAGGCGGTTTCAGAGGGGTAGTAGGTTTCAGAGGCGTTCAGATACAGGGCGTCAGCGTTGTTGGAAGTGAAATCGACGCCCATCCGAAAGGTGTGGTGCAGGTAGTTCTTGGTGAAGTTGCCTTTCCATTCCCAAATGTCGCTCAGGTGAGTCTTGTCCACTTGGGTGGCGTTATGGGCGCTGGTGTTGAGGTTGCCGAGAAACCCCTGGATGACCGCGTTCGGAATAAACGCCGCCCCACCCTGGAAGTTGCCGTAGAAGTTTGGCGAAAAGCCAAAGGAGGAGGGCGCGGCCGTGTTCACGTAATGCGTGAACTGGTTGATATTGGCGCTGTCGCGCCCAAACTCCAAATCCAATAAGGCGTTGCCACCAAATGAGTGGGTGAAATTCACGCCGGTATTGTAGCCATGCGAGTAGATGCTATGAACAATGCCCTCAAATCCACCCGAGCCGGAGGAGGGCTGGCTGTAACCGGTATACCGGACCCACATGCTGTTTTTCTCGTTGAAGGTGTGGTCGAACCGCGCGTTCCCCTCGTCTTGGCGGGTGATAGTCTTGGTCGTGTCAAGTCCGTTGAAGTTCAAACCGGCCGTGGGCGTGAGGTTCGCGGCAGGATAGAGGGTCTTGGCGTAATTCACCGCATTCGGGTTGAGCAGCGAGGGCGGAATAATGTTGCAAGGGGTACTCCCGGGGCTGGCAGTCTGGGTGCCGTCGGAGTTAACCGGAACGGAGGCTCCTCCCGAACACAGGAACGGCTGCGTCAATCCCGAGTTCGGGTTATAGATCTGTCCCGAAACACTGCTCAAGTCCCCGGTGAGTTGTGCGGCGGTGGGAGTGTTGTAGAAATTCTGTGCATTGGTGTGGTTGCGGAAACCTTCGTAAGTGGCAAAAAAGAAGGTCTTATTGTGACCGTTGTAGCCCGGCAGAACCACCGGGCCTCCGATGGTGCCACCAAATTGGTTTTGCTGGAACGGGGTGCGGTTGGCCAGGAAGGTGCTCCTGGCGTCAAACGAGGTATTGCGCGCGAACTCCCACGCCGAACCGTGGAGGGCGTTGGTGCCGGATTTTGTCACAGCATTGACGATCCCCCCCAAGGCCCCTCCGTAGGAAGGATCGTCGTTGTGGGATTGGACCTTAAACTCCTGAATGTCATCGACCACCGGAGCAACTACATAGGTGCTGCCGAACGACCCTTGATCGTTGATTCCATCGACATAGAAAAGATCGCTGCGGTTAGTTTGCCCATTGACCGCGGGATAAGTGAAAGTGCCGATGGGCGTGGACCAGATGCCGCCCGCGCCGGCGGAGTTCTGCGAAACGTCAATCGTGCTGACTCCGGGCGTAAGGTTGAGCAACTGTGTAAAGTTCCGTCCATTTAGCGGCAGATCGTTCACTTCGGTCTTGACGATGGCAACCCCAAGCTCGGCCGTCGAGGCCTCCAGGGACGCAGCACTCGCTTGAACGTTGACCGTCTGCGTCACAACTCCTGGAGAGAGCGTGAAGTTGAAAGTGGCGGTCTGGTTCACTACCAAGGTGATGCCTGACTGTCGCGCGGCGGTAAACCCTTGTTTGCTTACGGCGAGGTTATAGCTTCCCGGAATGATGTCCAAGATCAGGTAATAACCAACCTCGTTGGTGGTCACTGACCGATCGACGTTCTGATCGACATTGTGTAGGACCACTGTGGCGCCCGGGATGATGGCGCCCGAGTTATCCTGCACAGTGCCGTTAATTGCGGCGCTGGAAAGTTGCGCCGAAGCTATCGCTGGAAACAAAAACCAAACGCCCACGAGCAGGAGCACCACGAGTGGCAGTGGGGAAGATGATGCTGCCCAGCGATGGAATCGTTTGGTGACTCGTTCGTTGCGTCCTGGCCTCTGCCGCCGGTGCAAAAAAGAGTTAGCCGGTAAAAACAACAACCCGACTAACCCATGCCGTGTATCCATAGGTTATCCTCCTCTGAGATTCAGCGATCGCTTTGCTTAAATGACCTGTCTTGTTAACCCATGACCCGTCCCCACCCCGCACAAAGCCCGTGGCCGGGAGGATGAGGATACGCAGCCGCTTCCATTTCGTTCCCATTGTAGAGTACGCGGGTGGGAACGGACAGTTTTCTACCACAGCGGATAGACCGTGTCAAGTACAAACTGCTAAACGATATGCAGCTTTTCCCAAGATTCCTTTGGGCGGTTCTGAGGCGGGTAATTAGATGCAAGTAAGTAACCTCTTTTCTTTAGGATACAGGCGCTCGCACTCCTTCAACTTGAAAGATCGGTTGACATTCAGCAGTTCTTGTGGGAAAACGTTATGCGAGCTTTAGGCCGGTTCAGCCAGGGAGCCCCGCCGAGGAGGAAACTCATGCGGACCATGCGGGACGTTGCCAAACTTGCTGAAGTGTCCGTCGCCACTGTTTCCGCAGTCATCAATGGGAAGAAGAGAGTCAGCCCCGATCTGAAGGAGAGGGTTTTAGCGGCTATACGAACCCTAGACTACCGTCCCGACCAGATCGCGCGCAGTCTCAAGGTCCGCAGGACGTCAACCATCGGCGTAGTCCTTCCCAACATGGCCAGTATGTTCTTCGGTGAGGTCTTTCGAGGGATCGAGGACGTGGCGCATAAGAATGGATACTCGGCGATCTTATGTGTTTCTGATGACGACGCCATTAAAGAGCGCCACCAGCTCGGCGTGCTTCTCTCCCGTCGCGTGGACGGGATTCTGCTGGCTTCCGCTGACTCCCAAGCCGCCTCCCATTGGCCCAGGCATAGCGACCTTTGCATCGTCCTGGTTGACCGCCTTCCTCCGGGTTTCGACGCTTCGTCCGTCGTGATCGACAATGTGAAGGCTGCTTATGAAGCCACACGCCATCTTATCGAGATTGGCCACAAGCGAATTGCCATCATCACCGGCCCTCCAGACCGCTCGACAGCTTTCGAGCGAACCGAGGGGTTTCGCAAAGCCATGCAGGAGGACGGGCACCCGATTCTTCAGGAATATTTCCTCAATGGGGGTTATCGGCTGAAGGGTGGGTATTGTTGCGGTATGCAGCTTCTTAAACTGCCTGTTCCGCCCACTGCGATCTTTTCGAGCAATTATGACATGACGCTGGGACTGATGCGGGCTTGCCTGGAGCTCAAAGTGGCCTGCCCAGGAGAAGTCAGTATCCTGAGCTTCGATGATTTTGTGATGGGGGACGATGGCTTCAGTTGGGCCACGTTGTTTTCGCCTCCCCTGACAGCCGTCGCTCAACCGAGCTACGAGATTGGCAAGATCGCCGCGGAATCGTTGTTGGAGGAGATCGAAGCCAAGAGCAGGGGACTCCGAGGCGGCAAGCGAAGTGTGGTCAGGCTGAATGCAGAGCTCAGGATCCGAGAATCCACTGCCCCACCGCCTTCAGACACGTCTATCGTGGCAGGCGAGCACCGGGCGACCTGAACTTCCTGCTATAGCCTGTAGAGCCGCCCCTGGACCTTGTGCGTCGACCTTAAGTAAGCGGAGCTCAGGACGCGGATGAAGACATCAGTGTGTGTCTTGGTCGCTATTATCGCGTTGTCGGCGTTGCCGTCGTGGGGCAGAGAGCCGCAGAATGTCGTGTACCGCAACACGGCCCCTGGCGTGGGCTTCACGGGCTCGAAGTCCTGCGCCGCTTCCGTTTGCCACGAACAGATCTGCCGCGATTTCCAAGGTGTCCCGATGGGCAGCTCGATGACCCCGGCGAATACACCGGCCGAACTCGCCAGAGTTCCTCGAACCGTCACCGTATATGTCAAGAATCTTGACCGCTACTTCCAGGTGGCCCGAGTGGGCTCCGACGTATACCAAAGCGAGTACCAGCTTGATGAGAAGGGCAACAAGGTTTTTAGCGCAACCAATAAACTCGATTACCGGATCGGAGGACCCCTCACCGGTTATACTTACGTGATCCGGCTAGGTGACTGGATGTTCGAGGCGCCGCTTTCATACTATCTCCGCAACAACCAGTGGGAACTTTCCCCAGGCTACGAAGCGATGGACTTCGCCTTCAGCCGGCCCATTACCAGCGGCTGCCTTGCCTGCCATAACGGACAACCTGAAGGCGTGCCCAACCGCGATGGCATGTATCGCGATCCGCCATTCCGTTTCATGGATTATGCGATCGGTTGCGAGTGCTGCCACGGGCCCGGACAGTTGCACGTCGAGGAACTGACGCAGCATCCTGAACTGAGCCGGAGAAAGGTTGATGACTCGATCGTAAACCCGGCTGATCTTCCACCGCGGTTAGCGGATGACATCTGCATGAACTGCCACCAGGGCGGGAACACACGCGTCCTCCAGCCGGGTAAGAACTATCTGGACTTCCGGCCGGGAACTCGACTGTACGAAACGACAGCGATATTCAAGCTTCCGGTGACAGTGGCGCAACGTGCGGAGCTGGACCGGATGGAAAATCTTCCTCCCCAGCGAGGCAGCCTGGCCACGCCGCTTTGGTGGAAAAACTCCAATATGGAAATGAGCCGCTGTTTTCATGACAGCAACGGCCAGTTGCGGTGCATCACCTGCCACGTAATCCACCAACGGCCCACGGAGGAAAACAAGGCAGCCTTTTACCGGGAGCGGTGTTTCACCTGTCACAATAACGACAGTTGCAAACTGCCCCTTGAGAGTCGTATGAAGCAAACTCCGGCCAACGACTGCGTCGGATGTCACATGCCCAGGAAGCCGACGGCGGGTATCCCCCATTCGAATGACACGGCCCATCGCATCGTGCGGCGCGCCGGACAGCCCTACCCGGACTACGCTTTTGATGAGATAAGTCCCGACTTGCCCGGGTTGGTTTGCATCAACAGGCGAGGGGCGGATGCAACGCGGCCCATACCTGCGGTGACCAAACTCCTGGCCTACGCTGATGTCTCGCAGAAGGTCCCCAGCCTTAGCCGTTACTACTATGACCTTCTGGAACAATTGAAGCAGTCCGCGCCGGACGACCCAACGGTCCTTTGCGCTCTGGGCCGGACAGCCTTGGAACAAAAGGACGACGCCGGAGCGGTTGATTACCTGAGCAGGGCGCTTCAAAAGGGGGGGGACTACGCCAGCACGTATGTGGATCTCGGTGAGGCCCTGGCCGGTATGGGGCGAGTCGAGGAAGCAGCCCAGGTCCTCGAGAAGGGCGCTGCCGCCTGGCCTTTTGCGCGGGACATTCAGAAATCGCTGGTATTGCGATATCTGACCCTGAAGCAAATCCCCAAGGCCCACGAGGCTCTGAGGCGCTACGTGGCGTTGTTCCCTGAAGATGCCTTCATGCAGGAAGCCTTGGCCAAACTCGAGGGACGCCGCCCCTGATGCGCGGCTGCTGCGTTGCGCGCCAGACCGGACGGGACTCACTCAACTCCCAGCTCAATCCATGTGGAACACTTCTTTCATGTCTGCCCACCATTCCCCTTCGGCCCTCGTCGGGATGGGTTGTTGCATAGGCTTCATGATGGACCACCATTCTTGGGTGGTGGGATCTGCAGCCATCTTGGCCATGTCAGCATCGAAGTTCTCGCCCACATATTCAAAATAAGCGAAAAGAGTATTATCTTTGTAAAAGATTGAGTAATTACGAATGTTGCAGTCGTAGATAGTCTTCAAGACTGCCGGCCAAACCTTAGAATGGTACTCCGCGTACTTATCATAAGCCTCAGGTTTCAATCCGATGAGCTGTCCATACCGCTTGAGTTTTGACGTTGGCATTTTGTTAGTTCCTCGCAAGGGACCGCTTCCCGTCCCGTCTGTGTCATCTGGTTAATCGGCCGGGGTAGTGTAAGCCCTACCCCTACAGCTTCTTAATGGTGCAACGGTCGATGAAGTCCCAATCGAAATCGACTCCGGTCCCCGGCGTTTGCGGAGGATGGGCGTAACCTTCGGCGTCAATCTGCAACTTGTTCTTCATGCCGAATTCCAT
>JBELAJ010000283.1:0-10412 GCA_049508935.1 Terriglobia bacterium | reverse complement strand
GGAAGCTGGCTCAAAGCCGCGCCTTCGCGAATGTCTACCACCACTGCCGCACGCTCTGTCCGGCTGGCCCGTTGCTGGCATCGTTCCACGAACTGCCCGATCAGATCAATGGGCAGGTTATCCACGCAGTGATAGCCGAGGTCCTCGAAGGCCTTGAGCACTGACGCCTTACCGGACCCGCTCATCCCCGTGATCAGGACGAAGTGCTTCCGCGGTTTGGTGGCGGCCATGGAGAATCAGAACCGGCAGATAGGCAGGTCGGCAGTTGGGCAGGTCGGCTCGTACGCGGGCAGTGCATCCTTTATCAGGAAATACATGGATCCGCATCTCTGCTCCGCAACTCATCCCCGATCCCCCATCTGCCTACCTGCCGAACTGCCCACCTGCCGACCTCTACGCCTCCGGTTCGATCAATCCTAAGTTCCCATCGGGGCGGTGATAAATGACGTTGACGCGCTCAGTATCGGGATTACGAAACACGACCGCGCCGGCTTTCGACTGGTCGAGAGCGGCGATTGCTTCGTCAACGCTCATGGGCTTGATCGGAACTCTCTCGGTCTCGATCGTGCGGCGTTCCTCCGGCTCGATCACGTTTGTTCCCAGAACATTCAGGACCACCGTGGTGGTCGGCTTGGGGCGGCGCTTGCGGGTGAGCTTTCTCTCCCGCAGGCGGACGGCCTGGCGTTCCAGCTTATTCAAGGCGCCATTCAGGGAGACCCGTGGATCCCCGGATTCCTCGATGCCTACCAAAGTATGATCGCGAACTTTTAAAGTGATTTCTGCCAGGCGGCGGTGTTTTTCCGCTGTCAGGATGACGTGCATTTCGTACGCATCACCCAAGAGGCGAGTGATCTTGCGCAGCCTGCGTCGCATGTACTGGCGCAAATCGTCGCCGACCTCCATTTGTCGACCGGTAAAGTCAATGTTCATGGGCTGACCTCCTGGGGGAAATGACAGGCGAAGGACCTAGGCGGGACCAACGTTTTCACCTTCCGAATTCGGGGTTCAAGCCTTTACCCTGCGCTGGTGGGTACTCGGAATGCGCATATCCTCGCGGTACTTGGCTACCGTCCGGCGGGTTACGCAATATCCAACTTTCTGCAACTGCTGGGTGATCTGGTCGTCGGTAAGCGGGTGCGCAACGTCTTCTTCCTCGATCATTTTCTTGACCAGCCGCTTCAGGTTAATCAAGGAAGTCGCGGCTCCGGAAGGTCCCCGCACAGATTCCGAGAAGAAATAGCGCAGCTCGTAAACGCCCTGCGGGGTGTAAGCATATTTGCTCGCGACGGCGCGGCTGACGGTGGAAGGGTGAACGCCCACTTCCTCGGCGACTTCTTTGATCATCATGGGACGAAGGTAGTCGATACCTCGATCCAGGAACTCGCTTTGGCGGCGAATAATCGCCTCACATACCCTGACGATCGTCTGTTTCCGCTGCTCGATGTTCTTGATGAGTTGAATGGCAGAGGTGAATCGTTCCTTGACGTAATTGCGCACCTCGCGCGTCGTAGTGTCCTCTCCCAGCAGGCGCCGGTAATGGTGGCTGAGCCTCAATTGGGGAAGGCCGTCTTCGTTCATGACCACCTGGTACGTATCTCCCGCCTTCACAAACGCCACGTCCGGCTCGATGAGCCGCGCCGCCGCGTTGTTATAGCGCTGGCCGGGCCGCGGATCGAGCTTGCGGATCAGCTCCACGCAGCGCTCCACGGTCTTCACCGGCCGGTCGAGGGCGCGGGCGATGTCACGATACTGCTTGTTCTGGAGCTGCTTGAGGTAGCCGGAAACGATCTGTTGGGCCAGCGTATTATCGGGGGCCAGTGTGTGCAGTTGGATCAAAAGGCATTCGCGCACGTCCCGAGCCGCCACTCCCACCGGATCGAACACCTGGATCAGGCTCAGGGCTTCCTGGACGTCGGCCAAGGAGTGTGCGCCGGTCTGCGCAATCTCCTCCAGCGGCGCGGTTACGTACCCGTCTTCATTCAAATTGCCAATAATCGAATATCCGGCCTCGCGCACCGAGTCCGAACAGACTAAGAGACTCAATTGCCATTCCAAGTGGGCAGCCAGAGACGTGGGTTGGGAAAGGAAATTCTCGAAGGAGGGCCGCTCGACCACCTCGGCTTCAGGAGATCGGTATCCGGGATCGAGGTAATCGTCGAAGAACGAACCGAAATCAATCTCTTGGAACGAATCCTGGTGGGCGCCATTTCGGGCCACGACATGATTGTCGGCGGCCGGCGGTGTGTGTTCTGCATTTTCCGTCTCGGTCCGCTTGTCGACTTCGTCGATGCTCGGAACGTCCTCCGGGACCTCTTCCAAAACGGGGTTGGCCACCATCTCCCGGTTAATCATCTCCCGCAGCTCCAGCTTATTGAGCGCGAGAACACTGACCATTTGCACCAAGCCTGGCGTCAGAATCTGCTTCTGCGCCACCTTGAGGTTGAGTCCGATTCTGGGAGCTGGGCCACCACCCATACGATTCTATGATCCTTAGTACTAGCGCTCCCGCATCTGCGGGTCGCTTCTTGGCGGCGTTAAGCGGCCGCTACGCCAAACTGACGTACAACTTGTCCAGCACTAGAGACTGGCGCGATCCGGTTACATTGTCAACCGGAAACTATCGCCCAGGTAAACTCTTCTCACCTCGGCGTCCTGCCCCAATTCTTCCGGCGACCCGGCGCGGAAAATCCGTCCGTTATTAATAATATAGGCCCGATCCGTCACCTGCAAGGTGTAGGGCACGTTGTGGTCTGTTACCAGGACCCCGATCCCGGTCCCTTTCAAACGCACAATGATCTTCTGTATATCTTGAACCGTGAGCGGGTCGATGCCCGAGAACGGTTCGTCCAGAAGTATGAAGGAGGGTGAAATTACCAAAGACCTTGCGATCTCCACCCGCCTTCGCTCGCCTCCCGACAACATGTACCCTTCGCTTCGCCTCACCTGCTGCAACCCTAAATCCTCGACCAACTCTTCCAGCCGCTCGCGGCGCTGGTGCGGGGTTAGCGGCAAGGTCTCAAGAACCGCCATGATATTCTCTTCCACAGTGAGCTTTCTGAATATGGAGGGCTCTTGCGGCAGGTAGCTGATCCCATTTCTCGCCCTGATGTACATGGGATAGCCCGTAATGTCCGCTCCGTCGAGCATCACTTGACCGGAATCCGGGCTGGTAAGGCCGACGATAATGTAGAAAGTCGTGGTCTTACCTGCTCCATTGGGCCCCAGCAGCCCTACCACTTCTCCTTGAGTAATCCTCAGGCTAATATTATCAACGACTTTGCGTCCCTTATACGATTTCGTCAGCTCAACTGTAGAGAGAATCTGCATGGTCGCTCAGGGCGCGACGCGGTGCTGCGATAAAGAGGGTATCCCATCACTTCCCTCCACAAGAAGCCTATCATCGTGGACAAACAGTGTCAAACGTTGGCCGGTCGTGAAGCCCTTCTTATCATCACGGACACTGGGAGGCCCACCGGTGAGGACGATTTCCCCGGTGCTGGCGGAGTACTCGCCGTGCTCCGCCGTGGCTCGTCTACCCGGTTGGACAACCACGACGTGCCCAACAGCATTGGCATGGTCCACCTCTGAGTCTTGATCCGTCCCGATGCGGGAGAAATAAACATCCATCTTGTCGCCTTCCATGGTGGTCTCGCCTGTCTGGAGCTTAACGTGACCACGATACGTCGCTTTGCTGCCCGCGTCGAAGGCCTCCAGGAAATCGGCACGTACAGTGAGCGGACGCATTTCGCGTCGGGCGGTTCCGGTGGAGGGCGGCGTTCCCACCCCATCGGAAGCAGGTTGGAGATGGGAGGTCAGCACCTGGGCGCCGGAACTCATCCGCTTCCCCTTCCGATAAACGTCCAGGCTGGTGGATTCCACGACATCCGCGCCGCGCCAGGCGCGCACATGTCCCTCGTAGTGTACGGTTTGGCCGCGCCGCTGCGCCACCATGCGGTCCGCTAAGACGTTTGTGGGGTCTGGGGCTTGCCCGTTCGCCGTCTGATCACCAGTTCCGAGGTGGGTGCTCTGCACTTTGCCGGTCCCTTCGGCAATGTCCGTAGCAAGATCAAAGTACAGACGCTCGCATTTCGCCTGGCTCTCAGCATCCCATAGGCGGGGACGACCCGTCAGCGTCACACCCTGCGCGGCTGCCACGTAAACGGACTGCTCCGCACTGGCGTTGCGGTCGCCGTCACGAAAGGTGTAATTCCCTGACTGGATAACTTCCTTAAGGCCGTGTGTCGCCTCGTCAAATGTGGCCAATAATTGATCTGCAGTGCTCTCTTGGGGAACGCTGCCAGGCGGGGCGCCTTGGGGAGGCTGAAAGACAATATGGGTCGGTTTTAGGCCACGCAGCGTTTCCAGGTTGCTGAGCACGTTGAAAGTCATCAGGAACTGCCCGGCGGTTATGATGCGCTGCCCCGCCTTGGGATCCGATGGGTCGATTACGAGTTTCCCACTGCCGACCGTCTGGGCATCCTTAAGACTCTTACCGTTCGGCCGAAAGCTGAACTTCAGTTCTGCGGCGGTGAGCGAGCGCTTTTCTGTGGTCGCCGGTTTTGCCGCCATGCCCTGGCGCAAAGTAGGCGAGGATTCAACCACAAGTTGCACATTTTTCGAGGCATCCCCGCTCTGGAGCCTTGCGGGAGCTCCGTCAAGATCCAGGTCGACCCGCTCCGCACTCAAGTGACTTATGCTTCCTTTATCGCGAGATAGCCCAGTCACGTTGCCTTCGGCCGTCAGATGACGCAGGGCCCTTCTGACCGGGTCGAACTCGCCCTGCGCGCGATCCGCCGAGAGTTCCGCCTGTCTCGCCGGCGAGGATTCCGAGGCCTTAACGCTGCCTTGCATCTCCACTCGAGTGACCCGATTCGCTTCGTTCAGAAACACTTTGCCGCCGTCCGCGGAAACGTTCTGGTCACCTTGCGTTACCCGGACGGGCCCCGAGAGGATTATCTCCCTGTGGCGTTTCTCATATCGAAGGTGGCTGGCGGTAAGCTCCATGGGGGGACCCGAGGCATGACCCTCACGGGGCGGTAGTTCCATGGCCACGTCTTTTTCGAGATCCAATGAACCGTCTTTCGTGGCGTAAACCATCCCCCGAGATGTTCCGGACGCTGCCTCGACCCGGAAGTGCACAACTTCGTCGGTCGTTACCAGCGACTTCGCGTGTTGATAAGAGACCTTTGAAGTCTCCAGGAAGACTGTCCGGCTGCCGTTTGGGCCCGAAGCCCTGGTATTCTCCGCTTCAGAATTGAGCTCAATGTGCACAGGACCGGAACTGAAGAGGTCACCGTTCTGACTGTTGTATTGGCATTGTTGGGTGCGCATAAGATCGCGGCGCTTGCCCGTTTTGCCGAACAGTTCCACCAACACATCCTCCAGGACTGTTGCTCCTCCCTGTTTGAACGACACTGTCCTCGCCGCGTGAATGGTGTAGACACGCCTGGAACCGTCCGAGTGGGTGACGGTATACCCGGAGAGTTGTTGATGAATGTCGACGGGGACATTCTGCGGCAATGCGACCGGCTTTTCCTTTTGGCGGGTTCGAAGCCAGTAGGTCCCTGTCACCGCCAGGGCAGTGATGGTCATTGCGCCGGCCACGAGCCAGGTCATCAAATCTCTGTACCGGGTTGCGCGTTGTCCTAGGCCGTTCATCCGCTGATTTCACTCACCACCAATTGTAGCGTCGTTACGTCCTGAAACACATTTTGATCCAAGGTAAAAGCCAAGTCGAGCGTTTGCCCGGCAACCAGCGTCGCGCCTCGCTCAGCCATTCCCCACCCAATCGCGTCAAAAGATCTCGGCCCACGCGCCACTCGTAATTTTAGATGCTTCTCTTGGAGGATTCGAGGTCCGAACACAAGGCGCAGATCGCGCGCGGCCAGGACAGGCGTAGGATTGCCGCAACCGAAGGGCGCCAGTGTCTCGAGAGCCTCGTAAAGAGTCCAATCGATGTCGTGCCCGCTCACCTCTGCATCCACGCGCAGGGTTGGCTCGAGATCAACCGGTCTCAGCACCTCTCGAGCATATTGCTCGAAACACGTTTCGAGCTCCGCGATCCTGTCCGCGGGCAAGGCGAAACCCGCCGCCCTGGCATGTCCGCCATAGCGTACAAATAGTTTCTGCATGGCGGTCAATGCATCGAGAAGGTGAAAGGCTCGTATCGATCTCCCGGAGCCGACCGCCAGCCCATCCTCCACACTCAGCACCAGCGCGGGGCGATGGTACCGCTCCACGACGCGCTGCGCCACAATCCCGATGACCCCCCTGTGCCACTGCTCGCCCGCCAATACCAGTGAGTAGCGGTCTCTCTTTTCAGGGTGGCGATCCATAACCTCCGCAATCTCGCGCAGAATCCCATCTTCAGTTCGCTGCCGGTCGCGGTTGAGCCCGTCCAGGCGCCGGGCTATCCCCCGCGCCTTCTCCAGGTCCGAGCAAGTGAAGAGGTCAATCACGTCTCGTGCGTCCTGCATGCGTCCCGCCGCGTTCAGGCGCGGCGCCAGGCGGAATGCCATGTCCCCGGCCGAAACTTTGCAGCGGTCGAGACCGGAAACCTCAAACAGCGCCTGCAAACCGGCCTGCGACGGTTGGCGGAGAGCTTCCAGCCCGAAGCGTGCAATGACCCGGTTCTCACCCAGCAAGCGAACAACGTCGGCAATCGTCCCGATCGCGACAACCTTCAGGTAAGACTGGAGCAGCCGGCCGGAGAGCCTCTCGCCCAAAAGCGCTTGCACCAGCTTAAACGCTACGCCCACGCCGGCCAGGACCTTCTCGGGGTAGCCGGAGTCTGCCCTTTGCGGGTTCAGGATGGCGCAGGCAGGAGGGAGGTGCTCGTCCGGCAGATGATGATCCGTGACAATACAGTCCAGGCCCAAATCACGCGCCCGAATCAGCGCCGCGTGTTCGCGGATCCCTGTGTCTACGCTGACCACGACTCGGACACCTTTGGCCGCAGCCTCCTCAATGACCGCTGCGCGCATTCCGTACCCATCGCTCAAGCGATGCGGGATGTATGCCTCAACGTCCCCCCCGAGTCCCCGCAGCGCAGCCAGCAGGATGACCACCGCCATGGTTCCATCCACGTCGTAGTCGCCATAAATCAGGATTTTCTCTTTCTGATCCAGAGCGCGGCGCAGGCGCTCTACGGCGGTCTTCATGTCGGCCAGCAGGAAGGGATTGTGAAGCTGATCGAGCGCGGGACTAAGAAATGTCTGGGCAGAGTTCGGATCGCTGACTCCTCGCAGGATCAGGAGCCGTGCGACGATACTCGGGACGTTCAAGTCGCGACACAAGCGGGCGACCGCGTCTCCATCCACCTCACAGATTTGCCAACGCATATCGGAAAGTCATCGTGACAGAAGACGCCGAGGGTTGCAAGCGTACACTCCTTGTCGCCAATCCGTCGATGAGGCGCCGCGGCCGTACGGGGTGTAGGAGCGGTTCGCGAGCCGCCCCTACTAGCCGACAATATGTCGTTGTTCGGCCTCCAATCTCCCGCCGGAGCTTCGGTTCGTTTTGCGCAAGTTGCGCGGTTTTTGCTCCTTTTAGCGTCCGATTTGTGCCAATTTGCGCTCAAAACGCGCGTAATTTACAGCATTCAAAAAAGCGATTTTCTTTTGTTTTCAAGTACCTCTTAGCTTCGTTCCCACTATTTTCCATTTTTTGAATTTCCCGGGTTTATCCTCGCGCCGGGACATTCTGGCCGCGTCTCGCGCCACATCGCTCCCTGCGCCTCGGCTACGACAATGTGTCCACATCATGACCACAGCTATAGGCTATCACGTCGGCCGCGGCTTGTCAAGCGGAAAATGCAAACGGAAACGTTGTCAGGCGCCTTTTCAGACAGGCTGGCGCCTTCTGGAGTCTGTCGTCTAGGGCCTTCGGCCCTCGCAGGAAGATCGGCAGAGTCCCCGAGTGGCGAGACTCTGCGTTGCTTCCTATGCGGCTAACCGCGAAGCTCAGCTATGAGGCGATTGGCTGCATTAATCAAGGTTTGACCCTCAGTGGGTGTCAACCGGCGGAGAATGACCAGAAGTCGAATGTCTCGGATAAACGCATCGAGGTCTCGAACCGCAACGGCGGTGCGGCCGGCATTCACGGCGGCCAGTGCGGCGATGAGCGGCCTAAGAAGGAGTTGGCCCGAACCGGCACTCAGAGTTCCCGTGGAGACAAGGCCCTTCACGGTATTCTGCAAATTGACGATCTGCGCCTCGAGAGTATTTTCGAACTTGGCCACGAAAGCGTTTTGACCGCCCGCAAGTGAGGTCTGGAACGCCCCCTCGGTCGCCGGGAAGTTGCTGGAAGCGGTATAGCCAGTCACGTAGGCGTTGCCCAAAGAGTCCACGGCGATGCCATAGCCCTGGTCCTCGTCGCTGCCGCCAAAGTAGGTTGAGTAAACGAGTGCCGAGCCGCCGGGATTCAGTTCGGTGACGAAGGCATTTTGACTGCCTGCCAGTGCGGTCTGGAACGCCCCCGCGGTCGTCGGGAAGTTGGCGGACCGGGCAAAGCCGCTTACGTAGGCATTGCCCGAAGAGTCGACGGCGAGGCAGACGGCATAATCGGAGCTGCTGCCGCCAAGATAGGTGGAGTAGAGAAGTGCCGAGCCGCCGGGATTCAGCTCGGTAACGAAGGCATTTTGACTGCCTGCCAGCGCGGTCTGGAACGCCCCCGCGGTCGTCGGGAAGTTGGCGGACTGGGCAAAGCCACTTACGTAGGCATTGCCCAAAGAGTCGACCGCCATGCCATCGCCGTGATCACTGCCGGTGCCACCGAGATAGGTGGAATAGACAAGCGCCGAGCCAGTGCGATTCAACTTCGTCACGAAGGCGTTAGAGTTGCCTGCTGTTGCTGCGAATGAGGTCTGGAACGCCCCTGCGGTCGTCGGGAAGTTGCCGGAATAGGCAACGCCGGTCACATAAACGTCACCCGAGGAGTCCACGACGATGCCGATGGCGAAATCGTCGGCATTGCCGCCAAGATAAGTGGAGTAGACAAGGGCGGAGCCGGTGGGGTTTAACTTGGTGACGAAACCGTTTGTGCTGCTTGATGCCAGTGTGGTCTGGAACGCGCCCGGGGTCGTCGGGAAATCGCTTGACCCCGTATAGCCGGTTACGTAGGCGTTGCCCGAAAGGTCCACGGCGATGCCAAAGGCTCCGTCGCCGTTGTTGCCGCCAAGATAGGTAGAGTAGACAAGCGCCGAGCCGCTGGAATTCAGCTTGGTCACGAAGCCATTGCCCGCCGATGCGGTCAGCGAGGTCTGGAACGCCCCCGCGGTCGTCGGGAAATTGCTTGACTCCGTATAGCCGGCTACGTAGGCATTGCCGGAAGAGTCCACGGCGATGCTGACGCCAAAATCGCTCCTGCTACCACCAAGATAGGTAGAATACTCCAGCACCGGGTCGATCACGAGCGGCTCGGTGGGATCGTAGGCCCCTACCTTGAAAGCCACTTCCCGAGCCCCTCTGAGGATATACCCGCCAGGGACCTCGCGCCGCCCTCCACTGTCCTCCTGGTAGACCAGCGGCCTCTGAAGACGGACTTCGCCACCCTCAACCGCTATGGCCAGGTTGCCTTCGGCGTCGAGAGACACTTTCTTTGAACCTCCAAGTCGGAGCGCGATTCGACTGGCGTCGCCGCCCGGCGCAACCACAAAGTCGTGCTCGAGCTGCCGCTGGTTGCCGTAGAAGACCAGGTCCACGCCGGGGTAGACGCCCTCGTATTTCACCTTGGCGTAAGTCGGCACGTTGGTCCGCCACTTGTCTGGATCGTTGCCGATGAAGTAGTTGCTTTTGCCGGGAAGTGCGCTCTCACCGACAACTGCGGCATTTCGATTCGCATTCACTAGCTTCAGCCGCAGGACATGGTTCGTTGTCCGTTCCCCGTAACCCGTTGTCCGTTGCAACGCGCTCCGTATGTGTCCGGCTCCTGACTCCTGACTTCTGACTCCTGGCTTCTGTAGTTCCAGCGTCACCTCATCGCCGGTCAGGAACAACGTGTATCCCGGCCCACGCGAAAGGAACTTGACCCGAGCGTCCGTCTGGCCTTGGTTCGCTTCAAAGCTCAGAGGTAATTTGGCAAAGGAAACGGCAGCCTTTCCGGCTGGAACCACGCTGGCATCAGCCTTCCGAGGCTGAAAACTCACTCGCCCATGCTGAAGCATATATCCCGCGCAGAGGCAGAGTATGAGAACGCACGATTTCCAGAGAGTTTTTCGATGTTTCATGAAGGTCTCCTTAGGGATAGCCAGCAGACTGGCCATCTAGGTAGCTCGAAGGGTTCAAAACGCGAGGTGATTTCGGTACTCTGAATTGGTCCAGTTCGGCGGTTTAAATTGGCCCACCTTGGCAGCGAACGGATACCCTGAATAGGGCATTGCCCAAAAGGGGGAGACCGTTGGATTGGAGAGCCAA
>JBELAJ010000282.1:0-10516 GCA_049508935.1 Terriglobia bacterium | reverse complement strand
CCGCGGTCGCGCGGGCATTCCTTCGCTCCGCTCAGGACAGGCTCTGCCCGCGCACGGGAGCGGGACGCTCCCGGGACAGCGGGCGAGACGCCCGCGCCACAGCGGGCCACGGCGGGCTTGCATACCGGCGACATATGGATTACCTTTTCACCTCTATAGAGGAGGTTGGTCATGATCGAATTTCATTCTCCGCGCCTTTCGCTGGCTTGGCACTGGCTTGGCATTCTTTGCGTGTGCGCGTTTGTGGGCACGATGATCGCCGCGTCTTCGGGCCCGCTGGGTGAAGTCCAGCATGAGACCGACGTGGGCGGGCCGTTGCGCGCTGGATCCGCCCATTACGACGCCGCGCGCGGTGAATACCGCATCACGGGCGGCGGCGACAACATGTGGGGCACGACGGATGCGTTTCATTACGTCTACCGGCAGGCGTCAGGAGATTTGACCCTTACGGCCTCGGTGCGTTTTCCGACAACCGGCGGGAACGAACATAAGAAGGCGGGCTGGATGGTCAGGCAGCGGCTCACCCCCAACTCGCCGTACGCCGACGTGGTGCTGCACGCAAGCGGACTTGCCAGCCTTCAGTACCGGCTCACAGAAGGCGGAGAGACGCAGGAGATCCAGTCCAAGATCAACATGCCGCAGACCCTACGGCTGGTCCGCCTGGGGAACTCATTTTCGTTCTGGGCAGCGCGTGCGGGTGGACCGTTGGAATTGGCGGGGACGGTCGAAGTCCCATTGCACGATCCGGTTTATGCCGGACTGGCGGTTTGCTCCCATGATGCCAAAGTCCTGGAGGAAGCCGTGATTTCGAAGACGAGCCTGCTTGAATTCAAAGAGGAAGACGGGCGAGACCGCCCAGTGGAAAGCCGGCTGGAGGTCATCTCCGCGGACGGAAGCGAGCGCCGCGTCGTTTACCGCTCCGAAAAGCGCTTCGAGGCGCCTAACTGGTCGCGGGATGGAAAGTACCTGCTGTTTAACAGCGGCGGGAAGCTTTACACCTTGCCGGTGGAGGGTGGAGAGCCTCGACTTCTGGATACCGGAGAGGCGACCCGCTGCAACAACGATCACGGCTTTTCGCCGGATGGGCAGTGGCTGGCGATCAGCAATTCGCCGGGTGAGGATTCAATGATCTATGTGCTCCCGGCCATGGGCGGAAAGCCGCGCCGCGTGACCGAACGCGGGCCCTCCTATTGGCATGGTTGGTCTCCGGATGGCAAGACGCTCGCGTATTGCGCGGTGCGGAACGGGAACTTCGATATCTACACAATTCCCGTTGAGGGCGGCGAAGAACGCCGCTTGACGGATGCCCCCAGCTTGGACGACGGCCCCGATTATTCCCCCGATGGCCAGTGGATCTACTTCAACTCAGAGCGCACCGGCTGGATGCATATCTGGCGCATGCATCCTGACGGGTCCGGGCAGGAGCAGGTGACGAACGACGATTACTCCAACTGGTTCGCTCATCCCTCGCCGGACGGAAAATGGCTGGTGTTCCTGTCTTTCGACAAGCACGTGAAGGGACACCCACCCAATAAAGACGTCATGCTACGTTTGATGCCCGCGCCGGGCGGCCAGCCGCACGTGCTGGTGAAACTGTTCGGAGGGCAGGGAACTATGAATGTTCCCTCCTGGTCACCGGACAGCAAGCATCTGGCCTTCGTGAGCTACCGGCTGCTCAAACCGTGAGAACGGCAGCGGCAACACTCGTAGCCCAGGCACTCTTGCCTGTGCTTTCCGAAGCAGCCTGCCGGCTTAAGCACAGGCAAGAGTGCCTGGGCTACAAATCAAACCCACGTCCGCAACCCGATAACGCCCCAGAATGCAAGGTATGCGGTGGCAATCAGCAGGGCCGCCGTGACTACGATCGAATACCCGCGGACTCCTCGGCGAACCGTCCCACCGGGCGCCCGCCACAACGCGATGGCGCTCGCCACCGACGCGAAGGCGAACGAAATGGTGATCAAAAAGAGAGCGATGGACCACGCGGTCAGGTTCCCCAGGCGTTCGATCAAGTCGTTCCCGCACAGGATGAAGATGACGACAAAGCCCACCAAGCTCAACACGGCCAGAAGCGGCCAAACCCGCATGGCGCGCTCTTGCGGGCGACGGCGCTTTTTGCTAAGACCACCCAAGATCCAGAAGGGCGCGTAGACCAGAATCGAAAACGCGGAGATTACAACAAATGCCGTGAGCACAATCTCCAGGAACGCCAACCACGTTGGGATGTACTTGAAGACGACCGTACCTGCCTCGATGAAAAGGCCCTCCTTGTTTGGGGTAAGCAATGCGAAAGTGGCTGCGGGCTCAGCGGATTCCTTTTTGGGAACATATCGGAACTGCCTGCCGGAAACGGGAAGGTACGTTTCGTTCCGTCCACCTAAACTCGAGATGAGAAGTTTCCCGTCCTTGAAACTCGCCACGCCGAGTCCTGCCACGCGCTCCAAGAAATGGATCATTTCATTGCGGGGCGAGTCCGGTTCATACCAACCCGCGTACTCAGCGGCGCCGGGGGGCAGGGGCGCAGCAGGGGGTACCGCCGGCTTAGTCAACTTGGCGGTGACGTAGGCGCGAATCGTCTTGCCGGCGCGGGAAAACGCATCTCCGTTTCCGGAGTTTATGCTGTAAAAGTAGCCCACGCCGTATTCGGGCATGTACGCCATTTCGGTGAGCCCGCCATTAACGCCCCCGTTATGCCCGTGGTACACGAAGCCCTCGTGGATGCTCCAGTAGTTGCTCAGGCCGTACCCACTCTTCAGGCCGTCTTTAGCGGCCCAGGTGCTGGCGGGGTTCTCCACGCGGTCGATGTCGGCGGCCGGGACGATCTGGACGCCGTTAGCCGTGCCGCGGTCGAGATAGAACTGAACATAGGCCGCCATGTCGCGAGCAGAAGCGTTGATCGAACCCGCGGGGCGGTAAACGATGTTCCAGTAAGGGTAAGGAGTCTTGCCGTCGGGGTGATAAAGAGTGGTGGCCGTTCCCTCGGGCGGTGGGAAGTAGGTTGCGGTCTTCATCCCGATGGGGAGGAAGAGATTCTGCTGCACGAAATCTTCGAAGCGCTGGCTGGTGACCTTCTCGACGATGTAGGCCGCGACCGGCGGGCCGGAGTTGCAGTAGGCCATGCGCGTTCCAGGCGGCCAGCGGGAGATACGCGAGCGGTGGTAGGAATCGAGCGCTTCGCGCAGGCCCAGGCTGGGCGGCGCATCCTTGGCATATTCGGGCAGGTGCATGTCGTCCCAGCCGGTGGTGTGCTCCAGAAGATTCACCACCCGTACCGGATCGACAGCTTCCCAGCGGTTTTCAAACCACACCTCGGGAGCCAGCTTGCGGACTGGATCGTCGAGCGAAAGCTTGCCCTGATCGGCCAGCATCAGGATCGAAAGTGACGCAAACGCTTTGGAAGTGGATCCAATGCGGAACAACGTATCAGGGGTCGCCGCACGGTGATGGGCCACGTCCGCTTCGCCCAGGGAGGCAACCCACTCCGGCCCGTCCCGATGCACGATGGCAACGGAGATGCCCGGCGTGTGCGTCTCCTTGAGCAATTTCTCGAGTTGCTGCTGGAGTTCGGCGACGGACTGCGCCGGCTTCTTCGTTTCGTTTTTATCAATTGCAAGGCAAAGGCAGGGCAGGATTGAGAGTAGGACGAAAAGAATACCTCGCTTCATGATTGCCTTCATTGCCGTAACTCCTCAAATCGCTCGAGCGATTTTTCTCCCAGGCTTCGGTCGAACTCGCGGAGCCAGTGGTGAACGTAGTCGAGGTCGACGGCTTGATTCTTCAACAGGATGCTGCGAACGTCTTCGAGGTCGCGGGGACGGCCGGCGAGAATTTTGTGGATGATCAGATCCTCGAGTGAAGCAAAACACACTTCCGCTTTGCCCATGGACACTCGCCGCGCACGCTTCAGGGCTTGTTGCTCGTAAAATGAAAAGGAAAAGATGAAATCAATTCGGATGGCGGTGGCGGGATCGAGACAAGGCAGAACCATCGTCCTGCCCACGAATTCAGCCGGCGTCTCGACCAGTACTTGCCAGTCATTACCTCGAACCCAATCCAGCACTTCTCGAAGCCGACTCGGGTCCGTTCCGAGCGTTATGTCGATATCACGTGTCAAGCGGGGCTCGCCGTAAAGTAGCACGGCTTGCCCGCCAATGACCATATAGGGAATGCCGAGGCGTTCGAGTCCCTGGGCGATAGATTCAAGGATTTGTTCGAACATTGAGTGCTTTAGCAAGCCGCAACCGGCTCTCTAATCCCTCCTGGGACGGCGGCAGGGCCATAACGCCGAGCGCTCGAGCCTCTTCGTACATCGCTTCAAACAGGCGCAGGTTGGCGCGGAAGTCGGCAGGCTGGCGCAACTGCGTTTCCCTCTCCCACTTTTCCCAGTACAAAGGGTCTTTTATCACTGATGCGCATCCTTCAGTCACCGATTCTATTCTCGGGAGTTGGCCATTGCAAGCCAAGGCGCACACCTGGCGGCGCTAGCAGGCTTTACTGCGCAGGAGGCGGTTGTCTGCGCACGCCTCAGGTACTCCCCATCACCGACTCAACTAGGGAAACCAGTTGGCTGATGTCGATCGGCTTCGAGATATAGCCGTCCATGCCCGCGGCCAGGCAGCGCTCTTGATCGCCTTGCATGGCATGCGCGGTCATGGCCACGATCGGCAGGTGACCTCCGGTGGTTCTTTCCTTCTCCCGGATGGCAACGGTTGCTTCCAATCCGTCCAATTCGGGCATCTGCACGTCCATAAGAACCAGGTCAAACGGTTGCGCCTCGATCTGCTCCAGAGCCTCGCGTCCGTTGCGTGCCACGGCCACGCGATGTCCATGTTTTTCGAGCAGGCGCGCAGCCAGCATCTGGTTCACGGGGTTATCTTCAGCGAGCAGAATTCGCAAGGACTGAGGCTCTTTGCCGACTGACCGCGGGTTGGCCAGGCTTCGCGTGCGCTCCGCGGTTTGCAAACGAGGTGGCAGACCAAGACGGGCGGTGAAGTGAAAGGTGCTTCCTTGGCCGGGCACGCTCTCCGCCCACAAGCGGCCGCCCATCATTTGGGCGAGTTGGCGGGAAATGGTCAATCCCAAGCCGGTTCCACCGTAGCGCCGCGCGGTGGAGCCATCGGCTTGGGTGAAAGCTTCGAAGATGCACTCCAGCTTTTCCGCTGGAATCCCAATGCCGGTGTCCTGCACGCTGAAGTGGAGTTGCGCGAAGTCTTCCTCCACAGAACTGAACTGCACCCTGAGGCTGATTCGGCCGTCATTGGTGAACTTCACTGCATTACCCAGCAGGTTCACCATGACCTGGCTAAGCCGGCTGGGGTCGCCGACCAGTGATCCGGGAACGTCGGGCTCAACCACCCAATTCAACTCCAGCCCCTTTTGTTGGGCGCGTAACACAAAGGTCTTAAGGATTGGTTCAATACTCTCCCGCAGTTCGAATTGAATGGATTCCACTTCCAGCCTGCCGGCTTCGATCTTGGAGAAGTCGAGAATGTCGTTAATGATGGTGAGCAGAGAATCGGCGGAAGCTTTGACCATGCCGACGTATTCTGCCTGTTGCGGTGTGAGCGGTGTGTCGAGCAGGAGGTCTGTCATACCCATGACGCCGTTCATGGGGGTGCGAATCTCGTGGCTCATGTTGGCGAGAAACTCGCTCTTGGCGCGGTTCGCCGCCTCCGCCGCCTCCTTGGCCTGCTGCATCTTGATCTCAACTTGCTTGAACGCAGTGATGTCCATCATGGCGCCGATCATCCGGACGGGCCGGCCGGCGTTATCGCGCATGACGTAGCCCCGATCCAGAACCGGTGCGTGTTTCCCGTCGCCAGTGAGGAAACGATACTCCGCCGACCATGTCTCCCCGCCGCCCTCGATGGCCGCGCGACGGCTGTCTTCGAGTTGCTTGCGGTCCTCTGGGTGAACATGCTCGAACCACCAGCGCGGGTCTGCCTCAATCTGATTTTCTGCGTGCCGAAATGTGGTTTGGATTCCGCTCGTCCAACTGATGGCCTGCGTTTCAAGATCCCAGTCCCAAATTGCGTCGTTGAGGGCGCGGCCGACGTATTGGAAGCGCTTTTCCAACTCGGCTTCGGCCTCGAATCGACGGCGGATGGCGTCGGTTTGCGCCCTCACCCGACGGCGCAGCACCACCACCCAAGCACCCACCGCGAACGCCACTCCAAACAGCAGCGCCAGAAACACCCCGGCCTTTTGCAACGTCCACCAGGAGGGTCTCGCGAGCACCACGAGGCTCTGTGGCGAATCAAGCAGGATGTTGAAGGCGTCGGGTATGCGATTGCGATCTACGTGGACGGAACAGATGCCAGTAAGCCTCAAGCGACTCCCCAGTAGCCGCGACCAGTCCTGGTTGGCCTTGCCGTCGTCGGTCCTCGCCTCGAATATTACGTCACCATCTTGCAGCACCAGCGTGCGGTCTGTTTCGCTGTGCCTCACATCGCGCAGGGTTGCATCGAGGCGCACACGCAGAGTGTCGAAGGCGCCGGAGCGGGCGCTCTGGGCGGTAACCTCGAGGGGCGGCGGAACCGGGGCAGAGCCTATTCGCCGGAAGACGGCGTGTAGCAGGAAAGGCGTGTAATCACCCAGATCAGCGAAACCCACCACATCCACTCGGTCACCGGTACGGAGAGACGTCTTGGGTATACCAGGAATGAAGAGTCCTTGCCCGGCATCCTGGATGAAGACGCCCTTGGGCCGCTGAAGCGTGACCGTGCCTTGCACACGTACCCGGTGCTCTGAGGTATTCCGGGCGGTGAAGGCCATCAGGCTGTTGATCGGCCTGAGCGGTGCCGAGAAGGGATCGGCTGCGGGCGGCTCCTCGACGGCGATCTGGCGGGCGGTCGGGACCGCCAGCCATACCCCGATCAATTGGTTGTTGCGGTTGAAAATCGCAGAAACGACCCCCGTGGCGCTTATTCTTGCATCAACCAGGCGGTCTTCCTTCACGCCACTTGGGTCCATAATGTTGACACGCAAGCGGCGACCCTCAACCACCAGGTCCAGTCGCAGATTATCGCCGTCGGGTTCGACGTCTTGCACGATGCCTTCGATTTGCACCCAGCGGCTGTCCTCGCGGGTTGATAACATGTCGCCGATGCTGACCTTGCGAGGCTGGGGCAGCGGCGCCTGACCCAATAACCGGTATCGAGCCCTGCCGATCTGCGGAGCAAAATCGAGTTCCTCCGTGACCCCGTCAATTTCCAGAAAGTCTCCCGGATGGAAGTGAAGCTCTTTGTTGTTCTCGTTGACGTAGATACCCGCAGTGGCATCCTGCACAAAAAAGTCACCCACGTCGTAATCGATGTAGGTGAGGACAGCCCGCAAGTGGACTGGATACCCTCGGTTGGCTTGATCGGGGGTAAGCTCCCGGATCTGCTCGGCAGTCGTCAATGTTGGAAGACCGGCGGGCGTCGCGTCCTCGCTCCATGCCGCACCCACAGGGGCCAGCGACAAGATCATCACAACAGTGAGCCACGAATTGGAGCTATATGCGTCCTCGCCACGAAACTGAGCATTCATTCGCACACCCGTCTCGACAAGCCTGTACGTCCATATCATCGGCAAAGACTATGCTATGCGTAAATGGGACTATAGTGCGGGGGGCGCATTCCCTCCTCCCCCTTCGCGGAGGACAAGCTTCGCGGAAATGACCACGATGGGGCTCTCGGGAGAATGACCAGGGCGGGGCAATGACGGGCGCCCGCCATTGGCGGAACGCTACTCTTAGTCTAAGTGCTTAGACTTCAGGAATTCACGCACAACTTCCTGAATGTCCTTGTGCTCGCCGTCCACGCTGTAATTCATGTGGCGCATATCCTCGTCGGAGATCGTACCGGCCAACTGCTCGAGCGCCGTTGCGACTTCAGGATGGCGAGTCAAGGTCTCCTCGCGCACGATTGGAACCGCCTGATAGGGAGGGAAGTAGCGCCGGTCGTCTTCGAGCGGGACCAGGTCACGCGCGGCAATTAAACCGTCAGTGGAATTGCCGGCGACTATATCGACCTGTTTCTCAAGCAGGGACTTGTACAACAGCCCCAGGTCCATGATTCGCGGTGGAGCCTTGAATCGCAGCCCATAAGTGTGGACCAGGCCCTGATAGCCGTCCCGGCGTTCCATGAACTCGTAGCCGAACCCGGCTCGCCATTGAGGCGCTAAAGCGGCGGCGCCGGAAATCGTCCGGACGTTCAGCCGTCTTGCGTCCGCCCCGCGAATGACCAGGGCAAAAGTGTTGTTGAAGCCCAAAGGCTCCTCGACGTCAAGCTGGAACCGCTGCGCATATTCTCTTTTGACTTGACCGTAGACCTGGAGAGGATCCTTCGACGGCGACTGTTTGAGGATGGCGCCAAGTGCTGTGCCAGTGTATTCAACATAGACGTCGATGCGGCCGGCCAGGATCGCTTGATGACAGATATAGGTCCCTGCGAGATAGAAACGCCGATCGACCGGCAAATGCGTGCGGGCTTCGAGGTGCTGCGCGAGCAGTTCTCCCAGGATCGCCTGCTCCGTGAAATTTTTGGACCCGACGACGATTCGGTCCGTGCGAACACCGCTGCAGCCCGCCAGAAAGGCGCAACAGACCAGAATGAGCAGAGTCCGATTCATAAAGCGTCGGCGTTGGTCTGGCTGACCCCGTAGGACGGCGCGCCCTCTGGCCCTGTGGTGCGGGCGTCCCGCCCGCTGTCGCGGGAGCGTCCCGCTCCCGCACGGGCCGCTCGCACGGTTAGAATGCCACATCCACTGCGGGCGAGACGCCCGCACCACCTTAAGCGTACCGGAATCGGCGCTCCAGGCGGCCCAAGAGGAAATCCGCAAGCAGCGCCATGAGCGCCGCGGGGATGGCTCCGGCAAGGATCACGCGATTATCGACCATCGCCAGGCCGCGGAAGATGAATTCGCCCAAGCCGCCCGCGCCAATCGCGGCGGCGATCGTGGCAACCCCGATGGTGATGACCGTTGCCACGCGCACCCCCGCGAGGATTACGCCCATGCCCAACGGCAGCTCAACCTGGAACAGAAGCTGCCGGTCGCTCATCCCCATGCCACGCGCCGCTTCGCGAACGCCTTGATCCACTCCCGTAATTCCGGTATAGGTGTTTTGGATGATGGGCAGAAGCGCGTACAACGTTAAAGCGGTGATCGCCAGCCGGTCCGCGCGTTCGCCCAGCCACGGAGACGACAACAGGAAGCCGAACAGTGCAAGCGACGGAATCGTCTGCACGACCGTCGAGGCGCCCAAGACCGCCTTGCCGAACGCGGGACGGCGCGCCACGAGGATGCCCAGCGGCATCCCTATGGACACCGCCAGGAGCATGGAAATTCCCACCAACCAAAGGTGCTCGAAGGTCAGCGCATAGACCTGGGCCTGATTCTTCCAGATGAATTGCAGGGTGCTCATTTGCCTCCTCGCTGGACCACTGTAAGTTCAGCAATGATTCCGCCGTAGGGGCGGCCCTTGTGACCGCCCGTTTGCGTCCCTGTGGCTTGCCTCCGGCGGCCACAAGAGTTTGTGTGAGAACTCCTTTTGCATGTCATTCCGAGGAGCCGCAGGCGACGAGGAATCTCGCAGTGACTTGAAAATGCTCAGAGCGAGATTCCTCGCTTCGCTCGGAATGACAGTCCGATGGAGGTTCTCACACGGATTCTACAAGGCCGCCCCTACAAGCGGGTCTGGGCGGTCTCGAAGGCACCACGATACGCGGCCACGTCAGGATTCGATGATCGCCTGAACTCCACGGGCGTATACACTCCCACCAGTTTGCCGCCCTCGAGCAACGCGACCCGGCTCGCGAGCATCAGTGCTTCCCGCAGATCATGGGTAACGAAAACGATGGTCTTCTGAAGCCGCTGTTGCAGGCGCTTAAACTCCTGCTGGATCTCAGCGCGCGTCACAGGATCGAGAGCCCCGAAGGGTTCATCCATCAGCAGCAGCGGCGGGTCGGCGGCGAGGGCGCGCGCTACACCCACGCGTTGACGCTGGCCTCCGGAGAGTTCCCTCGGGTAGCGGGCGGCGAAGCGCTGTGGCTCAAGTCCCACCAGTGCGAGCATCTCTTGCACCCGCGCCCGCGTTCTTTCTGCGGACCAATTCTCCAGGCGCGGCACCAGTCCAACGTTGCGCTCCACGGTGAGATTTGGGAAGAGCCCCACTTCCTGTATTACATAGCCGATGCGGCGGCGCAATCGAATGGGGTCGGTGTCGGTGGTGGCGCGTCCCTCGACCAAAACCTGTCCCTGGGTGGGCTTCAATAGTCTGTTGATGAGCTTTAGAGTCGTCGTTTTGCCGGAGCCGCTGCGCCCCAAAAGCACCAGAGTCTCACCGCGACGGACTTGAAGGTCTAAGCCCTCGAGCAGCGTAGGCCCCGCCTCGATCCGATACGACACGCCGCGAAATTCGATCACCACGTCGTTGTCATGAGCCATGTTGGTAGAAGCTGTCTGTCGCACTGAAGTCAAAAGTCGAGAGTCGAAAGTCAAAACTCTAAAGAGTCGAACGCTCAACTTTTGACTC
>JBELAJ010000281.1:0-10608 GCA_049508935.1 Terriglobia bacterium | reverse complement strand
CCACGGAGGTCATGAAGCCAGTGAGAAGCTGGCACGAGGTCTCCAACATAGTGACGGAATGAAATCGCAACCCTTTTCAAATCCAGTATTTCACTCAGCCGGCCGCGGAAGTTTGGTTAGTTGCGCAACGAAGGAGCCAGTTCCATGGCAAGACGGGATAGTTGACATACTGTCCCTATGAATTCCAAAACCGGAGGGAATCATGGCGAAGACGCGCGCAATTCAAGTCACGGCAGCGGGCCCAAGAACTTGTGCAGCGCGCAAGTATTTCCGGTCTGGAATTTTGAATCTGGAATTTTGGATGCGGCCGACAGGCCGCACTGCGGCTCTGCGGGGATTTCATGCCGGCCAGACGAATGCCTGCCCGTAGTTTGAGGGGACAGTGATGGTCTGGGTTGCGCCATCGGAGGCAACCGAAATGTGGTATAACTGTTATACCTATATGCGATTCCGGTACGACGCGCGAAAGAGTAAACGCTGAGGGAGAACCCAAGTCGCGGAATCGGCATGGAGGAGGCCCAAGAGATATTCTCCCGACCTTACTACCTCGACCACCGATCAGACCTTCCAGAACAGTACCGGGCTATTGGTTGGGTGGGAGATCGTCTGTACACGCTCATCTTTGAGGTGCGGGATGACGAGGAGGGTGAGTACTACCACCTGGTGACTTTGTGGAAGGCAACCCGACAGGAGCAGCAAACTCGATGAAGAGAATTCGTAAAGGAAGGAAGAATATTTCAGCAGAGGCGATTGCTCGCCAGGCCGAGCAAGGGAAGGATGTTTCGCGCTTTTTCACCAATTCCGGGAAAATGATGCAGCCCATTCAAAGGGTGAACGTGGATTTCACAGCCGCGATGCTGGAAGAACTCGAAAGCGCTGCCAAGGAACTGAATGTTAGCCGTCAGGCAGTAATCAAGACATTTCTCCGGCAAGCGCTGGATCACCACTACTTGGCAAAGAGCGGGCGCCCGGAGGCGAGCCGGTTCTGAGATTGCTTCTTCGCACAGGGGTCACTTGCTGGCATTGGAGGAAACCCCTCACCCGACCTGTGGCGGCTGGAGAAGGCGCCGCCCCACGTCACCCTCTCCCCACGGGAGAGGGCTGTCAATCCAATTTGACCACGTTTCTTAGGTATTGCCCAAAGCCCAGCGCCCGCTGCATACTGCCTACCGCCTGCTGCCTACTGCTTACTGCCTACTGCCCACTGCCTACTGTCCGCTGCCTTCCTCGCCCGGGGCGTAATAGCCTCGGCGGGCATAGACTATGTACTTTCCATCGCTCGAAGCGTCTTTGATGTGAATATCGATCTCGCGGAAAGCCCCATCATGACGGCGGTTGGTGCTGTAGTAACCCAGGCTATAGCGCTGCTTTAAGCGGGAAATCGCCGTGTCCAGGGCGGAGCGGATGGAGTTGAGGTTCCTGGCGTCGATGACTTCACCTCCGGTCTCGTGGGTCATCTTGGGTACGGAAACATCCCGAAAGGAAACATCCCGATAGAGGGGAGGAATCACATACATCGAGTGAGGGTGAGAGCCTTCCTCAACCCGAATACTGTAAATGACCGCCTCGGATTCGAGCGCTTGGTGAATGACCCGCTTTTCATCGCAGTAACCCTTTTCCGTGTTTTGATTATCGGAAACCAGAATGATGGCGTGACGCCGGCCCGGGGCCGCGCGGGCGAGATAAAGCGCCGCCTCGTAAAGGGCGTCGGGAATCACCGTGCCGCCACCGGGGCGAATGGTGGCGATAGCGCCAGCGATGCGCTGACGATTCTTCGTCAGGCCAACCAGCATTTCCGCGCGTGCGGCAAAGTCAAACAGGGCTACCTGATCGTCGGGCTTGAGAGCGGAGAGCGTGTCGAAGGCGGCATGATGCAGTTGCCTTAGAACCGGCCCCATGGTCCCGCTGCAATCGAGGACGAGGGCAACGGCCAAGGGGAGTTGGTCGCGCGAAAAATACGTGACCTGCTGCTCGAGACCGTTTTCGTAGACGCCGAAACTCTCGCGCGTCAGGTCGTTCACGATGCCGCCATTCTGATCGCGCACTGTCGCTTCCACTAGCACCAGATCCACGTCCGCCTTAAGCCTGTAATTGTCGCCCGTAACTGCGGGGGCGAAATTTTCACCAGGCGGAGTAGCTGCGGCAGGAGGGAGTTGGCTGGGAGCGGGCCGCGTCCCGGCCAGCGTCAAAGCCAAAATAGCGACAATTCGATGCGCTACCGCGTTTCTCATCAGTGCCCTACGGGTTTTCCGATGCACGAGATCGGGCATACGTTGCCAAGATACACGAACAGGCGGCCTGCGGAGAAGCCTTTCACGACAGTCATTCTGAGCGAGAACCGCAGACTCTTGCGCGCCATCCCGCCCTTGTTGACTCCCGCGGACCCCCTCGCCCGGCTCCGTCAGCCGACGGACTGAAGTGCGCCGGCTGCGGTCCACCCTCTCCCCCAGGGGGGAGAGGGCTTGCGTCACTATGGTATCACCGAGTACCTGGAAACTGACACCTGACACCTGACACCTCCCCTCTGCTTCTCGACTGTTTAGGCTTTGCCATTTATAATCGCCGTTGGAACTACCTGGGGGTGGTCATGCACAGGCAGATCGGCTCAACGCGAATCGGGGAAGGCACGACTGCGGTGAAGTGGGTAGTCCAGGCGTTCGTCCTGGCGGTTGGAATTGCGCTTGCGGCTACTGTTGCACGGTCACAGGTGACGTTTTTCACACCGGTCACCGATAATGTGAGCTACAACGTGGGCTCGGAAGTCCGTGTCAAAGTAGTTCTCCCGCCTACAGACCATTTCGGTTCAGCTCCCATTAATATCTCTGCTAATGTCCGCTACGCAGGCGAACAGAAGTACCTGGAAGATAAGAACGTCGTGATAGCCCGGGGTGTAACACTCGCCGCAAAGGAATCGGCGACGGCATATTATCCCTTGTGGAAGATTCCCGAAGATGCAAGAACCGGGCGTTACGAGGTGGTACTTGAGTTGAGCGGGTCGACGCCCGTTATGAATGCCCAACAAGTTCCTGTTACCTCTTTTTCCGTTTATCGCAAGCTCGTGAAGATCGAGAGGATCCGGCTGGGCAAGGTCTTTTACGCGCCGGGCGATGCTGTGTCTTGCGCGGTAGATCTCAAGAACCTTTCGGGACATGCGATAAGCGATCTGCGAGTCGAGTTCTCCGACCGCTACTGGCCCTGGACCGCCCAAACCTCGGAACGCGCCGGGGTGGATGTCGAAACGATTGCGCAAGGTCTTTCATTGCCGTCTGGAGGTGAGCAGCATCTCGAGTCCGCCCAGGCTGCGGTTGCCAAGATGCCAAAGCCGCCGGAGCAGCCACAACAGACTCCGGAAGCCAAGGCTGCGGCTGCCAAGCGGGCGAAGGAGCCTGCGGTCCAGCAGTATGCGGTGGTGGTGTGGGATGGCGCGCGGCGGAACATCTACGACATCGCCTTCAGTTCCGAGGTGTTCATTCAACCGGCCGGGATCACCGAGCCGAGACCATATCCCCTGCAGTACGTTTATCCCTCCCTGGACGACGTGAACGTCACGAGCTACAGGCAGTTCTACCCTGCAGGCCTCGACTCCGCGGCCATTCAAATGGACCGCGAGCACACCATGTACCCCTCAGGGAGCGAGGCTACAGTGCGCTTTTCTCTGCGTAATCCTACCAGCCAACCTTGGCGGGGGGTGAGCGTTCGGGCTCGCCTGCTCGACTCCAAGGGGAAGGAGCTTGCCACCAGGCAAATTGCTACAGGGGTCAGCCTCGACTCAACGAGCGCGGCACTTCCTGAGGAGACCTCGTTTACATTCCCGGCGGGTCAAAGCGGGATATTCCGGGCGCAGGTGGAAGTAAATGACACATCGGGCGGAACGCTGGCAACGAATGTACTCGAGTTGGCTGCTAACCCGCTGCCGCATTCCATTCTAATATTTTGCGCGCATCAGGACGACGAGGGGGCGCACGCAGGGATGATACGCGCCGCCGTGGAGAATCACATCCCGATTCACTTCGTCTACTTCACATGCGGCGATGCCGGTTCCTGCGACCGGTACTACGAGCATTCCTGCGCGCCGGATGAGGCCAGGAATTTTGGTGCGTTGCGCATGGAAGAGGCGCGGCGGTCCGTGGGCCACCTGGGAGTGCCTCGCGAGAACATCTTCTTTCTGGGACTGCCGGACGGCGGCTCCGGCCAGATCTGGTATGACCACGTGGAGGCCTCGAATCCTTATCTGTCGGTGCTGCTGGCCAGCGAACATGCGCCTTACGATGGCGTCGCCGAACCCAATTTGCCTTACGCGCGTCAAGCTGTGGTCGAGGCGGCCAAGCGATCCATACGTGAGTTCCAGCCGGAAGTCATTTACACGGGTCATCCTGACGAGCGCCACGTAGACCACCGCACCAACAACTGGTTTGTGGTCAAGGCGCTGCAGGAATTGCTCCGGGAAGGTGTGGTCCGCCCCGATCTCACATTGCTGACTGACCAGGTTTACGGCCCGGGGCCGCAAGCCCATGCTCCTTATAAGTATCAGAAAAACGTCCTGAGCGTTTCCCCCGACGCCATGGCTCTCGCGCAGGAAGCGCAGTGGTACTACCAGTCGCAGGGCGGCAACCGTGCGCTGGGACACCTTCGCACCTTCGACAAATTGCGGAGTGAAGAAGTCCACTGGCAGATTCTGGATTGGAAGGACCATGAAGGGTGGAATGAAAAGCAATGAAAGTTGTGAGTCGTCAGTTCTCAGTTATCAGTCCTCAGTTGTCGGAAGTCCGTTATTTCTGTGATTGCTCGACAGTTGACTCGGCTCTGATAACTGATGACTGATGACTGTTAACTGACTACTGATTTTGAGAACTTGGATGACTGAAAACGACGGGTCTCGCGAACTAGAGAACGTGGCTACCGAAAAACCTTGCCCGGAAGAACAGCTTCCCGCCGAACCATTCCCCTGTCCGGCCTGCGGGCAACTGTTGGCCCCTTCTTGCAGAGTTTGTGTTGCGTGCCATCACGCGATCGATCCCGCCCAGATCAGGAAAGAAACACCCGCCGCGCTCGTTGCGGTCGCCCTCCCGCGAACCCAGGCGTCAGTCCGGTTCCCTTGGCGGCTGTTCTTGTCATTTTTCCTGGCCGTGATGGCGGGGGGAATCGTTTCGGAGTCCTTCATAGGTCCCGCGAAGACACAGATCCTGGTTGGGACCCTTCAGCTTATTTTGGCCATTTGGGTTTCATTCGACGCCCACGCCAAACGCGTGCCCTATCCCCTGAGATGGGGGTTGGGTACAATGCTCCCAACTTGGCTGATCATTCTCCCCTGGTACTTGGTTCGCAGGCGCCGGCCTGAGGCGCCCTGCCCATTCGTAGAGGCGCGAGTCAAACCCACAACCATGGCAGCACTTTTTATCCTGCTGGCCGTCCTGATCTACGTGATGCTCAAGTATGCCCCGCCGGCGTGAAGCATTTGGGCTCCTTGTCAGATGCTCATGATTTCGAGGCCGCGAAAAGCCACACGATAGAAGCGGTCGTCGAGAGTGAGGAGGGCATAGGCTCTCCGAAGAGCGTGCGCGCCAATCACGAAATCGGCGAGGATGCGGCGCGGTCCCGCCACTCCCTGTCTTCTGCGGCGGGCAGCATGAGCCTGGAACGCCTCCCCCGCGGTACGCCAGATTGCCTCATCCAGATTCCAGTCAATGGCAATGCCGGCCTCTCGGAAGAACGTGTTAAGGAAGGCCTGATCTCTGCCTGGGCACGCCATAAGCTCTGCGAAGACCGGTGCGGCGACAATCAAGCCGCCACGCGCCAGCGCCGAATCCAGGCCACCTTGGGCTGCCAAGTTGAGCGCGGTGTCTCGGTCCCAAAGAGACACGATGACGTTCGTATCGATCGCGGTGGTCATTGTCCACGTAATTGACGAACCCACTGGCGCACTGCCTTGCGGCCGGAAGGCATGCCCGGATTTCCAATGCCGCGGTACTTTTCAAACGGGCTTCTCGCTCTCACCGGACGAACACGAACCCCTCCACCGTCGCTCTCGAACAGTAGCCGGTCGCCGGGACCTACACCCAGTGTGCGGCGAATGTCCCGCGGCACCGTGATCTGACCTTTGCTTGTGATACGGGCTTGCTTCTGCACGGTAACAGTCCCCCCTCCTTACTTTAGCACAACTTTCCTTACTTTTTGGAAAGACTGCACGATCTGTTCTTCAGAGCCGCAGCTTTTGGCTGTCTAACAAGTTTGGGACGAGCCGCATGCCAGACAACAGGGGATAGCGCTACACGAACAACTCGGGAAAGACCTTTTTGTAGATCGCCATGCCCAGGGCGGCGTTCATGCCGATCTCTTCCAGGGCCTTGATTTCTTCTTCCGTGGTAATGCCGCCGGCGGCGGTGATGGGTAACTGCGTAGCGGCCCGCAGGCTTCTAAACCAGGCCAGATTGGTCCCCTGAAGTTTGCCCTCAGCATCAATGTAAGTGCAGAGGAATTCTGAGCAGTAGGGTTCGAGCTGCGCCAATGCCTGGGCAGAAGTGAGAGGCAGTGTCTCCCGCCAACCACGAATCGCCACGCGATCGCCCAGGCAATCCACCGCAATCATCAACTTCTCGCGGGGAACGGCGGCAAGGAGATTCTCAAGGAACGCGGCGTTGACCCGATCGGAGGTAAACGCGCTGCTGCCCACAATGACCTTGAGCGCGCCGCCCTCCACTACATGGACAGCCTTTTCCACGGTGCGAATTCCTCCCCCCACGCGGCAAGGCTTTCGTCGGCAGAGTTCGCGAATAATCGCGCTCTGGTCTCCGCGGGCGAGCGCACCATCAAGGTCGATGACCTGGATTTGCGGATAGTCGGCGAACTTGGCGAGCACCGCCAGCGCGTCGGGCAACTCCAGGAACTTCTCGCGTCCCTGAATGAGTTGAACGACCTTGCCGCCCATCAAATCGATGCAGGGAATGATCATGGTGGAAACCAGTCGAGAGTCAAGAGTCAAAAGGTTAAAGTCTAAAGGCTAAAACGAGCAAGCGCCGCCTTGGTTTAGGTCTTTGACTTTCGACTCTCAACTCTTGACTCTCGACTTCTTCACAACCGCACCGGCACGCCCTGCGACTGCAGGTACTCCTTAAGGCTGCGCAACGTGTGTGTCTCGAAGTGGAAAATCGAGGCGGCCAGGGCGGCATCCGCATGGCCTTTCAAGAAGACCTCCGCAAAGTGTTCGGGGCCGCCCGCACCGCCGGAAGCGATGACGGGAATATGCAGCGCCTCTGCAATGGTCTTCGTCAACTCGCAGTCGAAGCCTGCCTGCGTGCCGTCCGCATCCATGGAAGTCAGAAGGATTTCACCCGCTCCGCGCGCTTCAACCTCGAGAGCCCAAGCCACCGCATCCAGGTCGATTTGTTTGGTCCCACCGTAAGTTGAGACTGTCCAGCGTGGCGAGGTAGTGGCACCCCTTGTGGGTGCCCTCGTCGGGAGCGAATCCGCCTCAGAGTCGGTCTGCGCACCCACAAGGGGCGCCCCTACCTGCCGCCGCGCATCGATGGCTACCACGAGTGCTTGCCGTCCAAAGTGCTCGGCAATCTGGTTCACGATTTCGGGGGATTCCACCGCACCTGTATTCACCGCGACCTTATCGGCGCCGGCGGAGAGCAGCCGTTGGGCATCTTCGAGCGTCCGCACGCCCCCACCCACCGTCAGTGGTATAAAGAGCCTTCGCGCCACGCGGTGTACGGTATCCATCAGGGTAGCGCGTCCTTCGCGGGAAGCCGAAATATCCAGCATCACCAGTTCGTCCGCACCCTCGCGGTTATAGGCTTCGGCAAGTTCGCCAGGGTCTCCGGCATCTCGCAGATTCACGAACTGGATGCCTTTTACCACTCGGCCGTGCTTGCAATCGAGGCAGGGAATTATGCGTTTTGCAAACATAAAAACTTGACAGTAGTCCGTTGTCCGTGATCCGTTGTTGCCTGCAACGGACTACTGACCACGGACAACGGACAGGCACTTCACAAACTCAGGAAATTCTTCAAGACCTTCAGCCCGACATCGCCCGACTTTTCCGGGTGAAACTGCACCGCCCAGATATTCTTTATCTCGAGGCCCGCCGCGAAAGTCTGCCCGTAATCAGTCACCGCCGAATTTTCGCTGACGACGGGCCCATAGTAAGAGTGGCAGAAGTATACGAAACTGCCATCCGCAACTCCTCGGAAGAGTCCGTCTTGGCTGCGAATCTCGAGTTGGCTCCAGCCGACGTGTGGAACTTTGAAGACGCCTTGAAATCGAGTCACTCGGCCAGGGAGCAAGGCCAGTCCGGACACATCGGGAGCCTCGTCGCTGGCTTCGTACAGTGCTTGCAGTCCCAAACAGATGCCCAGGAAGGGTGTGCCGGCGGCCAGCGATTCGCGCAGGGCTGTCAGAAGGCGGCGCTCCTTGAGGGCGCGCATCATGGTTCCGAAGTGGCCTTGTCCGGGGAATATGATCTTCTCGGCGGCGCGCAAAGATTCGGGCTTGTCCACGACCTCGGCCGAGTGCCCGAGGTGCTTAATGGCCTTAAGCACCGAGCCCAGATTGCCGGCGCTATAGTCGAGTAAAGCGATCACAGCAACCCCTTGGTGCTGGGAAGTTGGGCCTTCAGGCGGCGGTCGCGCGCACAGGCATAGCGCAATGCGCGCGCCCAGGCCTTGAACAGAGCTTCGACGCCGTGATGGCTGGAGCGCCCGTAAGCGAGTTTCAGGTGTAGGCTGGCTCCCGCGCTAGTGGTAAATCCGTGGAAGAAGTCTTCGACCAGCTCCGCTTGCAGGTCACCGATGTACTTTGCCTTGATCGGCGCATTGAGCACCAGATAAGGCCGCCCGCTCAAGTCGATGGCGGCGATGGCCAAGGTTTCATCCATCGGCATCAAAAAGTAGCCGGCGCGGTTGATGCCCTTCTTTGCTCCCAACGCCTCACGCACCGCCTGCCCCAACACAATGCCTATATCCTCGACCGTGTGGTGCTGGTCAACGTCGAGATCACCGTGCGCCTTTACCTCGAGATCGAATCCACCGTGCCGGGCGAACAGCTCCAGCATGTGGTCGAGAAAGCGGATGCCGGTGGAAACTTTGTAGCGGCCGCGTCCGTCCAGGTTCAGTCGGATACGGATGTCGGTTTCTGCGGTCTTGCGGTGAATGCTCGCTTGGCGCGCCTTCATGCGAACCATCCTGTCTGGGAGTCGGTGATCGACTCTCGCCAGGCTCTTTCCCCTTTCCGGGTTTCGATCAATACCTCTTGCCTTTCCAGCCCTGCCAGCAGGCGGCGCGTCTGCACGCCGGACCCGATGGTGAAACGCAAGTAACCCTGGAGGTGCGGGTCGTAGCTCCAGTCGCGCACCAGAATCCCCTCCGCGCGCAGTCGCTGAGCGATTTCCGGCGCGCGTTCCCCGACGCGAGTCAGGATGAAATTGGCCGCACTGCGTACGTATGGAATCCCCCGCGCTTCGAGCCAGTGATAGACGCGCTTGCGGTTGACGTGAACTTGCGCCACGTATTTCTTCACATGCTCTTCGTGCTGGATGGCAATCGACGCGGCGGCGAGCGCGAGCGAATTCACCTGGAAAGGATTCTGGGCCCGGTGCATCAGTTCCACAAGTTCCGGGTTGCCGAATATAAAGCCCATGCGCAACGCCGCCAACCCAAACGCTTTCGAAAACGTCCTGCTTACCAAAAGATTTTCGTGCTTTCTAATCCAGGGCAGGACCGTATGGCCGGAATAGTCGAAGTACGCCTCGTCGACCAAGACCAGGACGTCCGGCGCGGACTCTAGGATCCTGCGTAGATCAGGCTTCGAAATCTCCGTGCCGGTAGGATTATTGGGGCTGCCGAGAGCGATCCAGCGGGTTTTACTGTTGATCGCAGCCACGACGTTATCCACCGGAAGGTGGAACCGCTCGTCGTAGCGGACGCGCTCAACGGCGCCGCCGGCCACCTTGTGGAAAAACTCGTAAACCGGGAAGGTTGGCGCGGGCACGAGGAGCACATCGCCGGGATCGACAAACGCGTCGCAGATCGCTTTGATGGCGTCGTCGGTGCCGTTGGTGAGCAGCATCTCTTCCGGCTTGAATCCGAAATAATGCGCCAATGTCTGGCGGCTCTCGCCATACTCCGGGTAGCGCGTGAGCATTTCCGGGGTTAACGCACGCCGCAAGGCGCGGACGACTTCCGGGGCACACCCCACCGTGTTCTCGTTGAAGTCCAGGCGCAGTTTTCCTGCCCGCCCTTCCATGGGGGGGCGGTATTTCTTCAATTCCTCGACTGCCTTGCGAGGTCGGATCATGACACCTTGAACTCCGGACACTTCACCTGCCGTGTCATTCCGAGCGAAGCGAGGAATCTCGCTCTGCTTGTCCCTTTCTCGCGCCAGGCGAAAGCAGTGCGAGATTCCTCGCTGCGCTCGGAATGACAGTCTTCAGACTCTTCTGCTCCTCTACGAAGGAGGGGAGTCTTGGAACCTTAGCTGAACTGACTCTGCGTGCGCCGTCAGGCCTTCCGCGCCAGCCAGCGTCACAATGGCTGGGCGAAGGCGCGACAGACCCTGACGTGTAATCTTCTGGACCGAAATGCACTTGAGAAAGTCTGCCGCGCTCAAGCC
>JBELAJ010000280.1:0-10621 GCA_049508935.1 Terriglobia bacterium | reverse complement strand
CATCCACTTTAACTTCACGCACGCTGTCGATATCCAGCCTGCTGGTCAATTGACCCGACACTGGATCGCCAATTTCGAATCCGTCCAACATATACTCGGCGTCCCCCGAGCGCCCCCCGGCCACGTGAAGTGCGCCGGAGTTGTCCTCTGTGACACCCGCGATCATGGGCAAATACGCCATCAGGTCATGGGTGCTGTAGGTGGGAAGATCAAGGATGTCCTGGGCATCGAAAATCTCCTGGTGCTCGGACTCCAAGGGATCGATTTGCTTGGCTGACGAGAGAACCTCGACGCTGGAGTGCACTTCGAACTCGTGGCTGAGAGTGAAGGAGACTTCGCTGGTTTCCTCCTGCAACGGCACCGCCTGGTCAGTTAGACGGAAATAATCAGGCTTGCTCAGGCTGACGAGGTATTCGCCCGGCCCGGGCACCGACACCTCGAAATGCCCCGTGTCGTCCGAATAAGCGTATTGGATAGTTCCGCCCTTGGATTTTACTGTGACCTGGACGGCGTTTACCGGCACGCCATTCTCGTCCACGACCGTGCCGCGCAATTGCACGGCCGCGGTCGCTCTGGCCGCCGCAAGCGGCATCAAGAGGGCGGCAAAACACGCCATCAACAGCCAATCGCCGGGAGTGAGTAGCTTGCGGGCTTTTGCGGCCAATGGACCTCGCTGTCTCGCTCATCAAACATTCTATTCGACGTGCGGCCCGGAGTGTAGGGGGAATAAACGCGCCCGGGCGCCGCTTGGCAGTTGTGAGAATTCAGGCGTAGGGGCGCTTCGCGAAGCGCCCCTACCCATCGCTCAAGGGATCGCCGCCTGGGCGGTTGTGCAAACTCACCCAAAAAGGGAATAATGTTTCTTATGGGGAAATGCTGCCGAATGGCGCTGTTGTTCGTCCTTGCTTCCGCGCCGCTCTACGGACAGGGCAACTACGAGATTCAGGTCTACGGCGCGGACACCGTTCCTCCTGGCCGCACGATGGTCGAACTGCACAGCAATTTTACTTTCGAAGGCTTTAAAACGCCCGTTGACGGTGTTCTTCCCGATGAACATCAATTGCACGAGACGGTCGAGATCACACAAGGCTGGAACGAGTGGTTTGAAACCGGATTCTACATCTTCACAAGCGCAGGGCCGCGGCAGGGGTACAAGTGGGTTGGCGATCACATTCGTCCGCGGATTCGCGTTCCCGACAAATGGAACTGGCCGGTAGGCGTAAGCCTTTCCACCGAGATTGGCTACCAGCGCCCCATCTTCTCGGGCGATACCTGGACATGGGAGATTCGACCCATCGTCGATAAACAGTGGCACTCCTGGTACCTTTCATTTAACCCGGCTCTCGAGCGCTCGTTTCATGGACCCAGCGTTCATGAAGGCGTCGGCTTCTCACCGGACTTCAAGGTTGCGTACTCCATCACCCGCAAGCTCAGCGCCGGGCTTGAATACTACGGATCGTTAGGGTCCATTACGGGCTTTGACCCTTTTTACTTGCAGCAGCACCAGATCGTGCCGACCATCGATTATGACTTCGGGCCAAACTGGGAGTTCAACCTGGGAATAGTCGAGGGAGTGACGCGCAGCACCGATCATTTGCTGGTTAAGATGATTATTGGACGGCGATTCCGATTTATCACACCACGCTTGCCTCACTTTCTGAAGTCCGGCCAGGGAGAAATGGACTGATCTCGCGCATGACGAGACACGCCAGGTTCGCAACCTTGCTCCTCTTGTTCCTGCTGCCGGGCTTGCTGGCCTTTCGCAAGGAACAGCCGGCGGCGTCCGGGCCCCCGCTCCCCCTGGGCCTTCCGCCCGTTCCGTGGCCAGAAGATAATCCCTACTCACCGGCGCGCGCCGAGCTTGGAAAGATATTGTTTTTCGATGGCCGGCTTTCCTCAAACGGCATCGTTTCGTGTGCGTTCTGCCATGAGCCGCAGCACGCTTTTTCGGCGAGTACCCCATTTTCAAAAGGCGTGAATGGAAAGCAGGGAACGCGTCACGCTCAAACACTAATTAACCGTGCGTGGGGCAGGTCAGAGTTCTGGGACGGCCGTTCCCCCACACTGGAGGCGCAGGTCATCGTGCCGGTGACGAATCCCGACGAGATGGGCATGACGGCTGATCGGGTCGTTCAGACCCTCCAGGGAATTAAAGGCTATGCCCCGCTTTTCGTGGCTGCCTTCGGAGACAGCGCCATCAACTTCGATCGCGTCTCGAAGGCCATCGCTACCTTCGAGCGCACCATAGTTTCCGGAAACTCCGCGTACGATCGCTACCTCGCCGGCGACAAGTCTGCTCTCAGCAAGCAACAGAAGGATGGCCTCGATTTCTTCAATCGCAAAGGCGAATGCGCCGAATGCCACACCGGTCCCGACCTCACCACGGAGAAGTTCGCCAACCTGGGGATCGGAATGGACCGATTGAATCCCGACCCTGGGCGCGAAGCCGTCACCGGGAGGCGCGGAGATTTCGGGAAATTCAAAATACCCACTTTGCGCGATCTTGCCAGCCGCGCTCCCTACACGCACGATGGGCGCTTCAAGACGCTCGGGGAGGTGTTGGACCTCTACGCCAAAGGAGGAGTACCCAACCCTCACCTCGATACCCGGCTCACACCCTTCTATCTGGATGAGGAAACGAAGCAGGCTTTGCTGGCGTTACTGGATTCGTTGAATGGAGAAGGGTGGGAGAAGATCGCGCCGCCGAGTAGTTTCCCTCAATGAGTCGGCGGAATTGAGCCTGTCGACGCCTGTCTGAATTGGTCCCGGCTACGTGGATCGCGGCCCGGTGGATCGGTGGCAACCCTCATCCCCGAAGGGGATGAAGGTCATTAGCCGTAGGTGAAACCTACGGACACGCAGATCGAAAATCAGGCCCCGGCCCCGCAGGGGTCGAACCGTTCGACCCCTGCGGGGTCGCGGAAGTTTCCATCGGTATCTTTACCGAACCGTAGGTTTCACCTACGGCTAATCATGTTGTTCCCCTTCGGGGAACCAAAGCACTGTGTGTCACTCGAGGTTTGCGTGAAGCTTAAACATCTGCTCGGAAGTCTGGCCGAGTTTCTCCATCAGCATCATCACCATTGCATCCAGGGTAAGCAGGAGGCTCTGCTCGAACAGGGTTCCCATCGGCTGTATCGAGGTCGCGGGACTATCCTGTCCACTCTTGGGCGTCGGGGCTGGAATCAGCACCCGGCATTCCGCGAGCCGGGCAAGCGATGACTCGGGGAAAATCGTGATGACGCCGACCTTTGCTCCGTTCTCAATCGCGCTCTGCGCGAGGGTCAGGATAGCCCGCGTTTCGCCCGACCCTGAAGCGACCAGCAGAACGTCTCCGTGCCCGATGCCGCGCGTCGTCACATCGCCCACCACTTGCACGGAGCGCCCAAGATGCGCCAAACGCATGGCGAAACTCCGGATCATCAGCCCTGATCGCCCGGCGCCCGCAACGAAAACGCTCCCGGCTTGCTCGAGAAACTGAACTATCTCATCCACGCCGGCGGAATCAACTCGCTCGAGAGTCTGCCCGACTTCCTTGAGGACCGCTTTCTCAGCTTCGCTGAAATCCATGAGCTACCTCCGCACCCACGCGGCACAGATATTGTGGAGTGTACGGGCCGCTTCGCGCGGGTCCTCGGCCTTGACGATTCCGCTGCCCACCACCAGAATATCCGCGCCTGATTCACAAGCGGCTGCGGCGCTGCGCACATCAATGCCTCCCGCCACGGCGATCTGTGCTTTCGACAGTTTGGAGCGGAGCAGCCTCACGTTCTCGAACGCGTCTTCACCGGATTGGCGGGTGTCCGTCGCGGTGTGAACACACACAATATCGCAGCCAAGTTCCTCCAGTTCCAGGGCGCGCTGTGCGGGGGAGGGAACTGACATCAGATCAGCCATGATCCGGCCTCCGAAGATTGCCGCCGCCCGCACTGCGCCCAGTATCGTTTCCTGATGCGCGACGCCCATGACGGTCACAATGCTTGCTCCCGCCTCAAATCCCAGCCGCGCTTCGCCCTCTCCAGCATCCATGATCTTTAGATCGGCCAGCACCTCCTTGGCGGCATAGCTCTGCTTGATCCTGCGAACCGCCTTGATCCCGTACCGGATCACGCTGGGCGTCCCAATCTCGATAATGTCGGCAAAGGGGTGGACCTTTTCGAGCAGGCCTAATGCTTCCTCGAGTTCAAGAAAATCGAGCGCAATTTGAAGCTTGACACTCATGGCGCTCAATACTTCTCCCAGTGCAAAACTTCGGATAGGGGCCGCTTGGGCTGTTCCGGGGTTTCCGCCGGGTAACCGACGGGAATCAAGCTAACTAACCTGCAGCCCGAGGGCGCACCTACAAGCCGGCAGATATCGACGGCATAGGGCTTCTTATCCCCGGCCACCCAGCATGAGCCCAGTCCGTGCGCGCGGGCCGCGAGCAGGATATTCTCGGTCGCGGCGCTCCCGTCTTCGAGGTAGTATTTGGTGTCTTTGCACAGCACCACCACACAGGCTCCAGCCTGGGCAATGAACTTTCCGTAATCGGTAATGTCAGCTATCTTTCGCAACATCGCAGGCTCCGTCGCCACCACGAATACCCACGGTTGAATATTGATGGCAGTGGCTGCCAAGCGTCCGCAATCAATGATATCCTCGAGGGTTTTCTTCGGTACGGGTTCGCTTCTGTAGGCGCGCACCGAGCGCCGTGTCTTCAACACCTCAATCGCATCCATCGCCGCTCGTCCTCCTGGATGTAGGGGCGGCCCTCTTGGCCGCCGTATGCAGCCGCCATTGTAGCAGCGTATCGTACCGACGGAGGAAATACTTCGGCGGTTGATGCAGCCGTGTTTCCGGAAAGCAGCATCGCGGTGTCATTCCGAGCGCAGCGAGGAATCTTGCTCTGCCCCGGTGTTTCCCAAATCGCTACGTATCAGTGCGAGATTCCTCGCTGCGCTCGGAATGACAGCGGAGAGTGCATGTTGCAGGTGAAAGTTGTGGGAAGGTAGAGCAGGCCACTGTTCCTCGCGGATTACCTGGTCCGCTGAAAGGGCGCGCGTTATTCATACTTGAGGGCCATGATGGGATCGACCTTGGTCGCCCGTCGCGCGGGGATGTAAACCGCGAGGCAAGCGACCCCACCGAGGAGCAATGACACCATGCCAAAGGTCAGGGGGTCGCTGGCGGGGGTATTGTAGAGGAAGCTCGTTAGTCCTCGTGACAAAGCGAGTGCTCCGGCAAACCCAGCACCGATTCCGAGGAGAATGGTGCGCAATCCTTGCCCCAACATTATCCGCATGACGTCCTGACGTTGTGCGCCCATTGCCAGCCGCACGCCAATTTCATGAGTCCTCCGTGTGACCGAGTAGGCGGTCACTCCGTAGACTCCGCTGGCCGCGATCAGTAATGCCAGCATCGCGAAGGTCCCGAGCAGCAGGAGTCGCTCCTGGCGGGTAGACAAGGATTCACCGACGCGCTGCTCCATGGTTTTCACATTAGCCAAGGGCAGGCTTTTATCGACCGCAACAACCGCATTGCGCAGCGCCGGCACGTAGCTAGACGGGTCAGAAGACGTACGCAGCACAATGTCCATAAAACCCGACGGGCCTTGCAAGTAGGAGGTATACAGCTCAGGTGTCACTTTTTCGCTGAGGCCCAGGTGGTGGGTGTCAGCAACCACGCCCACCACGGTTTGCCAGGAATCATTCGCCCCGATCCGTTTGCCTACTGCATCCTGCCCGGGGAAAAGGACATGGGCCAGACTCTGGTCCAGAATCACCACTGGTGGCGACCCCTCTGTATCTCGCTCGTCGAAGAACCGGCCTGAGAGCAACTTGATCCCCATAGCTCGAAAGTAGTCGGGGGTGACGATAGCCGGACAATAGGGGAGGCTCTCTTGGGGTTCAGGCTGACCTTCCGCCCGCAAGCCATTCCCAAGCGAGTTAAACATAGTGAAAGGCATCTCAGTTGTCGCGCCGGCGAATTCCACTCCAGGAATCATTCGAGCGCGCTCCAGCACCTGCTCGAAGAACTCCCTCTGGCGGGTAGGGTTGTAGATATTCTCAGGTGTCAGCCAGACTTCAGCGGTGAGGACGTTGTGAGGGTTGATGCCTGAGTTTACTTTGAGAAGCAGCAGAAAGCTCTTTACCAAAAGCCCCGCCCCCGCCAGCAACACCAAGGAAAGGCCCAACTGCGCAACGAGCAAAGCGCTGCGCAGGCGTCGATGCGATTTCGATTCACCGAAGTGACCTGCGCTTTCTTTGAGGGAATCTGTGAGTCGCAGCTTGGATGCCGCGAAGACCGGGGCGAGCCCGAATAGGATACCCGTGGCGAGGGCGCAAGCCAGCGTCAAGCCAAGCACCTGAAAGTCCAGTCCGAGATGCCCCGGCAGCGATTCCGGTACGTACGATCGCAAGGTGGTGGTCAGCAGGGGAACAAGCAGCAGTCCGAGCGCGCTGCCGCAGACGGCCAGCAGAGTGCTCTCGGTGAGCATCTGCCGGACCAGGCGCGAGCGGCCGGCGCCGATGGCGGCTCGAATAGCGATTTCCTTTTCGCGCGACACTGCTCGCGCCAGCAGCAAGTTGGCCACATTCGCGCACGCAATCAACAGCACGAGACCGACAGCCCCCAGCATGACATACAACGCAAGGCGGACATTGCGGGTGAGCCAATCGTGAAGTGGAATGACTCTGGCATGAGCAGCGGCATGGTGACGCGACCAGGGCGGAGGATACTGATTGTCCATGCGGCGCGCGATAACTTCCAGGGCCGCTTGCGCGCCCTCCACACAGACGCCCGGCTTCAGCCGGCCGATGACACTCACTATGCCCATCGCCATGCCGGGGCGCTCGTATCCTGGATACAGGGCGTCCGGGAGCCAAACTCCGACCCCGGCCGAGCCCGGATGAAAGAAGCGCCGCGGCATCACGCCGATCACGCTGTAACTCACTCCGTCCAGAATTACTGATTTGCCCAGGATGTTTGGGTCGCTATTGAAGTAACCTTGCCACAGGTCATGGCTCAGGATTGCAACGTGGTTGTGCCCAGGCCGTTCTTCTCCTGGCAGGAAAGTCCGACCCCGCGCAGGTTCGATTCCCAGCACACGGAAGAAACTCTGTGTCACATGCCCGGCCAGGATACGCTCCGGCTGCGTGCCTGCCGTGAGATTGATGCCTCGAGTGACGCTGAATGCCCCGAGCTGGTCAAAAACCTTTTGCTCTTTTTCCCACGCCGCGTACTCGGGCGTGAGAACAGTGTCGCGGCCCGACTGCGGCATGAGTTCCGTAACCCAGACAACTCTGCCTGGATCCGGATAGGGCAATGGACGCAGCAGTACAGCGTCAATGACCGTGAAGATTGCCGTGTTCGCGCCGATGCCCAGAGCAAGGGTCACAACCGCCACGGCGGTGAATGCGGGAGTCTTCCGCAGCACACGCAAGCCAAAGCGAACGTCCTGCCATAGCCGCTCAAGCCAAACGAAGCTCCAGACGTCCCAAGTCTCCTCTCTGAGCCGCGTGAGATTGCCGAACTTGCGCAGGGCTGCATAACGCGCTTCCTGGGGCGGCATGCCGCGCTCAATGTTGTCCTGCGTCTCGCGCTCGATGAAGTCGCGGATGTCCTGGTCGAGGTCTTCCATCATGCGCTTGCGGCGAGTGAACAACCTGTCCCAGCTACTCATGGCAATTCTCCCTTACTCATTGGAAAGCAGCTCCGGAAGTCATTGATTCTTCGTGAGGGCCTCTCCGCTACTTTCGTCCTTCGTTGCCGGGCGAAAAGCACGGTGTGTTACTCATATCTCAGCGCCACATTCGGGTCGACCTTCGCCGCGCGCCGTGCTGGCAGATACGATGAGGCGAGCGCCACCAGGATCACCGCGAGGGGCGTGGCGGCAAGGATCCAGTTACGATGGGTCATATGGACATCTTGAAAGGCGGCCGTCACAAGGCGCGGCAGTGCGAGTGAAACGAGGAACCCAATGACGACTCCCACCAAGACCATACGCATCGAGCCGCGCAGCACCATCAGCAGCACCTCGCGTTTGCTCGCTCCCAGCGCCATGCGCACACCGACCTCGTGTATCCTCCGGCCAACCAGATAAGCGATGAGGCCGTAGATCCCCACCGCAGCCATCGCCAGTGCGATCCCGGCGAAAGCGGCCATCAGCTCCGCCATGATGTTGTCTCCCTGCCCGGAGTCCTCGAGCACGCGGTCCATCGTTCTGAGCTTGGTAACCGGCTGGTCTTTGTCCACGCTCCATATCGCGCGGCGCAGGGACGCGGCGAAGGCGCCAGGCTCGGCGTGCGTGCGGACCAGGAGTTGCATCAAGGGGTCGGGGCGCTGAAGGAACGGTTCGAACACTTGAGGCCGCGGAGCCCGTTGCCCCACGTATTCATTGACGTTGCCGACCACGCCGATAATCTCGCTCCATTTTCGAGTTGTCATCGAGCCGCTCGTCGCCTCGTCAGGGTGCGTGATGCCAATGTGGCGTCCTATCGGATTCTCATTGGGAAAGAACTTTTTCGCGAATTCTTCATTCACAACTGCCACCGGAACGGAATCGCCGTTATCGGCAACCGTGAATTCGCGGCCTTCGCGAAGGGGGATCTGCGCTGCGCCAAAGTAACCGGAGCTCACTGCGAAGTAAGCCGACTGAGCTTGCTTCTCGGTCTTTGGGACTGGGCGGCCTTCGACCGCAATCCGCGCGTAACCCGGAAACGTGTAAGGCAGGTCGGTCGAGATCGCCGCTGATTGAACCTCCGGACTGCCTGAAAGTTGGCGAAGCACGTTCTGACTGAAAGCGGCCTGGCGCGCCTGGTCCTTGTAATTTGCACCCGTCAACGCAACTATCGCGGTCAGCACATTGTGCGGATTCATGCCGGGTCTTTCCTGCGTCTCTTCGATGAAGTTCTCCACGAACAAACCCGCGCCCACCAGCAGAATGAGTGAAAGCGCAAGCTGGGCGGTCACCAGGAAGTTTTGCAAGCGGTGATGCGCGCGGCCCGCAGTCGCGGATCGCGAACTTTCTTTGAGACCGGCGTTCGGGTCCCGGCGGGAAATCTGAAAGGCCGGAGCGAGGCCAAAGATCATCGCTGAAGCGGCCGAAACCGCCAGCGTGAAGAGCAGTACGTTGCGATCGATGGAAAGTTGTTCGGCGATCAGGATAGACCACTCATTCCAGTTGAATGCCCCGCGTAGAAGGTGTAAGCCCCACTCGGCGAACACAAGACCCAGGCCGCCGCCGAGAAGCGCCACTAGGAGGCACTCGGAAAGAAGTTGGCGGGCCAGGCGAAACCCGCCGGCGCCGAGCGCCGCGCGAACCGCGAATTCACGCTGTCGACCCGCATTGCGCGCCAGCATCAGGTTGGCGACGTTGGCGCAGGCAATCATGAGAACGAATCCCACAACCGCCATCAGGAACGCGAGCGCCGTGCTCGAGTTGCTTTCCTGGATGGCGTACTGCTGAAGCGTCAAGACGGTTGCACCCCAGTCTTTGCGGGTTTCGGGATTGCTCGCCGCGATGCGTCGCGCGATGGTCTCGAGCTCCGAGCGCGCCTGGGCCTCGCTCAGGCCCGGCTTCAGCCGCCCAAAGACGCTGAGGCTGTGCTGCGCGCGTGCGGCAGGGCTTAACTGCGCGGGAGTGAAGACGAGCGGAATCCAGAGCTGCTCGGGGAACATCCAGAAGCTCCGAAACGTATCCGGCATGACGCCGATTATTGTGTAGCTATCCCCGTTGACTTTGACGGTTCGCCCCAGAACGTGCGGATCGGCGCCGAAGCGGCTCTTCCACAGATCGGCGCGCACGAGGGCCACGCGCTCGTGGCCTGGCTGGTCCTCACCCGGCAGGAAAGCCCGCCCCAACGACGGAGAGACTCCGAGCACCTCGAAGTAATTCGCCGAAACAGCGCCGCTCGGCACGCGCTCCGGCTGACTTCCGCCGCTCAGCGTGGCCTGGATGTCATCTTCAAACGATGATGCCGCCGCGATCTCCGAAAATGCCGTTGCCTGCGCTCGCCAATCCAAAAAGTCAGGCGGTGATACGGGAGACCTGCTGGCCTCGTCGCCAACGCCCTCCGCACCGACGTTTTTGCTGCACAGCATCATCAACCCGTCAGGGTCTTTGACGGGCGGCTTGCGCAGCAGCATGGTACTGACGACGCTGAAGATGGTGCTGTTTACGCCAATGCCGAGAGCCAGCGATAGCACCGCAACTGCCGTAAAACCAGGGTTCGCCACGAGCATGCGAAGCCCAAAGCGAATGTCCTGCCAAAGCTGCTCGATCCACATAAAACTCCATACCTCCCGCGTGTCTTCCTTGACGCGCCCCACATTGCCGAACTTCCGCAGGGCCGCGTAATGCGCTTCCTCCGGCGGCATGCCGCGCCCGATGTTGTCCTGAGTTTCGCGCTCGATGAAGTCGCGGATATCCTGGTCGAGGTCTTCCATCATGCGCTTGCGGCGTTTGAAAATCCGATCCCAGCGACTCATGGCATTCTTCCTCACTCACATCTCGCAGAGGCGGCTGGCGCATCTATAATGTCGTCGGCTCTGTCAAGGACTTTTTAAACACACCACCCCCGCGGCGCGCCGAACGTCTTGACGGCGTCCCGGGCGCACGCTTTGTGACCGCGGAGAGCCCTGG
>JBELAJ010000028.1:0-27263 GCA_049508935.1 Terriglobia bacterium | reverse complement strand
TTGGCAGAATCCGTTTGCTGAGAGACTGGTGGGTTCCATCCGGCGCGAATGTTTGGATCACGTGATCGTGTTGGGAGAGAAGCATTTGCGCAGGATTCTAACCAGCTATTTCGCTTATTACCTGGGCTCACGGACACATCTGGCTCTGGGAAAGGATGCACCGGAGCCTCGAACTGTCCAGCCACCGGAAGTCGGGCCAGTGATCGAACTGCCCCAGGTCGGCGGCCTTCACCACCGCCCCGAACGACGGGCCGCCTGATATGACTTTGAAGGAAGAGCTCCCTTCCTCGTTTTGAGGCGTCCATGGGGCTTTCCAATCTTGGGAGAAGCGCGCTGCGACGCGGGCCATCGGGCACTTCGACCCGACTATGTAACGCCAGTCAAAGACCTCACGCTACTTGACCTCAGGCGCTTAGCCCCCATGTTTGCTTTACGGGATCTTTTCCTCGGCGAGCGCAGTTCTTGGCAACGACAGGGCGTTATTCAGCAAAGAATCTACCTCAATTATGGTCGGACGTCGTTTTGGCGAACCACAAGTTCGCCCAGTTCTTGACGCCAGTCTACCAAGCCGAAGCAGCCTCGCGACACATCCTCGCGAATTGCTTCACCACCGCCGGAATATAGTCGATTTTGGGGAGAATTATTCCCACTTCGCAATGGATCGGCCCCTCAGAATTCCGAATGTAACGGATTTTGTCATTCACGGCCCGTCGTCGAGCAAGGAACGCGATGCCCATATTGATCTCGGCCATTTTTCCCATAGATTCCTCGCTCTCGAGTTCCATAATGATCTTCGGTTTCACTTGTGCTCGCTCTAGAACGTGCTCGAACAATCTTCGGACATAGCTTGTCTCTGAAAGCGAGATCAGAGGAAATTCCAATATTTGAGCGAGAGGAGCCGTCTTCCGCTTCGCAAGAGGGTGTGTCTTGCTGACCACCCAGACGAATTCCTCCCGGTAAAGAGGTTCGTAAGAAAAGGCATCCCGCTCCGTGCGGTGTTTAACCGGACTAAAGATGATTCCAAGATCAAGCTGCCCGCCCTTCATCTTCTCAATAACCTTCTGCGCTGTGCCTGTCATGAGATGAAGGTCAATGCCAGGAAACTCTTGACGAAATCGCTTAATAACAGGAGGAAGAAAAAACTGTAACATCATAGTCCCAGTGCCGATACATAAATGACCGGTTTGTAGTTGTGCTGCGTCGTCGATCTGGCGCCTTAGATTGACTACTTGCTGCCGTATGCGACGAGCATGTTCCACGACGATTTTCCCGGTGTTAGTCAGCTTCATTCGTCCGCCGAATCTTACAAATAGACGGTCGCTGAGTTCATGTTCGAGCAGCCGGACCTGCCGGTGGATAGCCGAGTGGGAAAGGTGGAGTCGCTCTCCTGCGACCGCGTAGGTTCCGCTTTCAACTACTGCAAGAAACATACCCAGTTGATGCAAATCCATGTTTATTGCTCTACATCATCGAGTTCTGTCCGGCGAGCCCAAACTCTTGCAATTATATCGCGAAAATCCTCGCCCGTCCTTACGCAACCGAAAAGGTGGCATTCATCTTCGCAAGGCGACCCCGCTGTTCAAATCTTCCCTTGAGCGATTTCGCCGAGCTGTAACGGGGACCCGCCCAATTCCTCAAATTTTTCTTTCCTCCAACCTCCCTCGTGACCAAACTCTGACCCGGTTTGCAGTTCGCCTACCCCGCTGGCAAGGGTAGCTCCGCGATCCTGCCCAGCACGACTCCAAATGGCCGCTTCGTCAGATGGCTCTCTGCCAGCAGTAGTCAGTAGTAGCGGGCATGTTTCACCACTCAACCACCGTACGATTGTGAGCAGCACGTCGAGACTATGAGCCCTAGACGGCCGTAGATACCCATTGACCACTCCCCAGAAACAACGCGCTGGATGCCAACTTCGTTGGTCGACAGATTTGAGAACCACCTTACTTCAGACAAGCTGCAGCGACCATTTTGGCATGTCGGATGCTCGATTTCTTTCACCGGTCGAGAGGTTATTTGTCCACATGCGGAGGCGGTTATCATCTCACAAATTAGACAGGTGGTGTCGAATAATTCTAATTGACACGAAGCTTTCCCGGTTCTAGACTCGCGACATTCTATTCTGAAGGGCAAAGGGAGGTTCAAAATGACCTCGCAAAATTCCCTACCAGGCGTTAGCCTTCGACAATGGTGTCTTTGGTGGTTGATCGTCCTCTCGACGGCCAGTGCAGTTGCCTACGGCCAAATTATCAACTCCTCGGTCATCGGATTTGTGACCGACAGTTCAGCCGCGGCTGTACCCGGGGCTAAGGTTACGATCAAGGAGGGCCAGACCGGTTTTACCCAGACCTCTTCTACCAACACCTTGGGGGAGTACTCCATACTGGCGATTCCTGCCGGTGATTACACCTTTACGGTGGAGAAGGAAGGTTTCGAAACCCTCGTGCGACCTGGACAGACTATAACTCAGCAGCTTGCCGCCCGAGTGGACTTTGTGCTGCAAGTCGGGTCGATGCATCAGACGGTGGAAGTGCAAGGCGCTGTGCCGCTGCTAGAAACGGAGACACCGTCCAACTCTGTTACTCTAAACAACGTGACCGTCACCGAGTTGCCGACACTTGGCCATAACTTTCTGCAGACGGCGATTCTTTCCCCAGGGGTCCTTCCCCTGAATGCAAATTCCATCCTGACCATAGTTGAGGGCAATTACTTTACCAACGGGGTGCAGTACAAACCCGTGAGCGTAGATATTTCAGGGGGGCGCCCTGAGTATTCTGCCTTTGTCGAAGATGGGTTCGACGTTCGGGATCCGATCTATGGTGGTTACCTTTACCAGCCTACCCCCGAAGCTATATCCAGCTATCGCATCGTGCGCGGATACGATGGTGCGCAGTACGGCGGCGAGCCCAGCATCGTCTATGTGAGCACCCAGGGCGGAACCAACCAGTACCACGGCGCGGTGTGGGAATATCACCAAGATGCTGGTCTGGAAGCTCACGCATTCAACATTCCGACTATTCCTCCTCTCACTTACAATCAGCCTGGGTTTACCTTGGGCGGTCCCTTGATCCCGAAGCTCAAGGACAAGACCTTCGTCTTTGGGGAGTTTCAAACCACTCGGGACCGATCCAGCTCTCCCACGATCGGTATCGTGCCGACTGCAGCAGAGTGGGCAGGCGACCTGTCGGCAATCCCACAGCAGATTTACAATCCGTTCGACATCGTCAACGGCCAGCGCCAGCCATTTCAAAACAATCAAATCCCCACCGCCCTGCTCAGCCCGGTGGGGCAGAAGTACAAGCAGTTCATGCCCCTGCCCACGATTGGCGGTGCGCCTTACGGGAGTTTCAATTTTGCCACGACCGGAAGGACCATCAATGACGATACGCAGTACTTAGTCCGAGTGGATCAGGAACTCCCCCGAGGCGGCAGAATGTTTGCGAAATGGTTCCGGGACAAAGACAACTCAATCAGCTTTGGAATGACAAGCGCTGCGGGGATTTACAACCCCCTGAGGGGACAAACCGGCTCTATCGAGTGGGATCAGCCTCTGAAACCGAATTGGCTGAACACGCTTCGCCTCGCCATTTTCCGATCGGTCACTGATTTTGGTGGTGTCCCCACCTCGCAGTACATTGGCCAAGTCTTGGGTTTGGCGAATACGAACCCGGATCCAGCTTACTGGGGGTTGCCCAGCATAGGGATTAGCGGCATCACCACTCCGACTACCCTAAACTTTAACCTGCACCGCCTGACCACCCGGGAAGGCATCCACGACAACGTTTCGTATGTGGGCGGACGGCACACCGTTGACTTTGGTTTCATCGTGCAGCCCACCTGGTTTCCTCAGCACAATGGCGCCGACCCCCGGGGCGTGATCACTTACTCGGGGCCCTACACAGCCCAATCTCCCACCAGCACCGTGCTCGGCCCTGGTTTGGCGGACTTCCTGCTCGGGGCCTACGTTGATGGTTATGCGAATAACACAGGGTTCGACCCGTTGCTCTCTGAACCCTATTGGGCGTGGTACGTTCAGGACAAGATTAAAGTAAGTCGAAGGCTTACGGTCACGTTGGGCCTGCGTTGGGACTACTGGGAGCCCCCTGTCGAGAAGTACAACCGCTGGGTAGCCTTCGACCAAAACTCGGGACAATTGGTCTTCGCCCTCAAGGACCCCTTCACTTGGCAGACAGATCATACCACCTTGAGTGACTGGCCTGGTGGCCGGGGAATGTTTGTCAATTGGAAAAAGACAAACTTTTCGCCGCGCATTGGAATTGCTTACTTGCTCACGCCCAATACGACCGTTCGCGCAGGCTTCGGCACCTATTACTCGCAAGGGTTGGCGAATTTCCAGATCTTCTCCTCTTTTGGGAACGGCGCCCCGCCCTTCGCGAATGTGGTCGCGGTCTCCAACGACACGACCTTACTCACTCCGGCAAGCCTGGATTCGTCGCTGTTTCCTGCTCCGGTGGTCGGCCAAATCACCCAAGGTTCGTCGCCGACAAGTCCGGATCTTCATGCTCCTCAGAGTTATGTGGAGCAAGCCACCTTTTCCGTGGAACGGCAGCTAGGCGCGAACATGGTGGCTAGCGTTGCCTATAACGGGAGTTTTGGACATCACGTCATGGGTGATTTCGACATCAACCAAGCAGCTCTCTTCAATCCTAACAACCCCCTGACGCTGGCTCAGCGTCGCCCCTACCCATTCTTCAGTGACATTACCATGCAAAACAATTCCGACAATTCCTCCTACAATGCGCTGGCCGCTCATTTCGAAAAGCGGTTCAGCACTGGCGTGAGTCTTATTGCCAGCTATACGTGGAGCAAGGCGCTGGATCTGTTTTCGTCGAACGGCAACGGCAGCGAAAACCAGAATGCGCTGTGCAGGGAGTGTGACCGCGGCTTGGCCGATTTTGACATGAGAAACTATTTCACTTTCGGGTACGTCTGGCGGCTTCCTTTTGGAGCCAACCACAAGTTCGTTAGTCAGGGACCTGCGAGCAAGATCCTAGGCGGTTGGCAATGGAGCGGTATCACGCAGTTCCAGGCGGGGACGCCACTTAACCCCAGCATGCCTACCTCCCAGGCGAACGTGGACTTTAGTTCCGTAACGCGAACAAACCGGATATGCGACGGCCGGCTTAGCCATCCCACCCTAAGTGAGTGGTTCAATACGAGTTGTTTTCCCGCTGAGCCGGTCAACACCTTCGGCAATTCCGGCCGCAACGTAATCATTGGGCCGGGAGCCCAGCTTTGGGATATGTCGATCGAGAGGATTTTGCGGTTGCGGGAACATTTCGACATAACTGTGCGGGGCGAATTTTACAGTGTCTTCAACCACCAGAACTGGGGCAGCCCGGATATCTATGAGCCCGATCCTCAGTTCGGTGAGATTTTCGGCAAGTCCAACCCCAGAGTTGTTCAGTTCGCAATGAAGTTGAAGTCTTAGGCTCAAAAGGCGGTCGGTGTCGGTCCCCAGTCGGGAGTTGGCTTTGTTGGCATCCGGTTGGGGTTTCCCGGGTGCTTCTCGCGCCTTAAGCCTCTTTCCATCGAATATGCTTGCGAGGGCTACCCTACCCGCTCGCAGGAGCGGCAAGGACCCGTCAGGGCCGTCGTGGGATCGCCGCAGATAAGCGAAAAACGTCGTAACCGCTGGTTGTGCAACATGGCCTCGCACAAGCCCTGAGATTCCAAAATCGATCCCGTTTAGTTAGGGGATAAATCAACCTAATCCACTGTCACAAGGAGTCTTTCCGTGCCTAACTGTACCGTTTATGGCTACTCCAGGCTGGCCCGCTTGGCAAAAGGGGTGGTTTTGGTCATTTTCTTGGCAACGCTCTTGCCTTCGTTGGGGGCGGAAGATCCCGTGATCGGTCCCTCGGAATTTGACGCACAAGCCTTTGCCGCACTGCCCATAGAGAAATCCTATACTTTTCACAAGGCCCTTTCCGAGAGCACTTGGCGGATGCGACGCGACCCAAGCGCCCAGCCCACCGCTGGGGAAATGGCCATCCCGGAAAGTGGATGGGTGGTGCTCATCAAACCTGTGGCCAGTGAGCCTTTGCGGCAGGCTGCCGAAGATTTACGCGCTTATCTGGATCTCGGGATGCACACGCGGGTTACGGTGGAGACTGCGAGTTCGCTCGCGGACGGGGCAAAGCGCCAGGGTGTGATCGTGGCTGGCACGCGTCAGGAGTTATCCGGCTGCGGGACTTCTCTCGCCGGAAGCAAAGACTACCAGATTGTGGTGACACCCGAGCATGTTGTGGTATGTGGATACGACGAACTGGGCGCCATGTACGGGCTTTACCACTTGGAAGAGCGCATGGACTTGCGGGAGGCACCCTTTCTGCCGCGCGATCTGAACGTTGCTCGTCACAGTCTATTCAAAGCGCGTATGACCTTGTCGGGGTTGGGCTGGATGGAATGGCCGGACAAGTACCTGGCCACACTGCCTCGGTATGGATTTGATTCTATTTTCGATTCGGTATATGCCAATCCCAATGGCGCGTTAGCCCCGGCCTACGATGCCGACCTCCCGAGCAGCGCTACGTTGCGGTATCGAACGCAGGATCCTACCCGTCTGCGGGATCTAGCGCGCCGGGCCGCCCGATACGGGATTCGGCTTTACTGCCCGATTCTCTATAAGTACACGGGTGCCCCCGAAAACGAGGAGGGCTTGCGCAAGCTCGTGCGGGATATCGTGACCCAATTCCCGGAGATTCGGGGATACGTGGTGCTGTCGGAAGGTTTCTATTACAAGACTTGGTTCGGCGCCGGGGAACAAGGGAATCTGGACCTGTACGAATGGACAAAGGGCTGGGCGAAAGGGGTCGCCATTGTAGCCGAGGAATGCCACAAGCTCAATCCCGCTATTGAGGTGCTCCCGTGGGATTACAACGTTGATTTCCGCCGGGAACAAGTGGAACTTAATCGTTACTCGGCAGACCAGCTTCCACAAGACACGATCCCATTAGTGACGTTCGAGAACGGCAAAGACTTCGTCCTGGACGGTGAGCACGGCCACCTTCGGGATTATTCCATCAGTCAAATTGGTCCGTCGGAAGTGGCAGCAGCGCGAATCGCCGAGGCCAAGAAGCGCAAGAATCGTGGGATATACGCGAAGGCCGACACCTGGGCAAGCTGGCAGTTCGGGACTTTTCCGTATCTGCCTTTTCCTTATCAGTGGTTCAAGCGCTATCAAGCGCTCAAGGAGTATGGGATCGATGGAACCATGGAAAGTTGGACCTACGGTTTCAAGCCTAACTTCGTGGCGGAAATGCGCACCTGGTATAGCTGGACCGACGTGCCGCCAATTGACGACCTGCTTCGACAGATCGCCCACCGGGATTTTGGTGCGGGTTCCGAAGAGCTCGTGTTGAGTGCCTGGAAGCAATTCAGCGCGGCTGTCCGCTTGGATCCGGATACAGGTCCGACGTCAGGCGGCAATAATGCAGTGGCCAACCCGTTGTTTCTTGAGCAGCCCGAGTCGCATATCATGACGCTCGAGCACTCTTTTTCGGATCACCAGGCATGGATAGGGGCTACAGATCTGAACCCCTATTGGCCTTACATCATCTCCGACTACTTCCTCTATCCTGATTTCACCAACCGCGTCAATGTGGCCGAGCAGTACGCGAAACCGTTCAGCCTCGGGGTTTTTGAGAAGTATCTGTTGTTGTCGGCGGGCGAGATGGAAAAGGGACTGGAAAGCTACCGGCGGGCGGCGCTCAATGCACCCTATTCAAAGCGGCTGAACGTTTTTCGAGAGGTTCTGCTGGCGGAGCAAATCGAGCGCATGTTGCGAAGCAATGAAGCGGTCCTGGAATTTGAAGACCTGCGCTTCCATTTGGCGAAAACCACCGACCCGTCGGAGCGCCTGCGGATGCTGGACCGCATGACTGTAATCCTCAAGGAGGAGATTCCCCGAACCCAAGCGGCATTAGAGACAGCCCGGCGTGACTCGCGGCTCGGCTACGAGTGGGAGCAGGACTACATGTACTGGCCGGAGGTACTCGAAAAGAAGCTCCAGTTGCTGCAGGTTACCCTAAACGAACAGATCGCCAATTATCGTCGATGATACAACGGCTACTTGAGACGACTCAAGGACAGCCAAAGCATTGGAGGACGAGCAAAATAGAGTGAACCGACGAAGATTCTTAGGGGCTATGGGCTGTATGTCGCTCGCCGGATCTCAATTCGAGATCCGGGTTAATGCCGATGTGGCACAGCCGACGAAATGGAACGAGGACTCACAAGCTATCGGAGCGCCGCACTCGCCGCCCCTGAATCCGAGAGAAAACGCCCGTTCCGGGAAGTCCTGTTGGCAGAGCAGATTGAAAGAATGACACGGAGCAATCACGCCATCTTAGAGTTTGAAGATTTACGGTTTCGTTTGAACACCAGCGAGTCCGGGCAACAAAAAGAAATTCCGGAACAGGTGGCCACCATCTTGCGTGACGAGATCAACCGGACGGCTGCTTCGCTCAAAACCGCTCGCCGTGATTCAAGGTTGGGTTACGAGTGGGAAACGGACTATTTCTATACACCCGAAGGGCTCGAAGAAAAGTTAAGGCTTCTAAAGCTGACGCTGGACGTTCAGATCCCAGTTTATCGCCAACTGCATGGAATTCCCGGATGATCCTGGACGGCGATTCAGGGGAATAATCCAGTCACAGCAATTCAGGATTTGCGAAGGAACGGAGTCGTAACCATGGAACATATTCGGATCGGCATGATAGGCTGCGGACTTTTCGGTGAAAGTCATCTGCGTGCTTATCAGGCTATTCCCAGAACAAAAGTGACTGCGGTTTATGATCCTGTGCCTGAAAGAGCCGGAAATTTGGCGGAAATCTTCCAGATCCCTCACGTTTGTTCCTCTGTCGACGACCTCTGCCAACTGAAGGTGGTAGATGCCGTTGACGTAGTTTCGCCGGAAGAACTCCATTTAGAACCTGTCCTCGCTGCAATTCATGCCGGTAAAGAGGTTTTCGTTGAAAAGCCATTTGCTACCGACCTCGATCATTGTTCCCGAATGATTCGGGCAGCCTCCGATGCGGGGCGCATCCTGATGGTCGGCCATATCCTGAGGTTTGAAACAAAGTTCGTGCTTCTCAAGCAGGAAGTCGAGTCCGGTCGCCTGGGAAACATCGTTTCGATGCATGCGCGCCGCAATCGGCCCAGTTCTCTTCTAGGTCGCTATGGTCGAACTCATCCGGTGTTGGAAAATTGCATCCATGATATCGACTTAATGCTGTGGTATGTGGGCGAACGCGTGCGTCGAGTCCGAGGGTTTGGGCGCAAGGCGACAGGAGGTAAGTACCACGATGCTTTTTGGGGGGTGTTGGAGTTCGAGGGAGGCGCATTGGGAATCGTCGAGACCATTTGGCTCCTTCCCCAAAAGGCGGGAGTCTTGCTGGATGACGGATTCCAATTGATCGGAGACCGCGGCGTCGGAAACATCAACCTTTTTCCGGGGGCGTTAAGCTTCTGGCGTGATGATGGCTTTGAGATTCCCGACAGCGGTTACGATCCGCGCATCCGCGGGGCCGCGGTAGGAGCCTTGCGCGACGAACTCATGTATTTCTGCGAGTGCGTGAGAAACCATCGCCGGCCCGAGGTCATTACGCCACGGGAAGCCAAGAATGCGGTGCGCTTATCCATGGCGCTGGTCGAGTCAGGGAATCTCCAGCGTGACATCGATATCAACGACTGGGACTAACCGATGCGCAGACGAAAAAAAGTGTACTTGATTCGCGACGGGGCCTTTGGCTTCGGAATCTCGCACGGGGTCAGGGAGCCTGCCGCATTCAGAAAGCGTGGGACACCCGGCAACGTCGGGTGGTGCCACCCACTATCCTCTAATGGCCAACACTGATCTAATCCAGATTTTATCGGATCTCATTCGCACTGGAAGCGTCAACCCTGCCTATGACTCGCAAAGCTCGGAATGCGCGATTCAAAGGCAGATTGCGAGCTATTTCCGCCATCATGGAATCGAGACTTGTGAACAGGAGGTTCTCGATGGCCGGTCGAATGTCATTGCGAAGTTTCCCGGCAAGAATTCCGGTCGCCGCATTGTGTTTGAGGCTCACTGCGACACGGCTGGCGTTGACGGAATGCGGATTCTGCCGTTTGACCCCCAAGTCAGAGACGGACGGATTTATGGCCGGGGGGCATGCGATACCAAGGCTGGGTTAGCGGCGATGATGCTTGCCATCGTCGACCTAAAACAAGCGAAGATGCAGCCTCCCTGTGAGGTTTGGGTGGCTTCCACCATTGATGAGGAGCATGCTTATCGTGGTGTCCTGAATCTTTGCGAAAGCCTGGAGAGCGCAGCAGCCGTGGTTTCGGAGCCTACCGACATGAAGATGGCCGTCGCCAGTAAAGGCTGCCTTCGCTGGCGCATCACCGTCAATGGGAAGACCGCCCACAGTTCGAAGCCGGAACTCGGAACAAACGCCATCGTTCAGATGGCGTGGATAATTCGATTGCTTGAGGATCACAGCAGAAAACTACAAGAGGCTCACCACCCCCTGGTGGGCAGTCCTACGCTTAATGTCGGATTGATTCAAGGGGGAACGCAAGTCAACAACGTTCCGGATGCTTGCTGGATAGAAATCGATCGCCGCCTGATTCCCGGGGAAGAGCCGGAGCGGATTCTGACATCCTACCGCGATCTGCTTAATGGCCTTCAGGCTTCTCGCCCCGTTTTTAAATGGTCGATGGAAACCATTCTTCAGGACCAGCCCATGCAAACACCCGTGGGTGCCGCTATCGCCACGTGTGCCAGCCGAGCATTGAAAGAAGCGGGACTGGATGGTTCCCCAGTGGGCGTTCCCTTTGGAAGTGATGCCAGTAAGTTTGCCCGTGTAGGAATCCCCAGTATCATTCTAGGCCCAGGCCGTATCGAACAGGCTCATACGGCGGAGGAATATGTAGAGCTTGAAGAGGTGGAAAAGGCCTTTGTCGTTTACCGGAATTTGATGAGATCCTTCGAATAAAAGGCACCACGTATAAGAATCTCTTTCCGCGAGCCGCAGGGCTAACCTATCTCGATCAACCTTGAGACTCTGCCCTTGAGGCGCCAGATAAGGTCAGGGACTTTGATTTCAGAACGAAAGAGGAGTTTCCGAAAAATGGCGTGCCAGCGAAGTTTTACGTCTGTTAAGAATCGCAGACAGATTTTCGCTCGAGCGAAAACTGATCACATTATTGGGGGCATTGCATGAATCGCCGAAACTTTCTCCGTCAGACGTACCTTTCTGCGCCTTTAATCGCGACGTCTGGGAAACCCCGGCTCTTCGGAGCAGGCTCCGAAAATCAAGAAGCAGTGCCGTTCTCCCACTTCGACTCCCAAGCATTCGCGGCGCTTCCCATCGAAGAACCCTACGACTTTGCAAAAGTCTTGACCGAGGGACAAGAGGAATTTCAGCGCGACCCCAGCGCCCGACCGAAGCCGGAAGAACTGGCTCTCTCTTCTGATGGATGGACTCTTATTATTCCCGCGAATTCAGGGCAGGTTCTTCGCTTAGCGGCTGAGAATTTCAGGTCGTATCTGGCCCGAGCCATGCAGACGCAAGTGACGGTTAAGCCACGCAGCTCGCTGGCGAATTGGTCAAACCTCCAGGGAGTAATTGTGGCAGCGCCTCGCAGCGAGTTACCGGGTTATGGACCGGAGCTGAAGGGCAGTAAGGACTACCAAATTGAAGTGTCGTCGGGGCGAGTCGTCGTCTGTGGGTTTGACGAGCGTGGTGCGATGTACGGCCTGTACAATCTCGAAGCACGGATGAATTTGCGAGAGGCGCCTTTCTTACCGGGTAACCTCAACACCGTTCGTCACAGCCTTTATAAAGCCCGGATGACTTTGTCAGGTATTGGGTACATGGAGTGGCCGGACCCATATCTTGCCTTGCTCGCGCGCTATGGATTTGACTCCATCTTTGCTTCGGTCTACAAGAATCCGAACGGTGCTCCTGCGGTGCCTTATGTCGGGACGAGGGTCAGACCTGGACAGGACCCAGCTCTGGTCCGCGATTTGATAACCCGTGCTTCACGGTACGGCATCGATCTCTATTGCCAAATCATGTATCACTGGCTGGGCGATCCCGAGAACGAACTGGGGCTTCGGAAGCTGGTGCGGGATATTGTTACGCAGTTTCCTGAAATTCGTGGATACGTTCTGCTGACGGAAGGCTTCTGGTATAACACTTGGTTTGGAGAAGGCGGACAGAGGAATATCGACTTGCGGGACTGGGTGAGGAACTGGGCCAAGGGGGTCGCCGTCGTTTGTGACGAATGCCACAAAATCAATCCTGCTATCGAAGTGCTTCCCTGGGACTACAACATTGATTTCCGGCCCAGTCAAGTCGATGTCAAACAATATGTTATCACTCAGCTTCCTTCCGATTCCATCCCTCTCCTTACCTTTGAGAATGGCAAGGGCTTCAGCCTCGATGGCGAACAGGGATTCTTGCGAGATTATTCGATCAACGAAGTTGGACCCTCGGAAGTCACGGAAGCGCAGATCGCGGAAGCTCACCGGCGGGGGATGCGTGTCTATGCCAAAGCCGACACGTGGGCAAGCTGGCAGTATGGTACGTTTCCTTACCTACCATTTCCTTACCAATGGTACGCACGCTATCAGGCGCTCGAAAAGTATCGGATTGATGGGACGCTGGAAAGCTGGAGTTATGGGTTCAAACCGAACTTCATTGCGGAAATGCGTGCTTGGTATAGCTGGAGCGACGCCCCTCCTCTTGATGATCTGTTGCGCGCGATGGCCCGCAGGGATTTTGGAGCGGCTTCAGAAGAGATGGTTTTGAAAGCCTGGAACCATTTCAGCGATGCCATCCGCTTGGATCCGGATACGGGTCCGAGGACAGGGGGCAATACCGCCGTAGCGAACCCTCTGTTTTTCGAAAAACCCAACGCTCGAATACCGACACACTACCATTCCTGGAATGACCAGAGTGTTCAGGACTTGGATCCTTCCTGGCCCTATTTGCCTCGCGGGTATCTATTCTCCCCGGATTTTTCCAATCGTGCCAACAAAGCCCAGAACTATGTGAGACCCTTCACTCCGCCCGTCTATACCAAGTATCTCGGACTGGCTGCGGACGAAATGGAACGAGGACTCACAAGCTATCGGAGTGCAGCGCTCGCCGCCCCTGAATCCAAGAGAAAACGCGCGTTTCGGGAAGTCTTGTTGGCGGAGCAGATTGAAAGGATGACGCGGAGCAATCGGGCGATATTGGAGTTTGAGGATTTACGGTTTCGTTTGAATACCAGTGAGTCCGGGGATCAAAAGAAAATTCTGGAACAGATGTCCACCATTCTGCATGACGAGATCAACCGGACGACAGCTTCGCTCGAAACCGCTCGCCGTGATTCAAGGTTGGGCTACGAGTGGGAAACAGACTATTTCTATACACCCGAAGCTCTCGAAGAGAAGTTGAGGCTTCTACGGCTGACGCTCGAAGAGCAGATCCCGGCCTATCGAAAACGACTTGGAATTGCGTCGTGATCTGCAGAGGTCGGCTGTTCCGAGTGTGCTACTGCGCTTTGAAGTGACGAGGCGTTTTAAGGGAGGCGGAGGTAATCTCGCGTGAACAATGATTGCTACTGAACTGAAGCGTCGGACCGGCCACGACGTGCCGATATCCGGGTCCCGGTGTGCTGGCGGTTTTCACAGGAGGAAAAAACGTGAAGAGGACGCTTTTGATGCTGTGCATCATGTGTTCGATTTCGGCCGTCGCTCAGGAGACCGGACGGCAGGTCGGCGTTAGCGCCCGCTTCCGGACTATGGCTTTGCAGAAACGGTTCAACCTTTCCTATGATCGCCTCATGTCTTCTCTCTTGGAGCGCCCGCAAGACAGCATGGTAAATGATAGCGGCACGTATTTTCCCTCCCAAGCGGTAGTGGTCTCCGGCGTTCCGTTCCAGGTTGGCACCGAGGGTAACAACCTTGTCAGCCCGTCCCCACCGCCGCCGGCCAACGACGACATGATTGAGAACTTCGGTGTCAAGGTGAAGCGGAGTAGGGCGGCTCCGATTAGCCGCGACAGCCTGACCGAGGTCGGCATTGAGGCCCCTACCAGCGAAGTGTTCATGCTGCTTGCAGCCGAGTTGCCAAGCAAGCGGCACGACTCCGGAGGCGCCCAGTGTATGAGTGTTGGGAACGTTGAATGGTTCGCCGTCGAACTTCAGTACGAGGACGGCACGAGCAACCTTGCCTTTCCATACTTGATTCAAGATCGTCGGCACGTGATCCAGCGCATGTTGACCGATTCGGCAAAGAAAGTCACGCCGACAGAATCCAACTTATTAACGCGTGCACAAGCGACGCTTTTGGGCAATATCGTATTAGCCGGTGCTTGACAACCCCACCGCGGCATTATGCTTTGCATGGCACTTACCACGGCATTTGGAATTGGGATTCGGCTTTCCATGCAGTCGCAGTTTCCCATTGGGATGGCAAGCTAGCCGGTGAGCAGTTTGAAATTCTTTTCAGTAAACAATTTGCCCAATGGCGCGCTCCCCGACGTCATTTGGCAAAAAGGAACTATGGTCACAAGCTGTACCAAGCCGCCGGTGATGGCTTGGGCGGTGGCCGTCGTTTCTATATCTGGCTCCCTCCATTATGCTATAGCTACTCAATTATAGCTGGTGGGGAGAAGTTCCTGTAAGTACAAGTTAAGTTACGAGTTGGCGCGGAGATGAGCAAAATCGATTTGAATTCCGGTATACCATTTCGCCATTCCGAGAACTCTCGAGGAGTGGTGCATGAACAGTGGCCGAACGATTTTTGCTCAGTTGATGGATCTTCTTCCGCTCGGCGAATTTCGCTGTTGCGTGGAGCGCTATGACGGCGACTACAAGGTGCAAAGCTGCTCTTGTCTGGATCAGTTTCTTTGTTTGGTGTATGCCCAACTCACTTATCGCGAGAGTCTGCGCGACATCGAAACCTGCCTGCGTGCCCATGGACGCCAACTTTACAACATGGGCTTTCGGGGTGGCATTTCGCGCAACAATCTGGCCGACGCCAACCTCCAACGCGATTGGAGCATTTACGCCGATTGCACGCGCGTGCTCATTGCGCAGGCGCGGATCCTCTACCAAGACGAGCCGTTCGGAGTGGCATTGGACCAGACGGTCTACGCCTTCGATTCCACCACCATCGATTTGTGCTTGGCGCTTTTTCCCTGGGCGCAATTTCGGCGGCACAAAAGTGCGGTGAAGATGCACGCCCTGCTGGACCTGCGCGGCAGCATTCCGACCGCGGTTTATGTGACTGGCGGACAGGTGAACGATGTGAAGCTGCTCGACCAACTGGTCTGGGAAGCCGGAGCCTTTTACCTCTTCGACCGGGGCTACATCGATTACCGGTGTTTGTATCGGATCACCCAAGCGCTGGCTTTCTTCGTCACCCGCGCCGATCAGAACATGTGCTACCGCTCTTGCGAGTGGCGCGGGGTCGATCACGCCGTGGGGCTGCGTTCCGATCAAACCATTCACCTCACCGGACGCAAGAGTTCGCGTCGCGATCCCGCCCCCTTGCGGAGCATCCACTATTTCGACGCCGAGAAGGACTTGCGCCTGATCTTTCTCACCAACAACTTTCACCTTGCGCCCCTGCTCATCACGCAACTCTACCGCGCGCGCTGGCAAGTCGAGTTGTTCTTTCGCTGGATCAAACAGCAGCTGCATATCCGCGCTTTCTATGGCACTTCGGAGAACGCCGTGAAGACGCAAGTCTGGGTGGCGATCAGTGTCCACGTCCTGGTGGCGATCCTGAAAAAGCAACTCCACCTCGGCCTCAGCTTGCACAAAATCCTGCAAATTCTGAGCGTTATGAGTTTCGAAAAAAGCCCGATTTTACTGGCTTTTTCGCCGTCCAACGAGCAAATCCCAAAAACCGATCCTTCTATCCAATTGGATCTGTTCAACTTATGATGGCACAGTACTGATGAGCAATCCCAATTCGTGTGATCGTCGAGACTTCCTGAGACAAGGGACCGTGGGCCTGGTAGGGTCAACCCTTCAAGTGCGACCATCTTCTTCTACCCCGGCACGCGGCGGCGGTGGACCTCATGCTAAGCGCCGTCACTTTATCGATGCCCACGTCCACATTTGGACCGATGATTTTGAGAAGTATCCGTTGGTGCCCGGCTTTACAAAAACCGACATGAAGCCTCCGGCCTTCACGCCCGAGGATCTGCAGCAATACGCGAAGCCCAGCGGGGTCAACCGAATCGCTCTCGTCCAGATGTCTTACTACGGTTTCGATAATTCCTATATGTTAGCCGTCGTCCGGCAATCCCCGAGAGTTTTCAGGGGAATTGCGGTTGTCGATGCAGAAAGCGACGACCCCGACCTTGAAATGCGCGAACTTGCTCGAAAGGGTGTTCGTGGGTTTAGGATCTATCCACCTGACGGATCATCTGCCAAATGGCTGGCAGGTGATGGAATCGACAAAATGTTTAGATGTGGTGCGCAAGATCGTTTGGCTATGTGCCTTCTCGTCAATCCAAATGATCTTCCCAGGGTGGACCGGAAGTGTGAAGAGTTTCCTGACACACCTGTAGTCATCGATCACATGGCGCGCATCGGCAAGGATGGTCCAATCCGAGAATCAGATACTCAGATGCTCTGTGCATTGTCTCGACACAAGCAGGTCAAAGTGAAAGTTTCTGCATTTTATGCTTTGGGAGAGAAGAAACCGCCTCATTCTGATTTGGTACCGCTCATCCAGCACCTTTTTGAAGCATTCGGTCCTCAACGATTGATGTGGGCCTCGGACTGTCCGTTCCAGCTTAACGACGAGACCTACGAAGACAGTATTTCTGTTGTCCGTGATCGCCTCAGCTTCCTATCGCCGGAGGACAAAGATTGGCTACTTTGGCGGACTGCAGAGGAGTCTTTTTTCAAGTAAAAGGCATGAATCTTTGCTGAGTTGCTCAAGTTAGTAATCTTATTTGTCAGCGGATGGAAGGACCGTGACTGAATCCCAGGTGACCAATCCCGGTTAGTTCATACACTATAGCGAGGGCGAGAGACGATGGGCTATCTATTGGTGGTGGCAGCGGGTGTACCGCAAGGCAGCTTCATGGTGCCGATGAAGTTCACTCGCCGGTGGGCTTGGGAAAACACCTGGCTGGGCTTCGCCAGCACCGCGTATTTGCTTTGGCCCTGGCTGCTGGCATGGGCGACTCTTCCCCATCTCCTCACCGTCTTTACTTCCACCAGCCCGCGGTCTCTCGTGCTGGTGGCTCTCTTCGGGCTGGGATGGGGTTTGGGCGCGCTCACGTTCGGTTTGGGCGTAGACATGTTGGGCCTGGGACTGGGGTTTACGATCATCCTGGGCCTTGCCGCATCGGCGGGTACCTTGATTCCCCTAGTGGTCCTTTACCCGGAAAAGCTGCTACAACTTCTGGGGCTCCTCACATTGACCGCGCTTCTGCTGGTTCTGGGCGGCATTGCGCTATGCTCCTGGGCGGGAAAATTGCGTGAGGTGCAACAGAACACGAGCCAGGAGAAGCGCAAGTCATCATTCAGTCTCGGGGTGATCATCTGCATCGCCTCCGGCTTGCTCTCGTCTTGCGGCAATCTGGGTTTTGCCTTCGGTGGAGAAGTCATACAAAGAGCCATCCAACAGGGAGCGCCAGAGTCCATGGCGGGAAATGCGCTTTGGGCGCTGATTACAATACCGCTTTTTCTTGTCAACGCCATCTATTGCGTCTGGTTGCTCAAAAAGCACGGAACCGGTGGGCGCTTCTTTGAGAGTGGGACGGGAGTTTACTGGATTCTGGCGGCGAGCATGGGGCTTCTCTGGATCGCAGGATTTGTTTGCTATGCGCCCGGAGTTCGGCTGCTGGGTCCCCTGGGGACCTCTGCAGGATGGGCAATTATGCTATCAGCAATGGTCATTACCGCAAACCTGGGGGGCTTCCTCTCGGGGGAGTGGAAGGGTGCGAGCCCGAAAGCCTACGGCTGTCTGCTCAGCGGCGTCATCACGCTGCTGCTGGCCATCGGCGTCGTGGGATATGCAAACCGCTTATGACCAAGAAGAATAATTGATGGATCGTCGCAAATTTCTCGGCCAGAGTGTGGTTGGCACTTTCCTGTTGGGTGGCCCCTGGGCGGACGGCCTTTTCACGCAGGGCTTGCCGATCGAGCGGGGCGCACCAACCCCAGAGCCCATTCCGGAGCCGCATTTTCCCGATCGCCTGCATCTTTTCGTTTGGCGAAACTGGGAACTTGCGAATGCCGAGCGCATGGCCAAGGTATTAGGAACGACGCCTGCGAAGGTGTTGGAAATCGGCTCCTCGATGGGACTTCCCGCTAAACCTCACCTTACGGAGGATCAACTCCGTCGCATCTACATCACGACGATCCGACAGAACTGGCACGTGCTGCTCGACGATCAAATCATGCAGCTTTTAGGCTGGGATTCCGAGCACTACGGGTACACGCTGAAAGAGGACGATTTTCTGTGGCACAAATTCGGCGCGCTGAAACCGCACTGCGAACGCTTGCAGTACGAAGAGCCTTCGCCCGTGGCAGAGCAGCGAGCAGCGGAAATCAAGCGCCAAGTACGAGAGACCTTCGGCTCCGCGCTGGTCGAGCACGGTGAGCCGGCATTTCAGTTCGTCGCCGAATTGAGTAGCACTCGCATTCTCGCAAGGCGAAATCCTGCCAGCAACCCTGCGGAGGGCGAAGTGGATTTGAGCCGAGGATGGAGTCTGCGGCAGCCGGCCGAAGATGCAGGGATTCCCGTCCGGCTCATCGAGGAGTTTCGGAACTACTTGCAGGCGGCATTTGGATGTGAAATGGGCATGGCAGAGGAGGAGACTCCAAATGCCAAGGTGGTGGAACTCGGGTTGGATGCGGACGCGGGCGACGCTCCGGGGAGCTTTCGAATCAGCGTCGAGCGGGAACGGGTTCGGGCGGTTGGCCGAGACGTGGTGGGACTACGCCAGGGTCTCTACCATCTGCAAGACCAGATGGAAGAGCGGCAGGGACCGTACCTTCCAGCCAGTTCGGTGTCGCGCGCCTGCGAACTGGATCCCCGCTACGTTTACTCTTATTTTGCCCTTTATGGCGACCCGCTGATGGAACCTGACATCGATCCTTTTCCCGCAGGGTTCCTGGAAAAGCTGGCGCGGGTGGGTGTAAACGGGGTGTGGCTGCAGGCCGTGTTGCGGACGCTCGCGCCGTCAAAGATTTTCCCGGAATTCGGAGATGGATGGCAGACGCGGCTGAAGAATTTGAACAAGCTGGTGGAGCGCGCGCAGAACTACGGCGTGAATATCTACCTTTATCTGAACGAGCCGCGGTCAATGCCGGCCGAGTTTTTTGACAAGTACCCGAACACTAAAGGGACCTATGACGGCAATGATCGGCAATATTTCGCGATGTGCACCAGCGCACCGGAAGTCCGCGACTGGCTGGCAGACAGCCTGGTGCACGTATTTTCGCAAGTGCCGGGCTTGGGCGGCATCTTTTGCATCACCGCCTCGGAAAACTTGACCAACTGCTATTCCCACGGCCGAGCCCAGTACTGCTCACGCTGCTCGAAGCGGACCGGGGCGGAAGTGATCGCAGAGGTGATTCAGACTTTCCGTGACGGCATACGCCGCGGCAGCAGCGGGGCAAAGGTCATCGCATGGGACTGGGGCTGGGGAACGGACTGGGTTCGCCACGGAGCGGATGCGGCCGGCATCATCGCCAGGCTGCCCAAAGATGTGGCCTTGCTCAGTGTGAGCGAGTGGGATGCGCCAGTTGATCGGGGCGGATTTCATACCAAGGTGGGAGAGTATTCCATCTCGGTGGTCGGCCCGGGCCCGCGGGCCCTGAACCATTGGGGGTTGGCAAAGCAGCGAGGTCTCGCCACCATGGCGAAAGTTCAATGGAGCGCCACCTGGGAGATTTCGGCGGTGCCTTACATTCCGGTTCCCAACCTGATCGTGCAGCACTGCGAAAACTTGCGGAAGGCGGGCATTCAAGGGTTGATGGTGTCGTGGACCGTCGGCGGCTACCCCTCGCCCAACTTTGACGCCGCGCAGGTCTTCTATTTTTCTCCGGAGCCTGACGCTGAAAGCGCCCTGCGCCGGGTTGCCCTGCGAAGGTATGGCAAGGAGACGGCCCCGGCGATTTTGGAAGCCTGGGGGACGTTCAGCAAAGCCTTCCAGGAATTCCCTTACGGGGTGGCGATTTATACCATTCCCACCCAGCATGGCCCGGCGAACCCTTTGCGCCTGCATTCTACCGGCTACAAGGCTGCCATGATGTTGTTCCCCTATGACGACTACACAAGGTGGGTGGGACCGTATCCGGTAGAGATCGTGCAGAAGCAGTTCGAGAAAATGTCCATGATGTGGGAGCCGGGCCTGGCGAGCTTTCGTGCCTCACTGGCGAAGGTGCCAAGCCAGCTCCAGGCAGCCGCCCGGAAAGACTTCGGCATCGCCGAGACTTGTCATCTGCACTTTCGCAGCGTCGCCAACCAGGTTCGCTTCTACATGCTGCGCACGGACTGGGAATCGGCGGCGTCCCAGGATCGCGCGTCCGTGGCTGCCCAGATGATTGAAATCGCGGAAAATGAAATGGAGTTGGCGCGCCGCGAGTACGCCCTTAGCCGGCAGAATTCCACCATCGGTTTCGAGGCTTCCAACCAGTACTATTACCGCCCGCTGGATCTGGTGGAAAAGGTGCTGAACTGCCAGCAGGTTATTGCCGAGCTCCGGAAGGTCTAACGGCCCATCGCGCTCAGGATTCGGGATAGCGTTTGAATGTAACGCTCGACGTCGGACATGTCGTTGTACAAATGGATGGAGGCACGAACGCGGCCATCCCCCGCCCAGACAATGATTCCTTCGCGCTCGAGGGCTGCGCCCACCTCCTCCGCTTTCGGATGCGCGAAGGAGACAATCCCGGACGAAAACTCGTCGTTTTCAGGCGTCAGCAAGTCCACTCCCAGATTGCCAAGCTCACGCCGCAGCCGTTTGACCAGCGGGAATAACTCCTGGTAGATTCGCTCCGTGCCCACCTGAAGCAGGAATTCAATTCCATAGCGCAACGCATAAATTGACGGGAAATTGGGCATACCGACAGTCAGGCCGGCGGCGGCATCTTTCAATTCGTAGGTTTGGAATCGAGTTTTCGAGAAGAGGTCGCGCACGGAATACCAGCCTACATTCGCAGGCTTGAACCGCCCCCGAAATTCCGGAGCGATATAAACAATTCCCAAGCCGTGCGGGCTGAGAAGCCACTTAAAGCTGCTAGACACTAAATAATCCACGCCTTCCAGTGAAACCGGACATCGGCCCAGTGCCTGCGTTGCGTCCAGGCATAAAACCGCGTTGACCTGTTTTGCCTTGGCTCCGATGCCGGCGATGCCGGGAAGGTAGCCACCCGTCTTGTAGCTTACCGCGCTTAATGAAACCAGGCGGGTCCGGTCCGTGACGCGCTCGATGACCTGCTCGCATCGTAGCGCGCCATCGGTGGACGGGATGACCACGACGTCCAACCCTTGTTGCTTCAAGCGCAGCCAGGGCACGACATTCGAGGGAAACTCCAGGTCACTGATAATGACCTGATCTCCGGGCTTCCAGTCGATCGAGAGGGCGAGAAGGCACAGGGCGTCCGAGGCGCTGGGCAGAAATGCAACGTTGGCAGGGTCAGTCTCCAGCAGGCGGGCGACAAGCTTCTGAACCTCCGCCTCCACTGCGTGAAATTCCCTCCGTCCCGGAGTTCCCTGCGCCTTGGCACGATAATACTGCGCAAAGCCCTTTTCTACCGCAGGCAAGGGGAGACCCTCCGCCGCGGTATCGAGGTAAACCAGTCCTTGTGCTCCGGGAAACATGCTCTTGTACATACGCTCTCCTGATTGGCGAGCCATCCTCAAGTATCAGCCCTAAGATCATGAACAAGCTCTTCGAAGCTGCAGCAGATGTGCGGAATGTCGAAAGTCACCGCGAGTTGCATCGCCCTCTTTGCGGTGGGATCAAATACCATAGTGACCTCAAGCCTGTGAAACGGCGCGGTACACGTAGTCATGATTCTCTACAAAGAGCCCCCACCCCGCCGATACCGCTCGTACGCGGTCCATTTCTTATCCTCCCAAGTTACCAGTTCCATGCGGGGAATGCGATAGCGGCGGCATTACGCTGCCATTTGCGGGGGTAAGCTCGCCACGGTATCTGGGCAGCCAGCACGCAGCAATTTCTTCACGAACGTGGAGCGGAAGGTAGAAGTATTTAAGGGAAGCCTCAAATCCTACATGGAAGTCAGCTTTGACAAATCGCTCAAAAACGCTCCGCCGCTCGCGGTTCTTGTCGAACAATAGCTCTCATCTGATCGAATAATCGAGGCTCCTTTTTCCACTTTGACCTTAATTGATAAAAGGTAACCTCGTTGGCAACGATATGGAAATTGAGAAAAACAGCGTCACTGATTTTGAAGTCTTTTCCCGCCTCAATTCGTTGGCCGGTAGGTGCTTGGCTGAACGCCGGGTGTAGATACATCAAATCAAACCCTTTACCCACTCTGAGGCGATATCAGCGAATAATTTGGCGACGATCCATGGTCCATACGGGGCCGTCCACGCCAGATCGTCAGTGTTGAGAATTCTGGCCACCTGATCCGTCAGCTCAAAATAAAGCAGGGGCTGGTCCTGTACACCCTTGTGTTCAGCTGGGTTCTGTGCCTCCGGAATGAGTCGCCCAGATTTCCGGGCCACAAAACACCTCCTGCCCAAAAGCGAGCACACAATCCGCACACACGTGATTGCGGAGTCCAGGATTTATCACAGTTTTGTTGGGGTGTCGCTGAGGGGAAGTCACCGGATTACGTGATTTGCCGCGCATAAACATCTAGCAGCCCGTGGTGAAAGTCGGCGTGTCGCGCTGAGCATAAGTAGGATAATCTGTAAGAAGATATTGCAATATGCCAGAACGGGTATAGAATGCGGACATGGCGATGGGCACACGCAAGGATCAAGAACAACAGGAAAAGATGTGGATACCGCAGGCTTCGCTGGCCAAGGGCGCCCGTCACCCGTTCTATCAGCGTTTGAACCAGCTTTTGGAGGAGAGTCGCTTCGACGCGTTTGTGGAAGGGCGCTGCCAGCGCTTCTATGCGGAGAAGAGGGGGCGACCCAGTCTGGCGCCGGGTATCTATTTCCGGCTGCTGCTGATCGGGTATTTCGAGGGGATCGATTCGGAGCGGGGGATCGCCTGGCGGGCGCAAGATTCGCTGGCCTTAAGGCGGTTTCTGCGGGTGGGGCTGGAGGAGGCGCCACCGTATCATTCCACTATTTCGCGCACGCGGCGGTTGATCGACCTGGAGACGCACCGGGAGGTATTCACCTGGGTGCTGGGGGTGCTGGCGGAGAAAGGGTTGCTGAAGGGGCAGACGTTGGGGGTGGACGCGACAACGCTGGAAGCCAACGCCGCCTTGCGGACGATTGTGCGGCGCGACACGGGAGAAGGCTACCAAGAGTTTCTGAAGCGTCTGGCGCAGGAATCGGGGATCCCGACGCCGACGCGGGAGCAGTTGGCGCGGCTGGATCGGAAGCGCGCCCACAAGGGATCGAATGCGGAATGGGAACACCCGCAGGATCCCGACGCCCGCATCACCAAGATGAAGGACGGGCGGACGCATCTCGCTCACAAGGTGGAACAGGCAGTGGATTTCAGCAGCGGAGCGGTGGTGGCGGTCACGGTGCAACCGGCCGACGCGGGAGACACGGCCACGGTCGGCGAGACGGTGTGCAAAGCGGGAGAACAGATCGCGACGGCGGCGGGGACGAAGCCAGGCGAGAGAGTGAATCCGGAAGGGCCGAAGGAACTGGTGCTGGACAAGGGTTACCACAGCAACGAAGTGTTGGCGGAGTTGATGGACTGGAAGGTGCGCACTTACTGCTCGGAACCGGAGCGAGGGGGGCGGTGTTGGGAGGGGAAGCAGGTTGAGCAAGCGGCGGTGTACGCCAACCGGCGCCGGATTCGGGGCGAGCGGGGAAAGAGGCTGTTACGGCAGCGGGGCGAACTACTGGAACGGAGCTTCGCGCACTTGTACGAAACCGGCGGCCCGCGGCGCGTCTATCTGCGACGGCACCCGAATATTCTCAAACGCCTGCTCGTGCACGCGGCAGCGTTCAACCTGGGACTGGTCATGCGCCAGCTTTTGGGTCACGGCACCCCGCGGGGCCTGCAGGGCTATGAGGCGGCGTTTTTTTTGACCCTTTTGCGGCTGCTGGGCGAGCTCTGGACTCGACAATTGACCTTAGCAAGGTATCGCGAGTACCTGCAGCAATCCCGTTCGCTTTCCCAGCCCCTAAACAACGCTCTTCTGGCCACCACCAAAACAACCACTTCCACCGCGGGCTGCTAGATGTGGAGCGTCACAAAGAACGCCAGTCGAAGCTGGATAACAGCAGTTGAATGAAGAGGTCCTTGACACGAGCAAGTCGACTCGCGCCTTCTGCGGATGAATCTGAGATAATCGGATATTTCTCGGTCAGCGTGATTGGGGTGGTTGCCCTTGGGAGCACACCGAGCAGTTTCAAGATCGATACGAATCGGGGCCGAGTGGATCATTTCGGATGGCAGGCCACCGTGCCGGGCGACCAGCCCAGCTTTCTTGCTGGTCCCGACCTTTCTTCGACCCGGGCAACTCAACCTTAACCCTCCCAGCCGGAACTCTGCAGCTACAGATGCGAGGGCTCTGCGGATAAGGGTTACTGATTCGCCCATCAGGTGCAGGCGCGTTGCCGAGTCTGTATTTTGGTCGGTTTCCAGCAAGATTTACGACCATTTGTGTGCATAATGTGTGCATTGTTGTTGCGATGTATTACATAAGTATAGGACAGAAACGAGGCGCGGTAGATGGCGAAGAACGCGGCTAGCCCATGTTTGCGGAATTCATGTCGGTTGATCAGCCTAAGCCCAATAGAATCAACGTGGCGTTTCCAGTTTTCAACTTTTCATAGGGACACAATTATCTTCTGTAATATTCACATTTCTCTCGACATTGTTTGGATCAGTGCGATTCTGTGTCCCTCTTTCATAGGGACACAATATGTTCGCACCACCCGAGTCAATCGCCCCGATGGAAAGGTCGACGAGTACATCCGTTTGGTCGAGTCGCAGTGGAATAACGGCCGTCCTCGTCACCGCGTCATCTGCAATCTGGGCCGCAAAGAGTTGGCTGTTGGCCCCCCATGCCGACGCCTTGTTGCACCTCGTGAAAGGAGAGGAAAAAACCTCCACCCCGAACCGCCAAGCGGTGGCGGTGGGAGCTTGGGACTAGGGAGTGATGTTGGTGGCGCGGCACTTCTGGAGAGAACTGGGACTGGAATGAAGCATCGACTCGCTGGCGAACCAGAAGGGAAGAGGAGGACAACTGGCTGACCGGACCCTGGCGCTGGTGGCGAATCGGTTGTCGGAGCCCAGCAGCGAGCACGGCACGGCGCGGTGGTTGGAAACTGATTTTGGGTGTGATCGCTGGGGACGGCGCTGGTTACCGGATTGATGTGAGGAGGCTGTGCATTCCAGCGCCAGCGCGGCAACAGCCAAGGTCGCAGTGTTGTATGTTTCGTCGGGCTCTGCGAGGGTCTCCAAGCGATGATGCAAGGGGGCTACCGGCTTGTCGTAGGCATTGAGTGCAAGAATTGACCAGGAGAGGCTCCAGGGGGATGGGCACGAGCCGGCTTGGCGTTCAAGCCATGCAAGACTGCGGTCCACCAATTTGTTCCTCGGCTCAGTACGAAGGGCAAGTAAGGCGATCGCCGTCGCATCGAAGTGCGGCGCCATGGCCGAGCCATACACCACGCCGTTGCCGGCGTTCCAACCTCCTCTCGGGCAAGTCCGATCCTGAAGCATCTCGACGCTGCGCTGGATTCGATAAGCGACCTTTCCTTCGCGACAAATGAATGGTACGCCTGGCAGGATTCGAATCTGCGACCTTTTGCTCCGGAGTTCATAGAACGACGCTTGCACCAAATTGCAGCAACCAGCAGCGATGGCGGTTTGAGCCTTTGTTCATGCGGGTCCGAAGGCACCGAGAGCATTCTAGCGCCACATCTGCCGACACCAGCACCCAGGGGCATAATAGGGCGATTCCGAGGGGGGTTACGTCACAAACCACGTCACAAACCCGATTCGAGGCGCGAGCGGGTGCTGCTTTTGTGGCATGGGTTGACCCTTCCGCGTGCGTATACGTGGCAGCAAATCGCACGGCGGGCCATTGTAAGGGCCTTCATGGCGCGTCTCGCAAAGGACAAGCCTGAGCCCCAAAATCTAAGAAGAATGCCCCCAATCCCCGAGATTTTTCCTCAGTGGGATTCTTAGCTTCTTGCACAGATCAACAAGATGCTTGTGGGTATAGATCCCCCATTCGTTGTCTGTGATATTCATAAGGCTGGCAAATGATTTTCTCAGATGTCCCATTGAGAGCAAATTGCCAAATTCAGCAGTCCTAGTTGCCTTTAGATTTTCCCATGCTGCAAAATCGGCAGCCTCAAGCGGAGTCGGCCCGATTGGATTAGTCTTCGACCGCTTGCGCTCTCGGATCGGGGGCGGGAAATGTGACCTCTCAAAGGATTTTTCCAAATGATGCCAGCCCTGATCTCCATACTCAAAGATATATTTAACGGGGACTTCATACTTTTTGTTTCTTAGCCATCTTCGTGTATGCACCGCACAGTTAAGCCCGCAAAATGCATAGGGATTTCCAAAATGCTCCTCCAGACAATATTCTTCGTTGACTTCGTTGAAGACTTGATTAGTGACAGCGGTTGAAAACCCGCGCCTAGCGGTTTCGGAAATGATGTCTGCCAAACGACCAAGAAAGTTTGCCCTTCTGCTATCTTGGCCCTGCCAACCTTCAAATGGACCTTTGAAATGAGCGAATTCTTTCATGTGAAAATAAGGTACGTTGTCATGGGCCAAGGCGATTCTCCAATTGCCGTCGAATCTCTCCCAGTCTTCAACGGTCGCGACATAGCCTGATACAACAAACCCCACATCGGTTAAATCACCACTTGCATCAAAGTATCCTGTGTACATGGCAAAAATGCATTTCCGCCAGTCGTGCCCTAAAAACACTGACTGGGCGAGGTGCCGCACCGGCAAATATTCTGCATCTGTTGTGCCCGGATGATAATGTCCCCTACTGTCCCGGATAGAAATGTCCCCTAAGCTGATGGCCTCGGAGGAGGCCACAGTGAAGAGGACAAGGATGGATGAGCGGGAACTGAGACGAGG
>JBELAJ010000279.1:0-10627 GCA_049508935.1 Terriglobia bacterium | reverse complement strand
GCCCAATGCTTGGCAACAGCGGACCACCCCTCCGGAGGTCGTGACCGAAATCGACCGGTTGCTGGCTCACCATACGGACCGCCAGGTCGCGACGCTGCTCAACCAAGGCGGCTGGCAGTCGGGTGAAGGCCGAACGTTCACTCGCCGGATCGTGGCCCGGATCCGGCGCAACTACGGCTTGAAGAACCGCTATACCCGCTTGCGCGAGGCCGGCCTGTTAACTCTCTCCGAGGTGGCCCAACGGCTCGGCATCTCCGCCCCTTGGGTCAAGATCTGGCGGGATCATGGCCTCCTGAAGGCACAGCCCTACAATGATAAGAACGAGTGCTTATACGAACACCCAGGCACGAATCCGCCACGAAAAATGCAGGGTGTCAAGCTCTCGAGTAGGCCGCGCATTTTCGAGAACCCTTCGAATCGTACCAATGAGGCGCAGTATGAAGCGTAGCCCTTTTGCCAGGGGCTCTGAGGCGCGGTCAGCACTTCTCTAATGCCCATTCCCTTCACCCGAATCCGAAAATCCTCGCCATAGATCTTGTCGCGATCCCGTAGCAGGTACCGTGGTGCCGTATCCTCGGGAAAGGCTTCAGCCATTTGCTGGGCGGTCCAAGCGGCACTCGGATGTTCCGTGACGTTGAAATGAATCACCCGCCGGCGATGATGAACCAAGACCACCAGGACGAACAGAACCCGAAATGTCGCGGTCGGGACGGTGAAGAAATCTATCGAGACCAATTCTGCGAGATGGTTGTCCAGAAAAGCCCTCCAGGTCTGGGAAGGGGGTTGCAATGCGAACAAGCAGCAAGCCAATATGCTAAACAGTATGAGGGTTCTCATTCTTCAATTCCTGCCTTGGAGTTGCTTACACTTTTTCGATTCTGATCAGCCTTGCGTCGGCGATGGGAAGCGAGAGTTGCAAGACATCGGAAACGCGCCGGCGGTCCGCTGAACTCCCGTAGCGGACGAGATACTCTCCCTTCTCCAATCCCTTGAGCTCCAACTCGGCCTTTTTAACGACCCCTGTCGAGTCACTCAGGCGGAGCTCCAACCGCTTCCCGGCATCGCTCAGGGTCACTTGATCGACCTCTCCCTGCGCAGCCTCCAGATCGATCTTGTGCGGCACGAACCTCAACCGCTTCTTCAAGCCATCCTGGGGATAGACCCGGATCTCCTTCTCGGAGGATTCCACCCGGCAGCCGATACCGATCAGCCCAAAAGACTCGTCCTGGATGACATAGGACTTCACCGCCTTGAGAAAACCGAACTGCGCGATCCCTCCATCCAGGGTTCTTGGGGGTGTGAAGTCCAACACCCCCGGGGTGGAAATGAAATGGGCAAAGCACATACCGTCGGGAAGCAGGTCGACTTCCACGCTCATCACCCCCGCATATCCCTTGATCAACATGTCCGGGTCGCCGGTGTCCTCGAAGCCGCGCAGCAAGGCCCAGCCATTGGTCGATTCGGTGTACCAGCAGGTGAGGTCGCCTTTGTTGTCATTCCCGTATTGAAACCAGACAGGCTGGTTCCCGCCTCGGAGCGCTTTAGTGATTTGCAGCGTCTTGAGGTTCTTCTCGGTATTACCGAAGTAGCGGGTGAAGAAATAAACTTGCTCGTGGGCGGTCGTATCCACGCAGTACTCGGAGGCGTACGGATAAGGGTCGTCGAGGAAGACCTGGTTGCACTGCCGCATGGCCTCCCGCAGTTTGCCGTGTTCGGCCTGTCGTCCTTCTTTCCCCAGGTCCTCGAGGATGTTCACCGCGTTCCCGCCGCCCATCACCCCGACGTGTCCCCAGGGGTCCGTCTGGAACATCTGCAGGCAGGTGCGGTAGGACATCCTCAGGTATTCCTCCGGGGTCTTGCGCGTCAGCAGCCCATAGCGCTTGCCGATGCGGTAGAGGGCGTGATAAACGTTCATGACGTGAGCGTAGTTGTACGCTCGATAGGTGATCTCGGATCTTTCCTTCGTCCAGTGGCTCCAGGGGCTCGAGGGATACCTTTCCATCCAATAAAGCGAGGCGCGGACGGCATATGTCTCGGGATTCTGAATGTACTTGAACAGGCAATCGGCGACGTAGGTCTCGAGCGTCGCCACTTCTTTAGGGGAAGGGTAATAGACGTTCTTCTCGGCCAGGAACAGGGGCTCTGAAAAGCCGAATTCGGCGTCACTTCCGCCCACCTCCGACACCTCGTCAGAGTCGAGGAAAGTGCTCCCGATGCGATGGTCAAAGGGCAAGAACATGTGGTACCGGTGATAGGGATCTTCAGGGTTCTCGTAAAATTCTCGTTCCACAATGAACCGTCCCCGGGCCTTGAGCAGTTGCGCGATGTCCTCGATGCAGTAGAAGTGCAGATTGGTCCAGCGTCCGCCATAGTGCAATTTCAGCGTCTTCTGGCCCCGCCCCTTGAAAGACAGCGTCAATAGCGTCTTCTCAGCAACGCGTTTTTTTTCTTTGACTGTAATGTTGTCGGAAAGGAATTCGATCTTCTCCACGTCGGTTTTGGTTTTCAACTCCACGAAGGCGTCGGTATTCTCCTGAACCACCATGGCGGGCAGAACCCGGATGCCGAGGTTGCCTGCTTTGTAAATCTCCTTCCGGATCGCGTCATAATTCTCCACGAAAACGAAGCGCAGCCGACCAGACCACTTCTCCCCCGGCTGTAAGACCAGCGAAGTGTGCCCGTTGATCCAGGGATTCTTATCCCAATTCCGCAAGACCCTTGTGGCCCAGGAATGGACGGCCAGGATGTTCGGTCCATCCCACCAGTACACTTTTTCGGCGAAGGAGCTGGCGTCACGATAGACGCACTCAAATGCCGTGTCCTCCATGGCATGCAGAAGCAGAAAGGGCGCATTGCCCAGAGGGCGCTGGATGAGCACGTAGGAGCTGTGCCCGCCGATAAAGTGGTGAGCCACTGCCTTTTGCTCGTGGAACAGTTTCTGGATCCGCGGGTACTGCTCGCGATAGACGGAGAAGTAATCGGCGGGAATCCTGAGCGGGCTCTCCGTATCGTCGGCGGGGAAAGGCTGGCCGGTTTTGGGATCCCGGTAGATCTCGCCCACGTCATCGTTCACCATCAAAGGAAATCCGAGCTCGCCGATCTCCAGGATGTGGTCGGTGGCGTTGCGGAGTTCGATTTCCCAAATCAGGGAATTGCCTTCTCCACGGTGATACTTCATGGCAAGGCTGAAACTCCGGATGCCGCCCTCATTTTTCGAGGCTCCCTCATAGTTCACGGCAAACGTTCCTCCGTTGAAGCTCACCCGCCGGGTATCGCCGGACCTTCCGGTTAACTCCGGTGTCCACTTCCCCTCTAGGATGAACTGCGAACGAGGCGTCCAGTGGCGATGTGCCGGGTTAGCGTCGGTCACGTCCCAGACTTGCGTGACGAGATCTCCCATCCATCGGGAGTTCGCAGTATCAGCGCTGGGGGTGTTGCGTTCGTTCCCGATAAAGTTCGTACCCAGCGCGTCGCCCTTCTTGGTGATCGAGGAAATTGAACCGTACCTTCGATCGAAAGCGACGATCATGTCCCCCGCGATCAGTTCGACAAGGTGATTTGCGTGTGGGACCGTGCGAGCTTGCGAAGCGAGGTCCCCGCCCTGCGCCGCTTGCGCCAAGTGATCGGCAGCGGGGGTTGCTTTCCCTGAACCGGCAGCCAATATCGTCGTCGCCCCCGCTACGCCAACATCCCGAAAGAGCTCCCGGCGAGTCATTCGCTTGCTCATGGTTGCCTCCCAGCCTTAGTAGTCATGCTGTCCGTGCGGGCGCGCACTTGACGGGAGACGGTGGAGGCACTTCTCACCGCTGGGCTCTTGCCCCCATTGCGCTCCAGAAAAACAGCACATGCCAAAAAAATAGAAGTCCCCGCGCTTCACAGTCGAAGAGAAGTCGCGCTCATCGCGTGGCGGGAGTGGTCTCTCTGCATTCTCACGCGGTTGTCCAGCACAATTGCCGGTGCCGAACGCAACCGGAACGCCATTTTCAACTAGATGTTATGCCTGGACCAAGCCAGCCATGCGTGTTCGCGGAAACTCAATGTTCAACCCTCCGTCTGTTAAGGCGATTTTGATTCCGAGATCGGCGGGGTACAGCAGTTTCGCGGCCGGGGCCGCCCAAGGTATCTTTGTTGTCGCGGGACCGTCGATCCTCCAGACTGCAACCAGAGTTTGTTCCGGAGATCGCATTCCCAATGCAATCGGCGCTTTGGAATCGGTCACGTCAGACGTGCCGAGCGGATAGAACGGCACGGCTGCAGGAATGTGCCCGCGAACAAGTTCCTTGTAAATTCGGATGCCTTCTACTACGTGTGACCACGCTGGCGCGGAAAGTAAATCGAGGCGACCGCTCTGGTGAATGCGGCACATCATCGCTGTAACCATGTTGAAGCTGGCTTGATCGGCGTCAGCGCTGGCCAGCGGATAAGACCAGATTGCGAGTTGCTCCGGCAGTACGGCCGCCGACGCGCCGACTAGGATTGCGGGGAGCTTGAGATAATCTTCCTGGTCGGTCATGGACTGTATCTGGAGACGGCCGAGCATCGCATAGTCCATGCGCCCACCTCCGCTGCCGCAGTTCTCAACGATCAGGTCGGGGTAACGGTTCAGAATGCTATCCAACCAAGCCAAATGGGCGCGGTTATGCTCGAGCAAGCCTTGTCCGAAGCTATCCGCGTTGAGTTCGGTTCCTTGCAGCGAATCGACGTTATAGTCCATCTTGATGTAACCGACGCCATAATCGTTCACGAGTCTGGCGATCACCTGATCGAGGTAACTCCTCACCTCCGGGTTGCGGAAGTCAAGCAGGAACCGCGAATTCTTCAACACCCTTTTGCCATGACGTACGAAAAACCAGTTATCTGGCTTTTGAGCCAGCAAGGAGTGTGGCCCGGCAACCTCCGGTTCGAGCCACAATCCCGGGATCATTCCAGCTTGTCGGATCTGATCGAGCACATACTTCAGACCACGCAGCCATCGAGTCGAAGAGGGCTGCCATGCACCGATAGTTTGACTCCAATCTTGATGCAAATCTGCATACCATCCAGCATCGATGACGAAGTATTCGCAACCTGCTTTTGCCGCGCTGGTGACCAGCGGCAATTCCTTCTCCTCGGTCGGGTCGCCCCAGAGGCAGTTCATGTAGTCGTTGAAAATCACCGGACAGCGCAAATTGCTGCTGCGCGGCCTTTCGCAGGCGACGCGCCGATAACGCGTCAATGCCTCTACTGCGTCGGTGAACCCGCCGTGCACACATCCGACGGCTACAGGGACAGTCTCGTAAGTTTCCCCAGGCTTCAGGCCCTTCCATGCTGCGGAGTGCAGATCGTCGGGACCGCCGAGGTACGCGTACACATCGTCGGCGTTGTTGCTGCGCGCCGACACATTGGAGATTTCCCAGTACCAGGATCCATTATGTTCAATCTGCCAGAACCACGTGAGGGCCAGCCGGGTATTTTCGGCCATCGCCATCGGTAGGTACCGCTCTGTCGACCACGTGCCGCTGCTCCCTGCTTGGGCCTCCGACCAACTTGTGCGCTCGTTTTCGACAAACCCCATCTCCGACGGGCGGAGCGTATGCCACTGCCCCTCAGCCATCCAGCTATTGAAGGCGAGGTGGATGCGGAGTTCATGGTCATAATCCTGTGAAGAGGCAAGTCCGTGGAGCATCGCCGAACTCAGGAATTCGATACCGACCGACGAACTCCCTTCATTGGAGACTCGCGAATAGCGCCGAACCACAGGAAGCCCCTCAAAGGCTTCATATATAGACTCCACACGTAGGTGCAGAATCGGATCGGTATGCATGCAGACCAACCGTCTGCTATCACGGACCGGCTCCTCGCGCCTTTCCGCAAAAAGCAACCGGGCGCCCGGCTGCCCCACGCCCGACTTCATGCCTTGATCCGCAGAATTTTCGCCGCTGCATTGAAGCGCGACTTCGACACCCGAAGAATTATCGCCGGCCGGCACCACTGCGCCGACGGGGACAAAGCGCTTCTCTCGCAATTTCCCAGCCGTCACTTCGAACGAAAAAACTAGTTCATCCGTTTTCCACTGAAACTGTTCAGAGGAAGTTGAAGCAGAGGAAACTGCGGAAATCCCCGGCAAAAGGGCACCTAATGACGCAACCCCACTGGACGCCAGGAATTTTCTTCGATTTATGGACATAGCGACCCCGACAGGAAAGAGATAATCACACGTCTCACTTCGGCAAAATCATGCTGCCGTGGATGATCACCGATCCAGTAATGCCCGCGTACTTGGACAAGCCTGCGCGTGCGACGGGTTGACCGTCGCCGACCCATACCTGCAATTCGCCAGGGACAATTCTCCTCGTCCCGTCCGGGGTGACAACGCTTAGGTTCCGGTTCGGGACCTGGATTGTCACTGACTTGGTTTCACGTGGGTTCAAGCTCACCCGGCTAATTCCCGCCAAGGATCGAATCGGCGCCCCGTCTATTCCGGGATGCGCCACATAAAGTTCCACAACTTCGTTGCTGGCCATCTCCCCGGTGTTCTTCACGTCAACGGTTGCGGTCAGATCGTCTGTCGCTCCGAGTGCGTTTTTGTCGAACGTCAAGTTACTGAAGGCGAATTTCGTATAGCTCAGCCCATAGCCAAAAGGATAAAGGGGCTCGCCGGTGAAGTAACGATAGGTGCGGCCCTTCATGTCGTAGTCTTCGAAAGGCGGGAGTTGATCCACCGACCGGTAGAAGGTGACAGGCAGCTTGCCGCTGGGGGAAAAATCTCCCGCCAAGGCTTCTGCCACGGCGGTTCCGCCTTCTTCGCCTGGATACCAGGCCTCGAGAATTGCGGGCACGTGTTCATTGGCCCAGTTGACCCCAAGGGCGCTGCCGGCCATGAGTACGAGCACGACGGGCTTGCCGCTGGCAACCAGGCCTTCGAGCAACTCGCGCTGCACTTGGGGCAGGTCAAGAGTCGTGCGGTCGCCACCGCGGAACCCCGGCACGTCGATCGGCATGTCTTCGCCTTCCAGTTCGCTGGTCAAGCCTAGCACGGCAATTATAAGATCGGCTTTCCGGATTGCGTCGGAATAGTCGGCCTTGACTCCCGGCTCGTGCCAGACGAATTTCGCTTGGCTCGTGCTCGCCATTTCCGACCATTCGATCTTTATTGGATAGGCGTGCCCGGCTTCGAGGTGGAGCGTTTTGGTCGCGGTCTTCCGGGTATCAGCGAAATAGACGTCCCCGAGGAGTTGATTTCTAACCAAATATGAAAACTCCCAGTTCCGCTGAACCCAACCTCGTAATCTCCGCTCGTGGGGGGGACGAGGGTCCCTGTCCAGCGCACAGAAAAGTTAGACTTAAGCTGCGGAGCGGGGCCATCTTCCCATACGAAATTCACTGCTTCATCCGTGCGTTTGATTACCGGAACGCCTTGCAGGTCGAGGCCCTGAAAATACTCGGCAGAAAACCCCGGGCCGCCCGAATCGTCCTTCAGGAACTTCGCCGGCACGGGGGTAACGGGCGGACCTGTCAGCGAGGAGCCTTCTGAATAGAAGACATTCGATCCGGCGAAGCGCTTCCGAATTCCTGCCAGCACGGTTACAGGGTGAGAAGGGGTTCCGTTGTAATTGCCCACCAGCGAGTTCACACTGTCAGCATTGGGGCCGACGACGGCGATGTTTGTGTATCGAGTCCCCAGAGGAAGCAGGTTATTTTCATTCTTGAGTAAGACGAGCGTTTCGCGAGCTGCCGTCAGCGCAAGGGCGCGATTCCGCTCGGTATCGCTTTGGGAGATGTCGATGGTCGTGTAAGGAACCCCGCCGGGCGGATCAAACATGCCCAGCTTCAAGCGCGCGGTGAACAAGCGGCGCACAGCACGGTCAACGTCGGCTTCAGGAAGCAGCCCTTGCTGCACCGCAGCCACAATCGCAGCACTATCAGTCTTGACATCCTGCACTGGCCACGTGCACACGATGTCCATTCCAGCCTTCACGGCGTCCGCCATGCCTTCCGGCATCGTTTCCGCATAGTGATGATTGCGGAAAATGTCGGTTGCAGCGCCGCAATCGGAAACTACATAGCCGTGAAAATCCCAATCGTCACGGAGATGTTCCTGCAAGAGCCGGGGTTGAGCGCAGGCAGGTTTACCATCAACCGAGTTGTAAGCGCACATCACCGAACCGGCACCCGCAAGCAGGGTCGCGCGAAACGCGGGCAGGTAGGTGTCTTCCAGATCGTGATTCGAAACCGGCACATCGGCCACGTGGCGCGTAGATTCCGGCCCGCTATGCACCGCAAAATGCTTGGGGGTGGAAAGAGCCTGGAGATATTGCGGATTGTCACCTTGCAACCCGGTCACAAAAGCCACGCCCATTTTCGCCGCCAGGAACGGATCTTCACCGAACGTTTCCTGGCCACGGCCCCAGCGCGGATCGCGAAAAATGTTAATGTTGGGCGACCAAACCGTGAGGCCATGAAACCACTCGCTGTAGCCTTTTTCCCGCAGTTCTTCGTTGTATTTGGCGCGAAACTCCGTAGCAATCACTGCCGCCTCGGTGCGAAGCAAGTCACGATCGAAGCTGGCCGCCATTCCGATGGCCTGAGGAAAGACGGTCGCATAGCCGGTGTTGGCCACGCCGTGAAGTCCTTCGCTCCACCAGTTGTATGCCGGAATGCCCAGCCTGGGGATGGCAGGCGCTACATGGATCATCTGCTCGGCTTTTTCTTGCAACGTCATTCGTGAGACTAAGTCGTCAACTCTTTGGGCAATGGGCAGCGATGGATTGCGAAATGGAGTATCCGCCAGAACAGAATCGGGCGCATCAGCAGCAGGCGCAGGTTGACTGGCCGTTGAGGTCTGCGCGAAGGTCAGACTTGCGGCAAACAAGCTTGCGATTACAACCTCAAGCAATGTCTTCTTCATTGAATCTCCTATAAAGGAACGAAAGCCCACTCGCGATTACGAATAATGCGAACAAGGACCCACAGTGGCGGCGGGCCAGAATAAGAGACTACCCAGGCCAAACAGCAGTCAGCCGGTCACAAAGATTTACCTCGCGACGGTTAGCAGTTAGCGCTTTTCTCCTCCTTATGTCTTCATCTTCAAGTGCCGACCTCCGGATTGCATTGCGGCCCGAAGCCGCTCCTCGGCCTGGGTATCCCAATAGCCGCATTCCAATCTGAAAAACACCGATGTGTATGGAATTCGCGTGTTGGATTTAATTAAGAGCACTCGAAATTCTCCGCCGGCACGATCGAGCATCGAGATGATCTCTTCATGAGGAAGGGTGCACACGTCAAATCCTTCAAGGAGACTACCCAGCTTTTCCCGGTACGAACTGATCCCCGGGGCGTCTGCCTCGGGAACGAATCTCAATTCTTGGTCCGTATAAACTGTTGCCTTGACGTGCTTACACGCGCTGAGAATCGCGAGTACCCTACCCAGGACGGCGGCTTGTTCCTCTTCGTCGGCAACAATGGTTTCGATTCCTTGCCTGGACTGTGCTGGGTACGCCGAGTCCGCGATCACAATCCAGTTGCGATGTCCATAGAGCTGTAACCGATCCCTCAGAATCTCTTCCCAGTTTGACCTCATTCGAGCCTCAGTTCTTCATCCGGGCAGATGGCAACTTTGCCGCAGGTGGCCGAAGCCGTAAGGGCAAGCACCCCGCGGCGTTCCCAAAGCCAAAGCGGTGTGTGATGATGTCGGCCGGTTGGAAGTTTCAGCGCACCGGGTATTCCACACCTGGATGCTTCCTGCAGGAAGCGCACATCCTTCGACCTGAGGTTGTCAAAGCTTCCTGTTACGACGACATTTCTCGAGCCAGCCGCGTCCTTTCGCAAGCCGGACCTGAATCTGAAATGAGCCAGGCACCACGTCCTCAGAGGCAACGTAAAGATAGCCGCCGCCACATCCGGAGTACATGGCTCCCGCGTATTTGGCCTGGTAGTGCCTCAGAATTCGAAGCAGATCGTCACTGATGGCCGGATGCTTGACGGTGTGAGGCAGCAACGCCTCCCAGCACTTCATGCACTCGTTCAGGGAGGCGCCCAGACCCTTGACGTCCTTGGCCAGAATCGCACCAAAGCACTGGCGGCCCGACTGCCCGAGCCTCCGTATCCACTCGGGGTCAAGGTTTTTCTCGCCCAGAGGGCTGTACCCATTGGGGCGTTGAGCGAAAGGCAGGATGTGGACCACCCCTTCCAACCAGTGCGCGACACCAGGGTCATTGTTCGATTCAATATGAGCAGGCAAAAGTCCTCGTTCGTGTTTGAAGTCATAATCCAGTCTGTTGATGCCCGGGTAGATCAGGCCAATCATGTCCTGCGAGCCGGATGGCGCCGGCTTGCCGTCGTTCTCTGAGGCGTACAATTCCTTTACCAGTTCCAGCGGATCTCGGTCCGGCAACCTCTCGTTCCATAGCTTCCTGGCGACCTCGCGGGTGCTAGTGGCGATTCCGCTTCGATCCATGAAGCGGAACCTGGGCTCCACGCTCACCACAACCATGGAGCCGGGGGGAGAAGGGTTGAGCTTCGACACAAATGGCTGGTCAATCCAACCGCCGGCCAAAGCCATTCGGTAGGGAATCTTGCCGATCAGCGCGGTGAGGTCAGCGTCTTTTTGCAGGTCCATGAGCCTTTGCCACTTGGGAATGCTTGCTCA
>JBELAJ010000278.1:0-11808 GCA_049508935.1 Terriglobia bacterium | reverse complement strand
CAACCAACCCCTCGGCGTCCAACTCCGGTGGACACAATGCCCAAACCGAGCGTCGCGCTTCCGCAAGACCACTGCGTGCCACGGCCTCGGCGAGTTGAATACACCTGGCTACCTCGTCAGGGTTCGAGCCATTGAGTTCTCGGGCGGCTTCCAACTGAAGGAGAATGCCCACAAAATCTTGCGCCAGGATATCGTGGATCTCACCCGCAATCCGGTTGCGTTCTTCAACAATCGCCGCTTCCTTGAGCTGCGCCATCACTGCTAGTTCTGCTCGTTTACGTTCGATGGCGTAGCGAATAGACCGCCCCAGCGCAGACGGCGTGAAACTGCCTTTTACCAGGTAGTCTTGCGCGCCCAACTGCATGGCAGCAATTCCCACAGCTTCGTCGTCCAATCCAGTCAACACCACAACCGGCACCGCGGGTTGCGACTGGCGCAAACGGGTCACGGTATCTGGGCCCTGAGAGTCAGGCAGACCAAGGTCCAGAAGCACCACGTCGTAAGATGCCACCGCAAGGCTGGCCAGTGCATCCTCCAACCTCTCGACGTGCGTGGTCTCGAACCGCGCGTCTCGGATCCTCACGAGGACCTCGTTCAGCAGCAACGCGTCTGCTGGATTGTCTTCGACCGCGAGAGCGCGAAAATGAAGCTCGTCATGATTCATAATAGCCAGGGTAGGCATGGCCCTGTGGCTGCCCTTAGGCTATGACTCCGTTACCCTGCAATCCCCAACTAGGCGTGCACATTCTTGGTGGCACGTTGTGTGCCAAACCGACCTGCGGCTGCTTATGCCTTTATTTTCCTGTGAGTATGAGACGGTGTTGAAATTGACAACCGGCGCTCGTGCCTTGAATGGGCGAAAACTCCCGCCCGATCTGCTGTAACTGCGTTGAATGTCAATTAGCGGCGTCAGAATGAGGCAGCACAGGCACTCCTGCCTGTGGGTTGGACTAATCGCAGACCCTACGTGCACAGGCAAGAGTTCCTGTGCTACGGGACGATCATAGGCTGACCCGATTTCGGCCTGACTGCTTGCTGGCATACAATTGTTGGTCCGCCCGCTTCATGAGGGATTCCGGCGAGTCTCCGGGAGCGACCATTGCAGCCCCCACTGAGATCGTTACCCGTATCCCTGTTCCACTCACAGGGACGGTAGACTGAGAGACCAGTGTTCCTGAGTTTTTCGGACACGTTTGCCAGGAACTGCCGGGTAATGCCGGGAAGAACCGCCAAAAACTCGTCGCCCCCCCACCGCCCTACCACGTCGGACGCGCGCAGACAATTCGACATGGTCTTTGCGATGGTAACCAGCACAACATCTCCAGCGGCGTGCCCGTAGGTATCGTTGACGTTTTTGAACTCATCTAAGTCAGCCAACATGATTCCGAACGGAGTGCCGTACGTCACGAATTGATCGAGGTGTTGGGAGAGTTGTTGCTCCAGGTAGCTGCGGTTGCCCACTTGGGAGGCCGGATCAAGGAAGGCGAACTTCGCGAGGTCCTTGGCTCGCTCCCTTACTGCCCTTTGGCGGGAATTGTCACTAAAAACCTCGACCGCTCCCACAACCTCGCCGTTCCCGCCCCAAATGGGACGGACACGCACCTCCACCGGAACCCTATGCCCACTCTTATGGTGAAGGTAAAGGTCCGCCCGATGCGGCAGGCCATCCTCCAGGGTGCGGCTGAGAGGGCAGTCTCCTTGGCAAAGCAGGCACCCGGAGTCGTCGATGTGCATTAGAAAGTTCTCCGAGCATCGTTTACCCAAAACTTCCTGGGCGCTGTACCCCGAGAGTTCCTCCGCTGCGTGGTTCCAGTAGGTGATCCGGCGCTCCCGATCGGTAATATAGACCCCGTCGGGGAGGCTGTCCACCACGTGCTTAAAGGGCGTCGTCTTTTCATTTGGGGAAGGAGCCGGAAAACTGAGGGGTGGAGAGTTCATAGGTTTCCCGTTCATCGGGCACACTAGCCTACCCAAAAATACAAGTCGTCACCTCTGATACCATCGGGGGCTGGATCGGTTGGGAGCACTAAGCACTCCCGCACCCCGTGATTTCAAATACGGAACCCCGCTCTTTGATTATACATGCTGAAGAACGAAATGGCATCCTTAATAAACGTCTCTCGTCTTAGCCAACAAAACATCTTCTATATTACTGAGGTGACAGTAACGACTGAGTTTATATATACATGGTTGTTACTTCGAGGGCGAGTCGCTGATCTCTCGCAGCTCACGCCGAGGTTGGATGGAGGAGGATGCCCCTACAACGGGGAACTTCGTGCCCGGATTCTAGGCTGCTTTGTGTTTTCACGCAAAACGGATTCTGCGCGTTGAGGTGTTGTCGTCGTCGAAATCTGTGCCCTGGCGCGTTCCGAAGATCGCGTTCCCCTCAATTCTGCCGATGGAAATCGCCTTCCATTCGGACCCGTCCGAGAAAGGCCGCGACGACATCGGGGTCGAATTGCGTGCCGGAGCAGCGGAGCACCTCGGCAACGGCATCTTCGAAACTCCGTGAGTCCCTGTAAGCTTGTTCGGAAACCATGGAGTCGAAACACTCGGCCAGCGATACAATTCGCGCCCCCAGGGGAATCTCCTCTCCTTTCAACTGATCCGGGTAACCATTGCCGTCGAATCGCTCGTGGTGGTGACGCACGATTTCCTCAATGCCTTCCTCGTTCAGTGGTTCCAACATCCGCGCTCCCCAGGCCGCGTGGCCCTTCATGATCTCAAACTCGTCCGCCGTCAGCACGTCGGCTTTCAAGCGTACTTGTTCGGGGATCTGGGCCTTGCCAACATCGTGAACGACGCCTGCCACGCGGATCTCTTCGATTTCCGCGTCAGACAATCCCAACTGCGTGGCAATCTGGCTGGCCAGCCTGGATACCCCCTGGAAATGCTCCAGACCACGTGGCGGTTTGGCTTGAACCTCGAAAGCCAGGGCTGTAATCGTTTCCCAGAATGAGGCCTCCTCGTCTCCACGCCCCCTCGTCATCTCTTCGAATTTGTGCTTGTAGCAAGCGAAGGCGTGAGTACCGGTGGAAAACCTCCGGTTCGCAGGGACTTCTCGGAGCGCTTCCGGTGGCCGCCGATCCCGTTGCCGATCGTCTATTGCGGCGACGGTAGGCTCCGCGCGTCGCACAGGAAAATCGAGCTTGTTTACGATACGCGGCCGTTCCTTCCATTGTTTGTAAATGACTGCTGCTAGCGCCGCAACCGAGGCTATGATCAACCAATCCAGCCAAATCATTCCTTCCTCCCTTGGACTCTATCGGCAGATGGGGTCAACTTCTCAAGAACATTAGGTAGTGTATTAATTGAGCTCTAGCGCCCTGATTTTCAGGCGTATTTACCGACCGCTCGCTTCGCTAACGGCAATCCTTCAAGGCCGGCGTTACACACCGCTCAACACACCGCCCGCACGTCCGCTAACTCCCATTCACAAACAGCTAAGGTATAATGAAACTCTGGTTCACAGAATATTAATGATGCTCGAGTTGGCTCGGCATCAGAGCTGTAGTGTCGAGGGAAAGGTGCTCGATGCCTCGAACGGTGCCCCGCTTCTGAACTTGGCTGGGGGGGAGGGGAGTCACATTGATGGGGCTCGGAAAACGTATCGCTTATTCTCTACGTTGTTTCTTCGCAATTCTGCTCTATGGCCAGATTCCGCAGAGCATTGCCCGGGAATTGGGCATGACGCCGGCTGCTGCGGCTCCCGTGGCGCCGGCTATCGAACTGAGGCCGCGAGAAGCCGAAGCAAGGCCGCCGGATTACGACCGCGCGGTCCAGATGCTCGCCTTGCTGCAACGTGAAGGGCGGCTCATCGACTTTTTTGCAGAGGATGTGACGCCGTATCCGGATGCCCAACTGGGCGCCGCCGTGCGAAGTGTCCACCAGAGTTGCCGGCAGGCGCTCGAACGCTATGTCAAGCTCGAGCCTATAATCTCCTCCGAGGAGGATCGCCCGGTTACAGTGCAGCCGGGGTTTGATGCGGCAACCATCAAAGTAATCGGCAACGTCTCGGGAAAACCGCCGCTCAGGGGCCTGTTGCGACATCGCGGTTGGCGCGCAACACAAGTAAATATGCCTTCTCTACCCGAAGGTGAGGGCCGGACGGTGGTCGCGCCTGCCGAGGTTGAGATTCCGTAGGGGCGGATCGCGGACTGCGCCTGGACCACGGGTGGCACACTCTGGGCTGAGAGGGGTCAGTCCGAGCCCTTCGCTGTCATCCTGAGCGTAGCGAAGAGCCTGTCCTGAACGAAGTGAAGGAATCTCGCTCTGGGTGCTCAGGGTAAACTCCGCGAGGAAACTCGCTCTGATCTTCTCCTTCGCCGGCAAGAGCCGGATTCCTCGCTAAGCTCGGACTGGCAGAGTTGGGTAAGGGCTTGCTCGTTTATAAGTGGAGGCATATTTGGAAGCAAAGTACATTGTTGGCATCGACTTGGGAACCACGAATTCGGCGCTGGCGCAGTGTGACGCCGCTCTCGAAGAAGCAACAGGGCAAATAGTTGTCGAGCAAATTCCACAACTTGTGAACCCAAACGAAGTAGCGGACCGTACGCTGTTGCCGTCTTTCCTTTATCTCCCCGGCGAATTGGATTTCCCCAAGGACAGCTTGGCATTGCCCTGGGAACCGGCGCCCCGGTTTGTGGTGGGGGAACTGGCGCGCAAACGCGGCGCCGAGAGCCCGTCGCGGCTGGTGGCTTCGGCCAAGTCGTGGCTTTGCTATGCGGCAGTGAACCGAACTGCGCCCATCTTGCCGTGGCAGGCTCCTGAAGAAGTCCCCAAGCTTTCGCCCGTGGAAGCCTCTTCCCAATTCCTCGGTTACTTGCGCCGGGTTTGGGACCACCACCATGCGAAGGGGAAGCCGGAACTGGCTCTCAGCGAGCAGGACGTCCTGCTCACTGTGCCCGCTTCGTTCGATGAAGAGGCGCGGGAATTAACGCGGCGCGCCGCCGAGCAGGCAGGTTTGAAGAACGTCACCCTGCTGGAAGAACCCCAGGCTGCATTTTATGCGTGGCTGGAGAGCCAGGGCGATGGATGGCGCAAACGCGTCAAGGTGGGCGACCTGGTTCTGGTTTGCGATGTCGGTGGGGGGACGACAGACTTCAGCCTTATTACAGTATCGGAGGAAGGCGGCGAACTGGCGCTCAAGCGAGTCGCCGTGGGAGAGCACATCCTGTTGGGCGGTGACAACATGGATTTGGCACTCGCCCGGCTGCTTCAACAACGCCTGGAAGCCAACGGCCATCACATTGATATCTGGCAGTTGCACAGCTTGTGGCATCAGTGCCGGCTGGGCAAGGAAAGGCTCTTCGAGGAACCCAGGAGCCAGAAACACCCGGTCGCCTTGCTCGGCAAGGGCTCCAAACTGGTGGGCGGGACGATCAAGACTGAGTTGACGCGCGAGGATGTGAAGCAGGCCTTGGTGGAGGGATTCTTCCCCAAAGTGGCGAGCAGCGAAATGCCCGCGCGGCAACGGCGCATTGGATTTCAAGAGCTGGGCCTGCCGTATGCAGCGGACGCCGCCATCACAAAGCACCTGGCGCGATTCCTTTCGCGGCAAGTTCAAGATAGCCCGGAACTCGAAAAGATTCGCCGCGGCCGTAACGGCTTGGCATGTCCGACGCACGTGCTGTTCAACGGCGGCGTGATGAAAGCGGGCGTGCTGCGCGACCGGTTGATTGAGGTGCTCAACGGCTGGCTGCACGAGGAAGGTTTCGAGCCGCTCGGATCGCGCGAGGTTCTGGATGCTCCCGATCTCGAACACGCCGTGGCCCGCGGCGCAGCCTACTACGGAAAGGCGCGGCGAGGAAAAGGCGTGCGCATCCGCAGCGGCGCCTCGCGCACCTATTACGTCGGCATCGAGAGCGCCCTGCCCGCGGTCCCCGGATTGGAAGCACCGCTCAAAGCGCTCTGCGTGGTCCCCTTCGGCATGGAAGAGGGAACGGAAGCGAAGATTCTCGACCGGGAGTTCGGCTTGGTTGTGGGCGAGGCGGCGGAGTTTCGCTTCCTGAGCTCGAGTGTGCGCAAGCAGGACCAGATCGGCAGCTTGCTCGAGGACTGGGGCGATGAGATTGAAGAGTTGAGCCCGCTCGAGGTGACACTGAAACTGGAGGGCCAGGAGGGCACGGTTTTGCCCGTGCGCCTGGAATCACGCGTCACGGAAGTCGGCACACTCGAAGTCTGGTGCGTCTCGCGCGACGGCGCGCAGCGCTGGAAGCTCGAGCTGAACATCCGCGAAAAAGCGGCGTAGGCCGCGGGAACCCCCCGAACGCTGTCATTCTGAGCGAAGCGAAGAATCTCTGCAGTTTCTAGTTGCTCGAGGAGCAAAAGAGGACAACTGCGGAGATGCTTCGCTTCGCTCAGCATGACAGCGCTTGCCCGGATGCGAGATACGGATAAGTAATGCAAGACTCCAGCCGTTACATCATCGGCATCGATCTGGGCACGACAAACTCGGTGGTTGCCTACCTCGATCAGCAGGAAGCATCAGCAATCCAGGTTTTCCAAGTACCGCAATTGGTGGCGGAGGGCGAGGTCCGCGCCATGCCCACGCTGCCCTCGTTTCTTTATTTCCCTACCGAACATGATTTATCCGCAGGAAGCATGAAGCTTCCCTGGGAAGAGCGGCCGGAATCAGTGGCCGGCGTGTTGGCGCGCGAACAAGGCGCGCTTTTGCCGGGGCGCCAGGTCTCTTCCGCCAAATCCTGGCTCTGCCACGACGCGGTAGATCGCCGGGCCAAGCTTTTGCCCTGGGGAGCCGAGCCACCGGAACCGATGGTCTCTCCCGTGGAAGCCTCGGCCCGCTATCTCGCCCATCTGCGCAATGCGTGGAATCATTCCGCAACCGCCTGGGGCGGCGCCGAGACGCAATTCGAAAATCAGGAGATCGTCTTGACGGTCCCGGCTTCCTTCGATGAAGAAGCGCGCGAGTTAACAGTGGAGGCTGCGCGCCAGGCGGGACTTGGAAAGCTGACTTTACTCGAAGAACCGCTGGCGGCTTTCTACGCCTGGATCGCCGCGCATCAAGACGTGCTGAATGTGGCGCCCGCGCCGCGCCGGGCGGGAAAGCGCCCACGCAGTTCTCCCGCGGGAAAGATCGAGATTACTGACGGTGAGCTGGTTTTGATTTGCGATGTTGGAGGCGGCACCTCTGATTTCAGTTTGATTCGAGTTCGCTTCGTCAACCAACAAGTGCAGTTCGAGCGCATCGCGATTGGCGAGCATCTGCTTTTGGGAGGAGACAACCTCGATCTGGCTCTGGCGCGGCGCGTCGAGGAGAAACTCCATGCCCCGAAGCTCAGCCTTCGCCAACGCCACGCTTTGCGGCGAACCTGCTGCGCCGCCAAGGAGCAACTGCTCAGTGATCCGGCGCTGGACCGCCTTCCGATCAGTGTCCTGGGCAGCGGACGAGCGGTCGTCGGCGGGACGCTCACCTCGGACCTGACTCGAGACGAGGTGGTGCAGGTTCTGACCACCGGCTTCCTTCCCCGCACCGCCGCTGACGACCTCCCCGCCCACGACCGGCGCGTTGGTTTACGTGAACTGGGTTTACCCTACGCGAGCGAGCCGGCGATTACGAAACATCTGGCCGCGTTTCTCGTAGGGGCACGCCATGGCGTGCCCGTACAGGAAGGCCTTGGTGTGCCCCTACAGGAAGGCCATGGCGCGTCCCTGTCGGAGGGCGAAGGCACACCCGCATCGATGGTTCGCCCGGATGCTGTCCTCTTTAATGGTGGTTTCTTTGCCCCGGCCATTACTCGGGAGAAGATTGTCGAAGCGGTGGTGAGCTGGTTTGACGGCAGCGGAGCCTGGCGCCCCAAGATCCTCAGCAACCAGTCCCCGGAAAGCGCCGTAGCCATCGGGGCCGCTTACTATGGCCGGGTGAGGCGGGGCGGCGGCCTTCGCATCCGAGCCGGCAGCGCGAGAACGTATTATATTGGCGTGCAGTCGCAAGGCGCGCAAGACCGAGCGCCCCAAGCCGTCTGCGTGCTGCCGTCCGGGATTGAAGAAGGCACCACGTTGCCCCTCACGAACCGTGAATTTGCGGTCCTCACCAATCGCCCGGTCTCGTTCACGCTCTATAGCTCGACCACCCGCCACGACGAGCACGGCGAGGTCGCCGTTCTCGATGAAGCGCAGATCCACCGTCATGCCCCGCTGGTCACCTTGTTGCGCTTCGGCAAGAAGTCGCGCCAGATCGAATTAGGCGTGCAGCTAACAGCCAGCTTCACGGAAGTAGGAACTCTTGAGCTCTGGTGTGAGTCGCTCAAGACGCAGCACCGCTGGCGCTTACAGTTCGAACTTCGCGGCAACGAAGCTCAACCTTCGGAGGCTGCCGCGCCGCCGGCACAGGCGCCTCCACCCATCCCCGGCGAGTCTGTGCAGTCCGCGGCGAAACTGATCCAGGAGGTGTTTGGTCCAGCCCATGAAGTGCACGGGCAAGATGCTCGCGCGACGGCGGGCGAGACGCCCGCGCCACAGCCTGAAACGCTCGTGAACAAACTCGAGACCGCGCTCGGCCACAACAAAGACGCCTGGCCCATGGCTACGATCCGTTCGCTCTGCGATGTCCTTGTCGAGGTTGCCGGCGGGCGCGCCAAGAGTCGGCGGCACGAGGCTCGCTGGCTTAACCTGTTCGGCTTCTGCCTGCGGCCCGGCTTCGGCGCCTTGCTGGACGATTGGCGGGTCAACCAGGCGCGCCGCGTCTACCTGGCGGGGCCGGCGTTCCCCAAGGACCCTCAAGTTCAGGTCGAGTGGCTGGTGCTTTGGCGCCGGGTGGCGGGCGGGCTCAACGCCGGTCAGCAGCGCGAGCTTTATCAGAAGTACGGGGCCCTGCTGGGAATCAGCGGAAAGAAAACCAGTGGACGGCTGAATAGCCAGGTCGAACACGAAGGCTGGCGCCTACTGGCTAGTTTGGAACACCTTCCCGCGTCCTTGCGCGCCTCGCTGGGGGAGGAACTGTTGGCCAGGATCAGGAAAGAACCCACCGACAAGGCTTGGCTGTGGTCGCTCGGACGCGTGGGCGCGCGCATCCCACTGTACGGCCCGCTTAACTGTGTTGTCCCTGTCGAGACCGCATCATTATGGCTTCAAGCGCTGCTCGATCTAACGGAATTCACGGCCGAAACCGCATCGGCGATTGTCCAGCTTGGTTCGCTTACCGGCGATCACCTGCGCGATATCGACGATGATCTGCGCCAAAAGTCCATCGCGCGGCTGACCGCGGCGGGTGGGAGCGAGGAATTGGCGCGCGGCCTGCACGAATACGTCCCGCCGGCACGTGCGGATGCCGTTCGCATTTTTGGTGAGTCTTTACCCGAAGGACTTCGGCTGGTAGAGTAGTTCCCTTATTACAATGCTACGAAGTCCTCACTCGCGGCCGTTCTCAAAACGATTTCAAATGGCAGATCGCAAATTTCAGATGGCAAATTTCAGATTTCAGATGTTCTTAAATATGAAATTTTGCCATCTTTGCAAATTTCAAACACCATACGGTACATTTCAGATATTCTTAAATTTGAAATTTGCCATTTGAAATACTTTTACCATGAAGCGAGGTCTCATCATGATTCGCAAACCTCTCTGTATTCTTTCCTTGTGGCTTATAGTCTCACCTTGCGTGGCGCAAACCGGAATGACCATTGTGAGACCAAAAGCAGCCGACGATGTGCTGGTGAATCCCGGCATGGGCATCGAAACGTTCCAGCGCTTCAACGGCCAAGCCCTGAATGCCGGCGTGGGATGGTCCGAAGAAGGGCCCACGGCGAAGCTCGGCGAGGCGACTTCTCCGCCTGAGTTCCCCGGGTCCTCCATCTCCTACTGCCGCTGGTTCTGGCAGGAGCTCGAGCCGGAACACGGCAAGGTTCGTTGGGAAATCATCGACCAGGCCTTGTGGGAGGCTCACGCGCACGGCCAGGCGTTGGCCATCCGGCTGATGCCCTACGACCAGAAGCACCCGTTACCCATGTGGTATCAGAACTCGGGCGCGCGTCGCGCCAACCTGCCCACGGACAAGGACGGCGACATCTGGCAGCCGGACTTCTCCGATCCGCTCTACCTCAAATACTGGGGCGCGGTGGTGGCGGAGGCGGGCGCGCGTTACGACGGGCACCCTGATCTCGACAGCGTCGATATTTCTTCGGTCGGCTACTGGGGCGAAGGCTGGAGCGATTACATGCCGGCATTCCCTTATCAGAAGGCCCTGATCGACATCTGGCTCCAGGCCTTCAAACGCACTCCGCTGCTGATGAACTTCGACCAGGAGCAGGCGCTCGCCTATGGGACGCAGCAGGGCGCCGGCTGGCGGCTCGACTGCTGGGGCGACATGCGCGGCACGACGGGCGGCCAGTGGTGCCACATGTTCGACCTCTATCCGGAGCAAATTGTGCGGGCGGGCGTCCAGGACGTCTGGCAGCGTAGTCCTGTTTCACTGGAAACCTGCTGGGTTCCCGGCTACTGGAAGGAGAAGGGCTGGGATGTGGATTACATCCTCGCCCAGGCGCTGCGCTGGCACGTCACCTCCGTCAACATCAAATCGTCCGCGATTCCGCCCGAGTGGAAACCGCGTTTCGACGACTTTCAGAAGAAGATGGGCTATCGCTTCATTCTCCGCCGGCTCGAGTACGCGCGCCGCGCCAAAGCCGGCACGATGCCGCCGCTGCACATGTGGTGGCTCAACGCCGGCGTGGCGCCTGTCTACAGGCCCTACGAGTTGGCGCTGCAGATGACCTCGCCCACAGCATCGGCGATCATCAAGCTGCCCGTGGACGTGCGCAAGTGGCTCCCCGGCGACGCGGTTTATGATGGTACTGTCTACATTCCGACCACTCTAAAGCCCGGCGACTACCGCCTCCGCGTGGCGCTTCTCGATCCGCGAACTGAGCAGCCGGCCATCCGCCTGGCCATCGAAGGCCGCCAATCCGACGGCTGGTACGACGTGGGCGCGATCAGCGTCGAGTGATAGATGTGCAACTCGGGCTTGCTTCTCTTGAGTCGTCGGAACTGCGCGGCCTTTCTCAATTCCTCAAGCTGTGTCATTCTGAGCGAAGCGAAGAATCCCCGCAGTTCCGCGGCATGCGGACTACAGAGATTCTTCGCTTCGCTCAGAATGACAGACCCCGCGGTGCCGATTTCGGTACAATTTGGACGGCCTATGAAGCGGCTAATCGTCAACGCGGATGACTTCGGCTTGACGGCCGGGGTTAACCAAGCCATCATGGAGGCGCACCAGTCTGGACTGATCAGCAGTACAAGCCTGCTGGCAAATGGCGAAGCCTTCGTGGACGCGATTGCCGTATCGCGCCGGGCCCCGCGTTTAGGAGTCGGCATTCATTTGAATCTCACGGAAGGCAAACCGGTCGCCCCTGCTTCAAGCGTTCCGAGTCTTATAAATGGCAGCGGGGTCTTCGCGAGAAAACCTGCCGCCTTGTGGCGAGCGATGCTGACGGGGCGAGTGAGTGAGGCCGAAGTCGAGAGAGAGTTGCACGCTCAGATCGAAAAGGTACTGGCGGCGCGCATTGCGCCGACTCATCTGGATAGTCACAAGCACGTGCACGCCCTGCCGGCACTGGGAAAGATGAGCCTGAAGCTCGCCCGTCAATACGGCATTGGGGCGATTCGATGTGTTGCGGAGACCTGGCCGGCGCTGGGCTATCTGCTGGGACGTTTTCCGCGCGCGAAGGCAAGGATCTTGCGGCAGTGCCTCAACAGTCTCGCCCTCTCCGCCCTTTCCCGCGGATGGCGCCGCCGGCTACCGCAAGCGGGTGTAACGTGCGCCGAGCATTTCTATGGTGTCACGCCCACCGGGTT
>JBELAJ010000277.1:0-10748 GCA_049508935.1 Terriglobia bacterium | reverse complement strand
GGCAACTGGCCGAAATACTTCTCCATGACGGGCAAGGCCTCGCTGGCCTTTACGTCCCCTACTACGGTCACCACCATGTTCGCGGGGACGTAATATTTGCGGTAGTAGTTCTCGGCGTCCGTTTCCGAAAACGATTCCAGGTCTGAAGGCCACCCCAACACCGGCCTGCCGTAGGGATGTGCGATGTAGGCCGCCCCGAGAAACTGCTCGGACAGCCGGCCGAAGGGCTGGCTTTCACTCAGGCGCCGTTCCTCGTGCACAACGTCGCGCTCCTTGTAGAACTCGCGAAAGACCGGATGCAGAAACCGCTCCGACTCGAGATAGGCCCACAGCTCGAGTTGATTGGACGGAAACGAATAGTTGTAGGCTGTCTCCTCGTTGGAAGTGGAGGCGTTCATGCCTTCGCCGCCCTTCTCCTCCACAATCTCGCCAAATTGGTTTTCCACTACGTACTTCTGGGCCGCGGCCATGGCGTCCTTCCAGGCTTTCTCTAGCTCCGCCACCTTGTTGTCGTCTCGTCCCACTTCTTTGCGCCGCTCACGGTCATACGCCTGGTAGGCCTGCTCCACCTTTTCGAGCGCCACCTTCTCTGCGGGGTAATTCGTGGTTCCGATCTTATCTGTACCTTTGAAAGCCATGTGCTCGAACATGTGCGCTAAGCCCGTGATCCCGGGGTACTCGTGGTCCGCCCCCACATCCACGTGCGTAAAGAATGAAAAAACCGGAGCCTCCGGCCGCTCGACGACTAAAACAGTCAACCCGTTAGGCAGGACCCTTACCGTCACCCGCTTCTCAAACGATGCCAGGTCCTGTCCTCGGGATACGACCGCGAATGCCATGAGCAAAACGACACTCAAAAGCAACTTCGTCCTTAAAACCCTTAGCCTCATTTCGCCTCCAACTCGCCGGTCAATTCGGGCCCACCGCTGTGGCGGGCGCGGTAGCTCTGCAGTTGTGATTAAGAAGATTTCCAAGTCGACATTATACACGCCTTAAGCCGGTAGCTGCTGCTGCCGCATGCGCTAACCAACCAGTGATCTTTCCTTTGCCTCTTTCCCCACAGAAACTCAGAGTCGGATAACTGTTTTATTTCAAGGAAATACCAGGGCCGCATTATTGACCATTTGTTTGCCCTGTCTTAGCCTAGACCAATCTCAGGGACTAGGGTGAATCTAAACTATGAAGAGACTCGTTCGGTGGGGTTTCTATGCTTGGCTGGTCCTGACGCTGGCAGGCGCGCCGCTGCTGGCCCAGGAAGTTACCGGCAGTATCCGTGGCGAGGTGCTCGACCCGACCGGCGCCGGCGTGCCTTCCGCCGAAATCACCGTGACGCAGGTTGAAACCGGCTTGTCCCGCGTCGCGGCTGGCGGCCGTCGCGGCGGTTATCTATTTGTGCTGCTGCCTCCAGGGCACTATCGCCTGGTGGCGACCGCGCAAGGCTTCCAGAAGTTTGTGCAGGAAGGCATCACGCTCAGCGTCAATGAGAGCGCCAATGTTCCAGTTCGTCTGGAAATTGGGTCGCCCGCGCAGGTCGTGCAGGTCCACGCGAACGCATCTCTGATTGAGCGGGCAGACACCACGCTGGGAGAGACGGTGGGCGAGCGCGAAATCGTCGACCTACCGCTCAACGGGCGCAATTTCTCTCAGCTCGGATTGCTTCAACCCGGAGTCGTCCCTCTAACCCCAGGCTTGGCCGAAGCAGGGGGCTCGTTGCGCGACGGCCAGCCCTACTCCGTGAATGGCCAGCGGCCCGAGTCCAACGACTTCCTAATTGATGGCGCATCCAATTTCAATGCCGTGGACGGCGGCTTTGTCCTGAAGCCTCCCATTGACGCGATCGCTGAGTTTAAGATTCTTACCCACACGGCCAACGCCGAGTTCGGCAACGCTTCAGGCTCCACGACGAACATCGTCACCCGGTCCGGCTCGAACCACCTACACGGCGATGTGTGGGAATTCGTGCGCAACGACGCCGTGGATGCCTCGAACTTCTTTGAGAACGCCGATGGCCTCCCGAAGTCCGAATACCGGCAGAACCAGTTCGGCGGCACTCTGGGCGGCCCCATCCGCCGAGACAAGACGTTTTTCTTCGGATACTACGAGGGCTTCCGCAACCGCCAGGGCGAAACGCTGAGCGACGTGCGCGTTCCCTCCCTGCTCGAGCGGCAAGGGGATTTCTCGCAAGATGTCGCGCAAGACGGCCCTCTGCTCAATCTGTTTGCCCCCGGCGGCCCTGCGCCGCTTCCGGGCAACAAAGTTCCCGCCGTCGACCCCACTGCGCAGCAGGTGCTTGGCCTATACCCGCTCCCCAACGCCGTTGATCCCAGCGGCGTGCTCGACCTCTATAACGTCAGCCAGGTTTTGCGCGACAGTGAGGACCAGGCCGGAGTGCGCGTTGACCACTACCTCTCCTCACGCGACACTTTAAGCTTTCGTTATATGTTTTTGAACGGCACTCTGTTTGATCCTCTCTCCACTTCAGGCGCGGGCGTACCCGGCTTTCCGGTCGGCGAAAACCATCGCACCCAGAACTTCGTCGCCCAGTTGACTCACACGTTTTCGCCATCGGTCGTGAACATCGCGCGCCTTGCCTTTTTGCGCAACAAGTTTCTTTTTGACGAACACCTCAACCACCTTTCACCTGCTTCCTTAGGATTTCAATTTCAACCCACACTGGGCATTGCAGCCGGCCCGCCCTTTATGCAGTTTGGAGGCGGAGGTTATGCCAGCATTGGCGATCCCATTACCGGCCCGCGCGACACCTACGAGAACGCCTTCGCCGCGGCGGAGTCCCTGACCTGGATTCGCGGCCGCCACGAACTGAAATTCGGGGGCGATTATCGTCGCGACCAAATCAACGTGGTGAACGGAATCGCCTCGAACGGCTTCTTCGTCTTCATCCCGGCGCCCCTCACCAATGCTTTCGCCAACTTCCTCATCGGCCAGCCCTATCTCTTTTTGCAAGGCGGCGGCGACCAACCGGACGGCGCCGGCGACTTGTCGCGCGGGTTGCGCGGCAACGACTTCAACTTCTATGCCCAGGACACCTACAAGGTGAATGCGCGACTGACTCTTAACCTGGGCCTTCGTTATGATCTGCCTTTCCCTTACACCGAGATTCGCAATCGCCAGAACCTGTTCGAGCCGGGAGCGCAGTCCAAGGTGATTCCCTCCGCGCCGCTTGGGCTGCTTTATCCGGGTGATGCGGGCGTCCCCGGCGGCTTAATCCCAACGGACACGAGAGCTTTCGCACCCCGCATCGGCTTGGCGTGGGATCCGCGCGGTGATTCGCATTGGTTGGTGAGATCGGCCTACGGCATTTTCTACGACCCGTATTACAACGGCCAGGGCGGCCCCCTGCAAACACCTATCAGCGCGCCGCCTTATCTGCGCACGGCGCAGTTGATGTTTCCCGGAAGCCTCGCGAACCCCTTCGCCAGCGGCAACCCTTTCGCCTCGCAATTCGCTGAGCCGATGACGCTCCTCACTCTCTCTCCCCAGTTGCGCCTTCCTTACGCGCAGGACTGGAACCTGACCGTCGAGCGCTCCTTCGGAAACGATTGGCTGCTCGAAGCCGGCTACGTCGGCACAAAGGGAACAAAGTTGCCGCGGTTTATCGAGGGTAATCCCTCCCTTCCCGAGGCCGGCCAGACCTGGGCAGAGCAGCAGAACAACATCGACCAGCAGCGCCTCTACTGCATGCCGAACCCTATGGGCAACTGCACCTACAGTTCCGTCGGGCTGGTTGCAGGCATCGCCAATTCTTCCTACAACGCGCTCGAGACGAGCCTGCGCAAGCGCTTCAGCCGCGGCTTCACGTTCCTTGCTTCCTATACCTATTCGAAATCGCTGGACGATGTCTCGTCGTTCAATATTACGGGCTCCGCCTCACAGCCGGTCGCCGGAGAGAACGACTTGGCGCAAAATCCTTTCGACCTCGCCGCCGAATACGGGCGGTCGATGTTCGACGCGCGCCATCGGCTTGTCCTTAGTTACATGTGGGAACTACCTTTCTGGAGGCAAGGGCACAACTGGTACCAGCGCGCGCTGGGGAACTGGCAGGTGAATGGCATTACAACGCTCATGAGCGGTACTCCTTTCACCGTGGAAGACCAGAGTTACAACAACGACGCGCCCGAGATCACAGGGTTTTCGTCCTTCCGTCCCAATCTCGTGGGCAACCCCAATAACGGTCCGAGGACCGCTGCGCAGTGGGTTAACACCAGCGCTTTCCAGCGCATCGATTTGACTACCACGCCGGCAGGGGTCTACGGAACCGAAGGCCGTAACGTTGTCCAAGGACCCGGCCTTGCGCAGTTCGATTTCTCGGCCTTCAAGAACATTCAACTCGCCGAATCGAAAAGCCTCCAATTCCGGGCCGAGTTCTTCAATCTGTTTAATCGTGCCAATTTCGAACTACCCAACAGCGACATCAGCTCGACCACCTTCGGCGAGATTCAGCAGGCGCTCTCGCCCCGGCTGATCCAGTTCGCAATGAAATTTCTGTTCTGATGGTTTAGAGACGGCCCGGGCAGGAGGCTGAAAAACGCTTTACGGTGTCATCCTGAGGAGTCACGCCCCGCGGGACGATGAGGGATCTCTGTGGTTGGTGGAGACTGCAACTGCTGAGATTCTTCGCTTCGCTCAGAATGACAGTGACTTTCGTCTCAGTGGGTAAGCCGAAGGGGTGCACTCAGAATGACAGACCTTTGACGGACAGGAGAACGAAACCATGAGAAAACTCGAAGTCGGAATTCTCTTTTGCATGTCCATGATCCTGGCGATCGAAAGTAGCGGGGCCGAAGGAATAGGCACAAAGGTGAAAGGTTACGTCATCGATTCGTCGTGCGCCTTTGTCAAGGATCTCAAGAAGCCCATTAGCCCCGAATGCGCAGTGCGCTGCGCCAAGGCCGGCTCGCCGCTTGTGATCCTCACTGAGAGCGGAATCATCTACTGGCCTATCTCCGGTGCGATGCCCGCCACAGGTCAGAACGATCGACTGATGGAATTCGCCGGCAAGAGGGTCATCGCCACGGGACAGGTCTACTCCAAGGGCGGGTCCCGCGCCATCGTAATCGAGAACATAGAAAAGGCGCCGGCCGGCAAGTGAATAACGCGGCAGGCCACTGACGGTCAACGGACCTGGCGTTTGGTGGCGCACCTTTCAAGCCGGTATTTTGTGCAGCAACATTAATAAGAGGAGAAATGCGAATTATGGCATGGATCAAAACCATTCCCATGGCTGAAGCTGACGATGCCTTGCGCCGCGCAGCGGAGGGCCAGAGGGCGCTTTATCCAATCGAGTACGCAACGCCCGTACACCCGTCCGACGGAGGCGGCGCACAGATCGTGGAATCACACAGCCTGATCCCGGATGCGCTCTACCACGCCTTCGCGACCTTTGGCGTGCTCATGTCGCCCCAACTTCCGCTCAGCCGCCGCCAGCACGAGATCATCACCACAATGGTCTCGGTGACCAATCGATGTGTTTATTGAATCGAATCCCACGCAGAGTTTCTGCGTCGCGTCACACTGGATGAAGCATTGGTTAAAGCTCTTGAATCGGACTACACGAAGGCGCCGCTCACCCCGGCGGAGCGCGTGATGGTGGATTACGTGGTTCAGCTTACCAAGGATGCTACAAGAATCAGCCGCGCCCACCATGAGCGGCTGCGCCAAGCAGGCTTCGACGACAAGGCCATTCTCCAGATTACCCTCATTGCATCCTGGTTCAATTACATCAACCGCGTTGCGGACTCGCTCGGCGTGGGCCGGGAAGGATAAGGGCTGCCGGGGAAACCACGAAGCATGGTTATAGACCAGCGCGACAATCCGGCGGCCGAATCGTGGCACGGCCGTCCCGGCCGTGGTCACGGGCGGGACGCCCGTGCCACCGCGTGCCTGAGCGAAACTGATCCCCGTTATTACGGCTGGCGTGTGGCGCTCGCAGCATGCCTGGGTGTAATGGTGGGGTTCGGGTCGCTCTTTGTGTACACATTTGGCGTGTTCGTCAGGCCTCTCAGCGCTCAATTTGGCTGGAGTCGCGAGGGGATCTCGCGAGGCTTCGGGTTTGCGGCCCTGAGTGTGGCCTTTTGCTCCCCGACGCTCGGCCGGTGGCTTGACCGCTACGGCCCGCGGCGGGTCATACTTCCCTGTGTGACCGTATTTGGTTGCGGCATTGCTTCCCTAGCGTTGCTGCGATCACACTTGTGGCAGTTCTACGCCACCTGCATTTTGCTGGGCGCGGTCGGGAACGGCGCTGCTCACCTGTCCTACGCGCGTGCCATCTCCACCTGGTTTCGACAGCGGCTCGGAATGGCGCTGGCATTTGTCATGCTCGGGGCAGGTTTGGGCGCTATGATCCTGCCGCTCGCCGCCCAGACCGTTATTAGCCGATCCGGATGGCGTGCCGCCTACTTATTACTTGGGGGCGTCGCGCTCGTTGTCGGCCTCACGCCCACCTGGGCCTACGTCCACGAGCGTCCGCGGACAGAGGGCGATCCTGCTCCTGTCGCACAGCCGGGCATGACGTGGCAGCAGGGCGTGCGTACCTACCCTTACTGGATAATCGTCGTCGCGCTCTTCGTGGGCTCGATCACCATGAACGGGGCGATCACCCACATGGCGGCGTTGCTGACGGACCGAGGTATCACGGCGGGCAGAGCGGCGCTGTGCGCGTCCATGCTCGGCGGCGTAAGTGTGCTGGCCAGGTTGGGGGTGGGCTCGCTGCTGGACCGTTATTTCGGCGGCCGGGTTGCCATGTTCGTTTACCTGGTCACCGCGGGCGGGATTTTTCTACTTGCCCGGGCGAACAGCTTTGCTGTGGGCTGCGTGGCCGCCGCACTCATCGGCTTTGGAGCGGGCGGCGAAGCGGATATCACACCTTATTTGCTAACTCGCTACTTTGGACTGCGCGCCTTCTCCACCCTTTACGGCCTCACCTGGACGTTTTACGCCGTTGCGGGAGCCATAGGCCCGATAGTACTGGGACGTGCATTTGATTTGACTGGCTCTTACGCCCCGGTCCTGCTAGCCCTCGCAGGGGCGACAGCAATCGCGGCTGTGTTGCTTATTCTGCTCCCATACTATTCCAACTCACCAGTCCACTGATCAGACCTGACCAGAACGCCTCGCTGCCGCGCAGCTAGCGCAGAGCGGAGCTCTGCGGCAGATCGGGTCACAGTAGGCGAAGATCGCGGAGCCCAGGTCTGCGCCAGCCGCGTAGTCCTGGAGGAAGCAACGCAAAAGAGATTGACCGGCCGAGGGGCGTGGTGTACGCTCCCGACTGAACAAAGAGATCGTGGTGCTGCTCTTTTTTCGGGTGAAGGCAAGCCCACCCCTTAAAGCATGCTGTTTCCGACGGAGGATAAGGAAATGTTTCAGCGCTTGGTGATAGCTGCAATTCTGTTTTTATCGGCGGCGGCATTCGCAATGGCTGCTCCGCCCAACCCGGTGGACGGCAAGTGGCAGGGAACGGTCAGCGGGCCGAACGGCGACTTCACGATTACTTTCACATTCAAAGCGGACGGCGCCAAGCTGACGGGAACAGTTGAAACGCCGAACGGCGATCAACAATCCATCAGCGACGGAAAGATCGAGGGCGCCAAGCTCTCGTTCAAGACGCAGTTCCAGGACAACACGATCGAACACGAGGGTAATGTGTCCGGCGACACGATCCAGTTGAAAGCCAAGGGACCGTGGGGCGACATGGATATGACGCTTAAGCGCGTCGAGGAGAAGAAGAGCTAGAGGTTGTTGCTCAGTGTTTCGTCGGCTCCATGGTCGATTCGGCGCGGTTCTCTCCGGTGTAGCGGCGATTGCGTGAAAGATCGTATTGCGCCCTCACCGTACCAGTGGCAGCGATCGAAAAGCTATTGGTCGCCGAAAGGCCTTCGACACCTTGCACCGTCAGCTTGCCTGTGTAGCTTCCGGCCAGAGTGTAAGTATGGGTGAGGCTCTGTCCGGTCGCTTCCGTTCCGTCGCCAAAGTCCCAATGATAGGAAATGGCAGGCACAGAATTTGCGGCCAGCACTGCGGCAAGCGAAAAGGCTTGGCCCGCGGCTGCCGAGGTTGGTGCCTGGATTGTCACCTGGGGCGCGGCGGCGGGAACGGAATCATCGGTCAACTTGATAAGGCGAACGGAGTGCGGCGCTTGATTTGCAATCTCTAACGTCCCGCCGTTAAAGGGGACTGCCTCGTCTTTATTCAGTACGTCAAAAGCATGGAAGGAGTGATCCGCTGGAAGGCCAAGGCCGGCGACGGTGAAGGTATGGGAGAGCGGACGCTCGGCCCAATTGAAGACCACCAGCATGGCCTGATGAGGATCTTCAGCGAGGAAGAAAACACTGGGCGCCTCGTCCTCGGGGCGAAAGGTCATCAAGTCCAGCGGGCGGGCTGCGCGGCCCAAGCGGTTCATCGCAAGAATCTCTTGATTCTCCACCAACTCCAACCGGTCAGGTTGCGAGCCCAGAGTCGGCAGATCGTCGCCGATCGAGTACATTCCACCGCATAATGCTGCCAGCACAATCTGCACCTGCGCTTCGCTCAGCGTCAATCCAGTTCTCGACCTGTGCCATCCCTGATCTGGGTCGAGGTTAACCACTTTGGTTACGGAAAACGCGTCAGGGTCGCTGAGATAGAAGTTGCCGTGCATGTAGAAGCGCGCCGCGATATTGGGCACCGCATCCTTACTGGCTCGAAATGAGTGACCGGTGTCTGGCGCGATGCGGCCCTCGTCCACCAGACCCACGGGGTTCAGCATGGCGCTGCCATCTTTGTCGAGCAACACGTCGTTGCCAACTGTTTCTCGAATGATTTTCAGACCGATGCGCTGCGCCTCGAGCGCCGTCGTATTGGGCCGATAGAAGAACCCTTCGATGGCTGTGCTATCCATGAAGTCCAGCTTGACGTAACGGACGCCCCACTCTCGGGTGAGGATTTCATAAGTCTTTCGCAAATAGTCTTGCGCTCCAGGGTGCGTGGGGTCCAGCACGTAGAGCTCGTCCTGGTGGCGAGCGACATATCCGATTTTGATCGGCTTTCCCTGGGCGTCGTGCACCAGCCATTCGGGGTGGTGCTCGAAAACCCAAGCGCGGTTCGAGACGTAAAAAGGCGCTGTCCAGATCCCGGGCACAAGTCCCAGGTGGGCGATATCGTGCTCGATGTTCCACATTCCATGCGGAAACTGGAGCGCGTTCGCGGTCGTGTATTCGCCCCGGGCATAAGCGTAGCCTTCGTCGAGGTGGAAGTAATCGTAGCCCAACGGCAAGAGGTTGCGGGCAAGCCACCTGGCATTCGTGGAGAGTTCACCTTCATTCACTCCTGCGTAGTAAGCAGTCCAACTCCACCAACCAATGGGGGCGGTTTGAGGGAAATGCAGCTTATAGAGGCGACGGATTGCCGTCCCATAATTCTCGAGCTCCTGTGAGTAGTCTGTGCCCGCCGAAATCATGACCCGTTCGGAGGAGAGCGTATCTCCGGGCGACACCGGCAGGCTCAACTGGACTTGCTGGTTCGGCGCGATCTGATCTCGCTCGAGAACGAATTCCGTTGTCCCGGTAGAGTCCACCGTGAACGAGGCGATGTGAGCATCGTGGGAAGACGATGGACTGACTTTCAGATGCTCGACCGTCAGGAATCGATCCGAGGTAACGGCCGACAGCATCAAGCTCTGCTTGCTGGCCAGATTATAGATGAGACCGTTGCACGCTCCGGAATAGACGCCGTGAGGAGCCTGACCCAGGCTACCAATCTGGATGGTCGGGTCCTCGGTGAAGCCCTCGAGAAGCACTCGATCATCCTGGTCACTTCCTCCAAGATCAAGGAGTGGTTTGCCCACCGCGTCAACGACTCTGATCGCCTGGACGGAAATGCTTTTGCCTGTTCCGTTGCGCACCAGTACCGTGACGTCGCCGTAGGGCGCATCCTCATAGAGACGTAAGGTGCACACTAAATCGGGCTTGTTGGCGAGTCCGCTGAAGGTGACTCGCAGGGAGCTGCCAGAGCCCAACGTGTCTTCGAACGACGAGTCCGCCGCTCTGTGAAGAGGGTAGCTCGACGAACTCAGCCACTCGCCGTTTACTTCCACGCCTACGTTCGAAATCATCACCGGGTGCTCAAGCCCGCGCGAGCGGATTTCGTAAGCCGCATCCGCCCCCGCTGCAATCGTCAGTTGTTTATTCTGAATCGACAGCTCCTGTTGAGCCAAGGCAGGTACAGCCAAAACCAGAATCAACGGAGCAACATATATCAGTTTGGTCTCCATGAGTAAAAGCACCTCCCGGCACGCCAGGTCGCGCGCCATGTAGTTAGAGAAGCTTAACACGGAGGTCACTGAGATGCGTAGGGGTAACCTCGGTCGTTGTTCTCGGCAACACAGCCCGCCCGCAAGAGCCGCCGCTGTATGGAGCATCACCACAGCGGCCGGATTTGGGTTATTCTGACGGGTTGGAGTGGCATCTACCAAAATCTCGAAGGATTCGGAGCCCGCCTATGACTTATCAACAGCAGATTCTAATCAATACGAAGGGTCACGGTAACATGCACGACATTACCGAGCAAGTTGCCGAAATTGTGAGTTCTTCGGCAATCCAACACGGCACCGTCAACGTCTTCAATGTTGGGAGTACCGCTGCCCTGGGCACAATTGAATTCGAGCCGGGGCTTCAGCACGACCTGCCCGCAATTTTGGACAAGCTCATTCCGCCCAGCCGTAACTACGGGCACGAACAAGCGTGGCATGACGGGAA
>JBELAJ010000276.1:0-10752 GCA_049508935.1 Terriglobia bacterium | reverse complement strand
AGGGAGGCGTCTGGCATCCGCCAGTTTCCAGACGACATTGTGAAGACGCCGTTGGACGGGAAACAAATCCACTCCTTATGCTTCCGGCAGAACAGGCCAAGGTGAGTAATCAACGATGCCAGGACTTGTTCGTGCCTGAAGTTTACCCGTGACATGAATTCGACCTCGCCGTCGATCCACTCCCACCTCTGCCATTCTTCGCCCGCGGCGAGGAACTCCTCCCAAGTTAGGGTGGTCCTGGTAGCCATCGTCTTCTCCTCCCGTGATTCTACCACAGGCCTATGCCCTTACAGTTTCAACGATACACGCACTCCCTAGCCGCGTCGGCCATGGCCTGAAGGTGTTCGACCGGTGTATCGAAGAAGTGGTCGCTGACCGAGCAGATGTAACCTCCGTCCAGCCCGACCTTTTTGAAGAGGGTGTGGACGGCTTCGCGGATCTTTTCCGAGGGGCCGGCGGTGAGGACGTTGAACTGGTCGAGCCCCCCGATCAGGGCGAGACGGTCACCGACTTTCTGCTTGAGTTCCCACGGCTCCTGGTTCCCGCCGATGCTCGGAGGCGCCAGCGTCTCCGACGCGTCTGCGCCATTAGCGATAATCAGTTCTTCGATTCCCTTGGTCCCGCCGCAGGTGTGATAAACCACTTTGAATCCCAAGTCGTGCAGGGCATCGTGCATTTTGCGGTCGTAGGGAGTGCAAAACTCCTTGTGAAGCGAGGGAGAGATGACCGTAGAAGAACCAGCTCCACCCCCTGTTTCGACCAGGTCAAACTTGGCGCCCTTCATCGATTCGATAAAGCGCAGCTTCGTATTGAGGAGGATGGTCAGGAAACGGTGAACCCAATCCGGCTTGTCAACGCAGCGCATGATGAGCTCCGTCACCTCCATCAGGCAACAGGCGTGTTGCCAGCAGCCGCCTTGGTCCCCCCAAACAAATCCTCGCAGAATGCCGTGGTCCCCGACTTTGTCGTAGAGGGCCCGCACGGGCGCCGGATCCAACCTGCCTACCGGCAGATACTTTTCAATGATCTCGATGTCTTCGTCGCGCTTGACCATGTATTCGGTGATCCACGTGGTCTTTCGATCGCCGCGGGTCTTGTACGTAAGCATTCCCTTGGGCGTCTGAATGGCGTGATAAGCCACTCGGTTGTCAGCATCGCGGCTGATCACCGTCACTTCGTCCTGCCATTCGGGGGTTGAGAACTTGTTGAAATCGTAATCCACCAGCGCCGTTTGACCCACGTCGCCAAAGTATTGGATTTGCGCATCCATGCCGAACTTCTGGAAGGCTTCCAGCACCGAGAGTCCATTCAAGTAATACTTGAGGTGATAATCCTGCCATTGGTGCACCGAAATCGGCAACCGGTCGGGCTTCCCCTTCTCAAGCGCCGTCATCAGCCTTTCCTTTGGAACCATGAAGACCTCCAACAACGTAGCGCCGACCTTCAGGTCGGCGTTCTCGTTTAGCCGACCTGAGCGCGCGCCGGAGGATCGCCTGCTGACCTGAAGGTCAGCGCTACCTCGCATCCGCTACTTCACACTCCTCCCGCTTCGAGCCCAAATAGTATATCCTTGTTCGCCGCAGACTTCGCCCAGTGTCTGCCGTCAGATTCCTGGACCGGCCCGGCGACAAGATGCTGAAGTTGGAGGGTCGCATGTTTCGTACTTTCATTGCAATCACGGCTATAAGCTGTTGCATTTCCGGGAGCACGGCGCAGGGAAAGGACTCCGCGGAGTTGAGCGCCTGGTACGTCGACTCGTTGGTGAAGGTCTTCTCAGACGATCTGGCTGGGTCGCACGGCTTGCGCACGCCGGAATTCATCGGCGCGCGGAACCAGCATATGAGCTTACAGCTCGCCATTCGTTCCAGTCGCTCGCTTCCCGCTATTACGGCGGAAGTGAAGCCGCTCGAAGGTGGGGCCGGTCACAGCATTTCGACTATCGAAGTCCATCACGTCGCTTATGTGGTGGTGGGCTCGCACCCGCCTGACTCTCCAGCCGATGAACTTGTGGGGATGGCGCCGGGATGGTATCCCGATCCTCTGGAGGATTTCCCATTCAATCTCGAATCTCGCCGCACCACACCGATCTGGGTGACCATTTACATTCCGCCGGACGCCGCCCCGGGAGTCTACGAAGGCTCGATCCTGCTGCGGTCAGGCCAGCGATCGGTGGCTCGTCGGCCTTTCCGGCTGAAGGTTTTAAGCGCCTCGGTGCCTGCGGAGATGTCTCTCAAGGTCACCAACTGGTTTACCTTGGACGACAAGACTTCGCAACAGTTCTTCGGCGTGGCCGCCTATTCGCCACAGTGGTGGACGCTGGTCTCGAACGTGGCCCACGTGCTCGCCTCGCACCGCCAGAACGTGATCATCACCCCGCTTTTCACGCTCATCCCGCCGCGCCTCGAGGGCGGCAATCTCCAATACGATTTCACAAACTTCGACCGTTGGGTGGAGACGTTCCAGCAGGCGGGAGCAATCGGCTACATCGAGGGCAGCCACCTGCTCGACCGCGCCGGCAGTTATGATGCATCACTTGTCGTCTCGACCTTTCAAGTTGTCGACGGCAAGCCTCAGAGGGTTTCTCTTCCGCCAGACGATCCGCGCGTCGAGCCCGCCATCTCCGCCTTCCTCGCCGCCCTGGGAACGCACCTCAAAGAAAAAGGCTGGGACAATCGTTATTTCCAGCACGTGCTTGACGAGGCGCACGGGAATGAGCCGCCCTATTACGCTCGATTCGCCGCCCTCATCCACCAACAAATGCCGGGCATTCCGACTATCGATGCCATCGACGCGGAAAACCTGCCGGAGGAGCTGCAACAGAACTGCGACGTCTGGGTCCCGCAACTGGGCCGGTTTGACGACCAGATGGCAATGCTCAAGCAGCGCATCGGAAACGGCCACGCCGTCTGGTTCTATACCTGCCTTTATCCCCAGAAGCGGTATCTCAACCGCTTGATGGACTTACCGTTGATCAAAGTCAGACTTCTCCAGTGGCTTGACTTCCGCTACGGCTTCACGGGATTCTTGCATTGGGGCGGGAATTACTGGACTCCGAAGCCGCTGCTCGACACCCAACCGGTGATCGACGACAATACCGAACTGCTGCCTTCGGGCGATGCCTTCATTGTCTATCCGGACCGCGAGCACCTCACCGTTCGAAGCTCGATCCGATTCGAAGCTATGCGCGAGAGCGTCGAAGACTACGAAATGCTGAGGGCGCTAGCTGCGCGTGATCACGACGCGGCCGACCGCATTTGCGCCAGCGCGGTTTCGTCCTTCACTGATTACGTTCGAGATCCCGCCGCTTTTCGCCGCATCGAGCAGAAACTGTTGGAAGCACTAAGCAGGGAATAGCGAATGGAAATTAGTGACTGGCAGATTATTCAACGCACGCGCAAGACGACGACGGTCGCATCGTCGCCCTGGCGGCCTTGCGAGAATTCATCTAGGGCCGCGAAGACCGTGCGCACGATGTCGTCAGCCGACTGCTCAGCGCTGCCGCCCACTGCCTTGCGTAGGCCATCCACTCCCCACTCCGCGCCGGCGGGATCAGTTGCTTCGATCACCCCGTCCGAGTATGCGAGTACGAGGTCACCCGGCTTGAGTTGTATCGAGCCTTCCTGATAGGACCAATCCGGAAATATTCCAACGGGGGCCCCTCCCGTTTCGAGCCAAACGGCCGACCCGTCTGGACGAATGACCATGGGGGGATTGTGGCCCGCGTTGACATACCGCAGTCTGCGCGCGGTTGCGTCGAAAACGCCATAAAACAAGGTGGCGTAGCGATCAGCGAGCGAGGATGCGTACACCTGGCGATTTACTGCCCGAACCATCAAAGTTCCCTCGGCCCCGGTGAGCAAAAGCGCGGTGCGAAGTGACGACTGGACATTTGCCATCATAAGAGCCGCAGCCAAGCCTTTGCCGGAGGCGTCTCCAACCGTGACAGCCAGGCGGTTCTGCGGCAGCGGCACGAATTCGTAGCAGTCCCCGCCCAACTCCAGCACCTGCCGGCATCGCGCACTGTATTCCAGGTTGTCAATCGGTCGATTCGAGCCCTGCATAAACCGCTGCTGCACGTCGCAGGCAGTCGCCCAGTCGCGACTAACGTCCACTACCATTTCATCGCTCGCCATATTTAACCCTCCACTCGTAGGTCGGTTCAGGACCGAAGAATTCGACACCCACGGGCGAATGTGGCGGCGGAAATGTTTTTCGAGGTTTCGTACCGGCGATGTCGAGAATCAACACGCCGCTCCGACTACCCTATGAAAGCGCAATCAGGCAGGGCTAAAATATGAAGAGAAAAGGAGCAAAACAAATGAAATACCTATTGTTGATGACCGGTACTAAGGCTGGTGTCGACACATACCGGGCGTGGTCGAAGACTGATGTCGAGCGGCACTTCGCACACTTGACAAGCCTGAATAAAGACCTGCGTGAAGCTGGAGAGTTGGTTGCTAATGAGGGCTTGGCTTCGCCGATGCAGGCGAAAGTGGTGCGCGCCGGCAAGGACGGCGTGCCCATCACGGATGGCATCTTTCCGGAGGCAAAGGAGTTTCTGCTTGGTTACTGGCTCGTCGACGTCGAAAGCCCGGAACGCGCCTATGAGATTGCAGCCCGCTTGTCGGCCGGGCCGGGTCCGGGCGGGGTGCCGACCAACATGCCGATCGAGGTGCGCCAGATCATGAGCGCAAGAACCAGCGAGCCGGGCACGTAAACGCAATCCGTGCAGTTGACAGGGCGGCCACGAGGGCCGCCCTACTACATCAACGAGAGGAGCACGCTACATGAAGTATATTCTGATGATGAACACGATGAAGGCCGGCGGGGGTGTTCCCGCCTGGCCGAAGAAAGACCTCCAGGCGCACATCGCGTTTATGCACCACCTCAACAAGGAACTTCAGGATTCGGGCGAGTGGGTGTTCGCTGAAGGTTTGTCTTTTCCTGACCAGGCCAAGCTGGTGCGAGCCGGCAAGGATGGCCTGCCCATTACGGACGGCGTGTTTCCAGAGGGCAAAGAATTTCTGGCGGGCTTCTGGATCATCAACGTCGATTCGCCGGAGCGCGCCTACGCAATCGCCGCACGAGTCTCTGCGGCTCCTGGCCCTGGCGGCGCACCGTTGAACATGCCTATCGAAGTTCGTCCGGTGCCGAGCGGCCCGCCACCGGAAATGTTGTAACCTCGTGGGACGTGAAAGGGAGGCGGGAAGCCTGTCATGCTGAGCGAAGCGAAGCATCTCTGCAGCTTTTCTTATGAGGCAAATAGAGAATGTAACTGCGGAGATCCTCCGCCCCGTCAAATCGGGGCTCAGGATGCTAGCGCGCCTTAATAGCTGAAAAGCGGGCAAGAGTAATGGAAGGTCAATATGACAACCTTTTGAGGGATCTCGCGCCGCAGGTGCTGGGCGCGGTGACTCGACGTTTTCACGACTTCGCCGCTGCCGAGGACGCCGTGCAGGAAGCGTTGCTCGCGGCCGCCCTGCAATGGCCTCGGCAAGGTGTTCCCGACAACCCGCGGGGCTGGCTGATCCAGGTGGCCGGGAGGCGCATGATCGATGCTGTGCGCAGCGAGGAAGCACGAAGACGTCGGGAAGAAACGGCCGCCAGCGAGGTCACGCAACTAGAGGCTTCGGTCGACCTCAAGCCGGAGTTGGAGCAGGATGACACACTGACTTTGTTCTTCATGTGCTGTCACCCTTCGCTGACTCTGTCGTCGGCCATTGCTTTGACGCTGCGGGCGGTGGGCGGCTTGACCACAGCCGAAATCGCCAACGCGTTCCTGGTTCCTGAGGCCACCATGGCGCAGCGGATCGGCCGGGCCAAGGCAACCATCAAGGCTTCGGGCGTGCCCTTCGAGTTGCCGACCCGAGAGGCGCAAGCCCAACGGCTTCGCGCCGTGCTGCACGTGCTCTACCTGATCTTCAACGAGGGCTACGCCAGCAGCATGGGGACCGAGCTTCAGCGGGTCGAACTCGCCCACGAGGCAATCCGGCTGTCGCGAGCCGTTCACTCTTTGCTCCCGGACGATGCGGAAGTCGCGGGATTGCTGGCACTCATGCTGTTGACCGACGCCCGCCGCTCCGCGCGGACCGGTCCCGAAGGGGAGCTGATTCCGCTGACCAAGCAGGACCGCGCTTTGTGGGACCGGGCCAAGATCTCCGAGGGCGTCGCTCTCCTGACCGCGGCGCTCTCGAGAGGATCGATTGGCAATTATCAGCTTCAAGCGGCTGTCGCCGCCGTGCATGACGAAGCGGCCCGCGCCGAGGATACCGACTGGCCGCAAATCCTGGCGCTGTATGACTTGCTCAAACGCATGTCCGACAATCCCATGGTGACGCTCAATCATGCTATTGCGGTCGCCATGGTGCACGGCCCATCCAAAGGGCTAGAGCTGCTCAAAGTCCTCGATTCCGACCCACGGATTGCCGGCCATTATCGCCTCGACGCCGTTCGCGCCCATCTGCTCGAAATGGCGGGCGATACTCAAGCTGCCATCGCGCACTACCAGCTTGCCGCCAACCGCACGACCAGCACACCGGAACGAAACTACCTCATCACGCAAGCGGCACGACTGAGCGAGAGCGGCTAGCACACGCACCTTTGCTTGTGCGACCCCAAGACCCAGGGTTCGCGGCGCCCGCCAAAACCGTGTCATTCTGAGCGCAGCGAAGAATGTCCAGTGCCGTTGCTTGTCTGCACTATCATTTCGTAGGTTAGCACGGCCTTCCGTAATACACTATAGGCAGGGCCGAAGAACCACGAGCACTTCAAAACCGATTGCTGGAGTCCAGGGAGGTACCATGTTGGGATCAGAGAAATTGATGGCATTCGTGGCGACGCGCGATTTCGGGCGCGCCAAAGAGTTCTATCGCGACACTCTGGGCCTGCGTCTCGTGAACGAAGACCAATTCGCACTCGTCTTCGATGCCGGCGGGACGATGCTCCGAATCACTCGCGTTCCAGAACTCGTCCCCGCTAAGCACACGGTGCTCGGCTGGCACGTCCGGGACATTGTGCAGACAGCAAAGCAACTCCAGGAGGCGCAGGTGGCCTTGGAACGCTATCCGGGAATGCAGCAGGATGAGCTCGGCATCTGGAACTCCCCGAGCGGCGCTCGAGTGGCGTGGTTTAAGGACCCGGATGGAAACACACTGGGCATCACGCAGTTTTGAGCGGTGCATGCGGTCGTGGGGCCGCGCAGGGCAGACGCGATGGCCGCCCAGGGTCGCGTCAGAGTCGCCGAAAAGTGTCATCCTGAGGGGCCGCAGGCCCCGAAGGATCTCCGTAGTCGGATCTTTTCATCACCCGAATGAACTGCTGAGATCCTTCGGCCCTCGAAAACGGGCCTCAGGATGACAACGCTGGCGAGTTTGACGCGACCTTGGATGGGCGCCACTGGAACTTGAATCTCGGCCTCAAGCGGAGTAGATTGCCTCAATGAAACTTCCAGGGGGGTACATGAAGAACCTGACAAGACGCGATTTGCTGAAGACGAGCCTGCTGGCTCCGGCGGCAGCCGCGGCGGCGCGCGACGCCGTTACCTACGGGAACAACCCCGTGAACGCGAACCAGGCTGTGGCTGCCGATCCACTACTCGTGGGCCGCGCGCCTGACTCCTCTGAGCCTGGTGCCGGAAGGCAAAGGCTGCTTTTGGATTTCGGGTGGCGCTTCCATTTCGGTCACGCTGATGATCCCGCCAGGGACTTCGGCTTCGGGGGAGGAAGGACCGGCAACTTCCAGAAGACCGGGAATTTCCTTCCCGCCAGCGGCTTGGCTTTCGATGACAGTGCTTGGCAGGCCCTGGACCTTCCGCACGACTGGGCTGTCGAACTGGAGTTCAAGAACGATCCGGCGCTGGCGAGCAAAGGCTTTTACCCGCTGGGACGTACGTATCCAGAAACGAGCGTTGGCTGGTATCGGCGCGTGTTTGAGCTTCCCGCTAGCGACTCTGGTAAGCGAATCACCATCGAGTTCGATGGCTCGTACCGTGAGACGATGGTGGTTTTCAACGGCTTTTACATTGGCCGGCACAGCGGTGGGTACGATCCGTTCAGCTACGACGTCACGGATTTTGCCACTCCGGGCGGCAGGAACGTGTTGCTGGTTCGGGTGGATGCGACACTGAGTGACGGCTGGTTTTACGAGGGCGCGGGGATCTACCGCCACGTCTGGCTGGTGAAGACGCATCCCGTGCACGTGAAGAAGTGGGGCACGCTCGTTGTCGCTGAAGTGCGGCCTGAGGAAGCAGCGCTTTCGATTCGCACTGAAGTAGAAAACAACGGGAAGGGTGCCGAGAGCACGAGGATCATCTCGACCATTCTCGATCCCTCCGGCGACGCACTGGGGAAAGCGGCCACCACCCCCGCGTCAATTCCAGAGTGGGGCGATCACACCTACGAGCAGTCGATCGTGGTGAAGCATCCTGCCCTGTGGTCGCTCGAGGAGCGGAATCTCTACCGGTTGGTGACGGAGGTCGAGGCGGGCGGCCGCATCGTCGACCGGTACGAGACGCGCTTCGGCATTCGCACGGCTCGCTTCGATGCGGCGCGAGGCTTCTTGCTGAACGGTCAACCGGTCAAGTGGAAGGGGACATGCAATCACCAGGACCACGCCGGCCTGGGCGCCGCGCTGCCTGACTCCGTGCAACGCTATCGAGTCCGGAAACTTCAGGAGATGGGTTGCAACTCACTTCGCACCTCGCACAACCCGCCGACGCCGGAGTTGCTCGACGCCTGCGACGAAATGGGGATGCTGGTGTTTGATGAGACGCGCATGATGTCGTCGAATCCTGAGGGCCTGAGCCAGTTCGAGAACCTGGCCCGGCGCGACCGCAACCATCCCAGCGTTTTCATGTGGTCGATGGGGAACGAAGAGGGCCAGGCCAACACCGAAAAGGGCTTGCACATCTTGACGGCAATGAAGAATATGGCCGGCCTGTGCGACGGTTCGCGCCCCGTGTCCATTGCGCCCATCGGGGCCATCGGCGTGGGCGGCCTGGTCGAGTGCGACGTGATGGGTTACAACTACATGGACCCCGGCGCCGAGGCCTATCACAAAACGCATCCTGAGATCCCGGTGATCGGCACAGAGACAGTGAGCGCGGTCGGCACCCGCGGCATTTACATCACCGATCCCGAGAAAGGCTACGTGGGGTCGTACGATCCCTACACGACCACCGGCCGCGCCTCCGCCGAGGGCTGGTGGAGGTTCTGCGACGCGCAGCAATGGCTTGCGGGCGGCTTCGTTTGGACGGGTTTCGACTATCGCGGCGAACCGTCGCCCTACGAGTGGCCCAACATCAGCTCGCAATACGGCATCATCGATACCTGCGGCTTCCCGAAAGACTCGTTTTACTACTACCAATCATGGTGGACGTCCAAGCCGGTTCTGCACCTCTTCCCGCATTGGAATTGGGCGGGAATGGAAGGCAAAGAGATCGCGGTTTGGGCTTACTCAAACCTGGAGAAGGTTGAACTCTTTCTTAATGGCGAAAGCCTGGGCGCGAAGGAAGTGAAGAAGGACTCGCACGTGGCATGGATCGTCAAGTACGCTCCCGGCTCGATCGAGGCACGCGGCTACAAGAACGGAGAGCAAGTGCTGACGGCAAAGCGCGAGACCACGGGTGCGGTCGCAAAGCTCGTGATGAAGGCAGACTGCGAGGAACTCCTGGCGGACGGAGAAGACGTGGCCATGTTCGCGATCGAAGTTCAGGACGAACAGGGTCGCGTCGTGCCGGTGGCGGACAACGAGGTGAATTTTACCATTTCGGGAGAAGGAAGACTGATCGGCGTCGGCAACGGCGACCCCACCAGCCACGAGTCCGACAAGGGCTTGTCGAGGCGCGCCTTCTGCGGCCGTTGCATGGCAATCGTTCAGTCGACGAAATCTGCCGGCAAGATCAGCGTGGAAGCGACTTCTCCCGGGCTTGCGGCAGCGAGGGTTTCCGTGGAGGCTAAGAGCACCCCGCTCCGGCCACAAATGGCGGTCTGGGAACGTGAGGCGCCGGTGGGACCAGGCATCACAGGACTGTGGCGGCCGATACCGAGAGAGGAAGGCGGCGGGCTGCTCGCCCTGCTCTTGGGTGGCGGCAACATCCTGTTCACACTCCGGCAAGACGGGAGCACGCTCACCGGGACCGTGGAGGGCGCCGGCGGAGGTTTCTTCGGAGGCGGCGACGTTCCTATCTCTATGCAGGACGGCAAAGTGGATGGGCCTAACGTTTCGTTCAAGGCCGGGAACGCAACTTACACGGGAACGCTGAACGGAGACCAGATCGAACTGCAACGGAAGTTCAATTTCCCCTTCCGCCTGCCCAACCCGAGTGAGTCGTCGCCAGGGTCGCGCCCGGCGATCGGGCCTCCGCCGGATGGATCAGACCCGTCAATGGGACCCGGGCGCTTTCGGATGCCGGGCCCAATGGTGCTGCATCGAGTGCAACGGTAAGCCTGAGCGGAGGGCACGGAAGCCGGTGGGTTCGTGCGCCGCAACTGGAAGAGCAGAAGATCGACCCCCTCACCCGTCCCGCGGCGGCTGAAGAAAACGCCGTCGCGGTCCACCCTCTCCCCCAAGGGGGAGAGGGCTTTTGTCCGACGAAAGTACCGCCGCCAGGCACTCACCCCTAATCGCTGTAGTTGCGGTAGGGACGCCGGTTACCCGGCGCCCCCCGCACGGATCCGTACGGGCGCTCTTTAGCGCATACGGCTCTTCCCGCGGAGGCTTGGCGGCAAAGCGCAAACGGCTTTCCCGCACACG
>JBELAJ010000275.1:0-10793 GCA_049508935.1 Terriglobia bacterium | reverse complement strand
GGACCCTGCCACAGACGCGCCGTGAGATCCAACGCCTGCTGTTCACCTGGACCGGACATTGTGCGTATTGTGGTAGCAAAATTCGCAAGCCAAAGCGACCGCCTTAACTTAACGTAGTAGTATTAGGGGACTGATGGCAAACGATTCACGACTAGGTTTTGGACTCCTCGGGACAGGGTTGATTGCTCCTTTCCATGCTAAGGCCATTCGGGCGTCGAACGTGGGCCGTCTGGTGGGCGCCTCCGACTTGTATGCCGATCGCCTGGTCAAGTTCACGAGTGAGTTCGAGTGCAAGGCATACGCCGGGCTCGAGCAGATGCTCCTCGATCGCGAGGTTCAAGTGGTTTGTATTCTCACTCCCAACCATCTGCACGTTGACGCCGCGCTCAAGGCTGCGCGCGCGGGGAAGCACGTCCTGGTGGAGAAACCGCCTGCCATGTCGTTGCGGGAAGTGGATAAGATGCAAAAAGTTTGCGCAGCCGCCGGCGTAAAGATTGGCGTGGTTCTGCAATGCCGGACGCGACGAGCCGTGCAGGCCACCCGCAAAGCGATTTTGGAGGGCCGTTTCGGGAGAGTCCTTCAGGCCGATACGTATATGAAGTGGTTCCGTCCGACCGACTACTACACTTCGGACGGTTGGCGCACGGAACGGCGTTCCGGAGGGGGCGTCACCATTCAGCAGGCTTTCCATTACATCGATCTGCTGCAATATCTCGTCGGACCCGTCAAGCGAGTGCAGGCGCAAATGACCAACCTCGCGCACCCGGGCATCCCCGTCGAAGATACAACGCTGGCCTTCGTAACTTATCAGAGCGGCGCGCAAGGCGTCGTGCAGGCGTCAACGGCACTGTGGCCGGGTACTGATATTCGGATTGAAGTGAACGGGGAATTCGGTACGGCGATTATGGTGGGCGAACGCATGGACACCTGGAAGTTCAAGGACCAGCGGCCGGAGGATGAAGAAATCCGCCATTACGGAAGCGCCGCTGTGGCTACCGGCGCTACGGGCGCGGCCGCTCTCGGCTTCCAGGACCATCAAGCTGTGATTGAGGACATGGCAGACGCAATTGAACACGGGCGGGAGCCCATGATCACACTCGCGAGTGTTCGCCCAACCCTCGAGTGGGCGCTCGCCATGTATCAATCAGCCCAGCAAGAGGCTCCCGTCGATTTGCCGCTTGCGGACGAGCAGGCGGTCTGGTGATAACAGCTATGGAGCCGTCCACTGCCAAGCTGCACCGTTATGTAGTTCGGTCGCTGATGGCCATGGCGCTTTTTTATGCCATCATCGCCGGGTTGCGCACGGTGTGTGACTTCGATCTCGGGTGGCAGCTTGCCACCGGGCGATATGTAATCGAGCATCATCAGGTTCCTTTCACCGATGTTTTCTCCTACACCGCGCAAGGGAAAGAGTGGATTTATCCCCCCTTTTCCGGCGTTCTGTTCTATGCACTTTATGCTCTGGTAGGTTTCGCCGCGCTTTCCTGGCTGAGCGCAGCCGCATGCGTGGCCACTGTTGCTCTGCTCTTGCGGCGGAATAGCGCCATCACCGCGGCCATGACGGTGGTGTCGGTGCCGGCGATCAGTTACGCCACGACGACGCGCGCCGAGCTGTTCACCACCGTCCTGTTTGCCGCCTTTCTGGCCATTTTGTGGAGGTATTTTCTAGGTGAACGCGCCTGGCTATGGCTGCTCCCTCCGCTCATGCTGGCGTGGGTTAACTTGCACCTCGGTTTCATCGCGGGCCTGGCGCTTTTGGGGGCATACGTTGCGCTCGAATTACTGGAGATGCCCTTCGCGAGCCGCTGGAGCGCGGCAGTGGCGCGACTGCGGAGGTCCCTGCCTTGGCTCTTCGCGACGGCCCTTGTGACCTTGCTGAATCCCTGGGGGCCGCGCATTTATGTGGCCATTACACGCCAGGAGCGAAGCATGAAAGAGCTCGGCGGTTTCATCAGCTTCTGGCTGCGCCCCGTCGTTTCGCTAGCCGCCTTGCGACAAGCCCTCGCCTGGAAAAACCCCGAAAGCAGTTACTGGTGGCTGATCGCAGCGGTGATCGTCGCGGTCCTCGTTGCACTCTGGCGAGGGCAGTTGGGCGCGGCCGCGCTGCTCGCCAGCGCCACCTACCTTTCCTTCGCTCATCTACGTAACGAGGGATTGTTTGCCTGCGTGGCGGTGACCGTGGGCGGATCCGTCCTCTCGGGGCTGGCGCTGCCGGAATGGGGCACGCGTGCGAGGCGCCTCATCGATGCGAAGCTTGGCTGGAGCTCTTTGGGTTCCTCGGGGCTCGCACGCCTGGTCCTGTTGGCAGGAACGCTCTTGCTGGCGGTGACCCGGTGCGCAGACCTTGCGTGGAATCGCTACTACTTATTCGCCGGCCAGGTTTCCCTTTTTGGCCCCGGGGTCTCCTGGTGGTACCCGGAACGGGCTGCCGCTTTCCTGCTCCGCGAGCGTCTGCCGCGCAATATCTTCAACGACTTTAATCTGGGTGGCTACCTCACTTGGCGCATTGGCCCCGAATACCCCGTTTATGTGGACGGCAGGTTGATCCCCTATGGGGCCGGTTTCCTTACGGCTCAGCGGGAGCTGATGCAGGAGCCGCCAGATTCATCTGCGTGGCAGCGTGAAGCGGATCTTCGCAACATCAACACAATCCTGGTCTCAGTTGCGCGCTACGGCGGCCTGGGGAATTTCCCGCTCCAACAGTTCTGCGGGAGCCAGGCCTGGCGCCCCGTCTACCTCGATGAGGTGGCCGCCATCTTCGTGCGGAACCGGCCTGAGAATGGGGCGTGGATCAGTCGCCTCCAAATCGATTGCAAGACGGTTCATATCAGTCCACCGGCCACCGTAGGGATGGGCTCACGGGCGCGTCAAAACGCCGAAATCTTTAATTTCTATGCCAATGCCGGGTCGCTCTTTTACCTACTCGGGCGGGGAGAAGAAGCGCTGCGGTACTTGCAATCCGCCAACTTGATCTTTCCGGAAGACAGCAATCTGCATTTGACTCTCGGGCAGCTGTTTCAGGCCTACGGTCGGCGCGATTTGGCCCGGCAAGAGTACTGGACGTCCGTGCAGCTTCGGCCGAACGACATGGGCTGGTACCTGTTGGGCCGGCTGGACGTCGAGGAACTGCGCTACGAAGATGCCGCGCGAGCGTTCGTCCAAGCCGCGGACTTCTCCTATGACGCCTGGGACCGTTGCACAGAACTCGGTGAGCTCTACGTCGAAATGCAGCGACCCGAGGATGCTCTGAAGGCTTTTGCACGCGCGTTGCGCCTCAGTCCCTATTCCAGCAACACCCCGTGGGGCAGTTCGTTCTTGGCTCGCGTGGCGGCGGGGCGGGCGCGGGTCTGGCTGAGCCGAGGCGATATCGATCGCGCCATTGAATTTCAGAAACAAGCGGTGGAACTGACCCCGCACGACTTCGCGCGCTCGGAACAACTGGCAGAGATGTACCAAGAGCGGGATCACGCCAGCCCCGCCCAACAAACCCATGATGGCGCTTCACAACCACGCTCGAAATGAACCATCGCCGTCGAGGCCGCCGGGGATGCCGCGGTTCGCCGGCTTATGCGTCCACCGATTGAAGGCGCACTCAATATCGAGACGCAGTTGCACCTGATTGTGCAATCGTGTACAATTATTTTTCGGAGGCGCCACACGTGAGGACAATTACCTTCAGCGAGTTTCGACGGAACGCCTCGGGTATTTTAGACCTGGTTGAAAAGGGCGAGAAGATTTGCATTCTGCGCCACGGCAAAGTGATTGCCAATTTAGTTCCGCCCGCGTCGCGCCAACCAACGCCCGCTTGGAAGCGCCCGGGCTTGGAGTTAGTGGTGAAAGGGGCCTCTTTGAGTCGGGCCGTGATCGAGGAGAGGCGGTCGAAACCGTGAACGTTTTCCTCGACTCGTCAGCACTAACCAAGCGGTATGTCCGAGAGCCCGGGAGCGATCACTTGCGAGAAATTCTGTCATCCGCATCTTCTCTGGGGGTTTCCGTGGTCTGCCTGGCGGAAGTGGTTTCGGCACTGTGCAGACTCCGGCGGGAAGGGAAGGTCTTACCCCCGCAGTACCTGGATGCCAAGCGAGCGCTTCTCGCGGACTTAGAAGACGCTAGCGTCATCCATGTAACCGACGAGGTGCTGGCGCGCGCCATCGAGCTTCTCGAGCGCTGGCCTCTACGTTCGTCGGATGCTCTACAAGTCGCTTCGGCAGCAGAGTGGGCCGCTGAACTATTCGTCTCTGCGGACGCAAGGCAGTGCACAGCGGCACGGGGCTATGGACTTCACGTCGTCCAGTTGCCTTTAGCGGTATAATGAGAATTGGGCGACCGAATGCTCGACAATTCCGCGCGGGATCGAGGCTGAAGCATGGGCTGGATTGAGAATCGCTTTGAACAGAACTTTATTGTTACCACGGTGGACCAGATTTTCAATTGGGCGCGCAAGTCTTCCCTTTGGCCGCTCACCTTTGGTTTAGCCTGTTGCGCCATTGAGATGATAGCTTCCACCACTTCGCGCTTCGACATGGCGCGTTTCGGGGCGGAAGTGTTTCGACCCAGCCCGCGTCAATCCGACCTCATGATTGTGTCCGGCACAGTGACCCTGAAGATGGCGCCTGCCATTAAGCGGATCTGGGAGCAGATGCCTGCTCCGAAATGGTGCATCTCGATGGGCGCCTGTTCGAGCGTGGGCGGCCCGTTCAATACCTATGCGGTGCTTCAGGGCGTTGACAAGATCGTACCCGTGGACGTCTACGTGGTGGGCTGCCCGCCGCGTCCGGAAAACCTCTTCTATGCTCTCCTCAAGCTCCAGGAGAAGATTGACGGCATGAGCCTGGGCAGGCGGCCCACCGAGGTCCGCCTGGAAGAGAGCATGCTCGAGGAGTTCAAGAAATCCGTCCGTATCGGCAAGCCCGGAACACCGGAAATGGTCCAGATTGGTTAGGCCGCGTTCGGGGCGAAGACCTTCAAACCCACTTCAGGCACCCTGTGTCATTCCGAGCGAAGCGAGCAACCCGGCTCTGCTTTGGACACATTGCAGATCGAGATTCCTCGCTTCGCTCGGAATGACACACGGCGGTTCTAGAGGCCGTCCCGCGTAGGCAGGTCCGCGACAGGGTGGTGCGAAAGGCTGCTAAAAAGGAGGAGTACGCATGGCTGAGTTTGTCAAAGCTGCAAGCCTTTCCGAACTTTCTCCCGGTTCGGCGAAGGTCGTCGAAGTGGCGGGAAAGACGCTCGCCCTATTCAACGTGGGCGGCACGATCTACGCCACCGACAACACGTGCTTGCAGCAGGGCGGGCCGCTCGGCGAAGGTGAACTCACGAGTGAGGTCGTCGTTTGTCCCTGGCACCAGTGGGAATACAACGTCCGCACTGGCGCGAACGTCGGTAATGCTTTCCTTAAACTCGCGACCTACCCCGTGCAAGTTGAAGGTGGCGACATCAAGGTAGGTGTGTAGTCCGTCGGTCCATCCCCCCGTTCAACACAGTTGTGGGGGCCGCCGGCGTGGCGGTGATCTGCGGCTCATCCGTGAGGCTCAGTGAAACCACGGAACCCAAAACCGGGGCTTCGCGTTATCCCATTTGCGGGGGTAAATGATGGGGACCATACTTCAAGACTTGCGTTACGGCTTGCGCACGCTGATAAAGAATCCGGGCTTCAGTATCGTCGCAGTGCTGACGCTGGCGCTCGGCATTGGCGCCAACACGGCGATCTTCAGCGTGATCAACACTGTCTTATTAAGACCTCTGCCTTACGCGCAACCCGACCGCCTGGTGTCTGTGGAGTTGATGAATCGTCGCGGCGACCTGATGACAGGCAGTCTCTCGTATCCGACCTTTTTCGATTTACGCGCGCGCAACCACGTTTTCGAACACTTCGTGACAGGGCGCGACACGAACCTGACGCTTACGGGGTTTGGCACGCCGCTGCAACTCGACGTCGAGATCGTCACCTGGGATTTGTTCCCAGCGCTGGGAAATCAGCCAGTATTGGGCCGTGGCTTCCTTCCCTCTGAGGAGACGCCGGGCACGCATGTGGTGGTGCTCAGTCACAGGTTCTGGCAGGAGCAGTTGGGAGGCGACCGGGCCAAAGTGGGTCACACGATCACGCTCAATCGAACCCCCTACACGGTCGTCGGTGTTGCCCCCAGTGGTTTCAACTACCCTGTTGACGCACCCAACATCCAACTCTGGACGACCATCGCGGAGGACCGGGGAATGTTCGACCAGCGCGGAGCCCGCACGCTGACCAGCCTTGGACGTCTCAGACCGGGCGTCAGCATCGAGCAGGCTCGAGCTGACCTTAATGTTATCGCGGCCGCACTTGCCAGCCAGTATCCGGACAGCAACTCGAACTACCGTACGGCCTCGGTTCAGCCCGAACTCGAAACACTGGTCGGAGAGTCGCGCACGCCGCTGCTAATTTTGCTCGGCGCCGTCGGGTTAGTGCTGCTGATCGCCTGCGCGAACATTGCCAATCTGCTTCTCGCCCGGACCGCCAACCGCACCCGCGAAATGGCAGTGCGGGCCGCTCTGGGAGCGGGGCGCCTCAGGGTGGTCCGGCAGCTCCTCACTGAAAGTCTGCTGCTGGCGATCCTGGGCGGAGCGGCAGGTGTCTTCCTGGCCGAATACGTTTTGCGAATGGCTCTCCCCTTGGGCGGCCAGAGCATCCCGCGTCTCGCCCAGACTGAAATTGACGGCTGGGTGGTCGCCTTTTCGTTTCTCCTCGTTCTCCTCACCAGCGTTCTCTTTGGAATGGCGCCCGCCCTCGAGGCCTCGAGGGTTGATCTCACGCGTTCACTTAAGGAACAGGGGGGCGGCGCGAAACGGCACGATCGCATCCGTAGCGCCCTGGTGATTGCCCAGGTGACGCTGGGCTTAGTTCTCATCAGCGGAGCCGGATTGTTAATGGCGAGTTTTCTGCGCCTGGAGAACGGCGATCTGGGCCTTAATCCGGACCACTTGCTTTCTTTCTGGTTCAGCCTGCCTGGCGCGCAATACGACACCCCCCGCCAAGAGGCTTTTTACGACCAATTGCTGGCGCGTGTGCGCGCCTTGCCGGGCGTAAAATCCGCGGCAGGCGTGTGGCCACTGCCTCTAGGTGGCGACAGCGCGGTTGTGGCGTTCAATATTGAAGAGCGTCCCGCAGCTCCGCCAAACCGTCCCCACGTGCGCATGGCCTTTGCCACGCCGGGATACTTTTCCACGGCCGGGATTCCGCTGCTCAAAGGCCGGTTCTTCACAGAACGCGACGACTCGAGCGCCCCGCGAGTGCTGATAGTCAACAAGGCTTTTGCGGACAAGTATTTTCCGGGCGAAGACGTGCTCGGCAAACGCATCACGTCAGGCGCCGGTGCTCCCGGCCGGCCACCGTCGCCGGAGGAAATCGTGGGCGTGGTCGGCAGCGCCAAACTGTATGCGCTGGACGCCGAGCCCCAACCCATCTACTACTTTCCTTACAAGCAACTCCCCTGGCAACCGCCGGCGATGCTAGTGCGTACGGCTGTCCCCCCTCAGACGCTCGAGTCTGCCATTCGCGCCCAAGTGGCGGCGCTCGACCCGGCCGTTCCGGTGTTTCAGGTGAGCACCATGGATGAACTGCTCTCGGTGCAACTCACCGAAGAACGCTTTCACACGTTGTTACTTGGCTGCTTCGCGGGCGTCGCGCTGTTGCTGGCTATGGTGGGGCTCTATGGGGTGATGGCGTACTCCGTGACGCGGCGTACGCGTGAAATCGGAGTTCGAATCGCGCTGGGCGCCAGCCGCCCCGTGGTGCTCTCGATGGTGATTAAGGAGGCGGCGCTGCTGCTGGGGGCAGGGCTGGGGCTGGGTTTCACGGCTTCGCTCGCCACAGACCGCTTGCTCGAGAGCCTGTTGTTCGGCGCTGCGCCGCTCGACCCAGCGGTTTTGGGCTTATCAGTCCTGCTGGTTGCCTTCACTGGTTTATTGGCCGCTTATTTGCCTGCCCGCCGCGCTACCAAGATCGACCCCTTGCTGGCGCTGCGGTATGAATAGGTGTCAGGGGTCAGGCGCCGGGTGTCAGGGAACGACGCTGTCTGCCGTCGGCACTCAGCCGCCAGGCGCAGTTGATCTTCTGCAGATTCTGGACTGCCCCGCAGGCGCCGCAGTTCACTATTCGCAATTCACCCTTTACTATTTATAATTTACAATTTCCTGTGCCTGAACTTCCCGAAGTCGAAACGGTTCTGCAAGGGCTGAAGCAGCGCGCCTTGGGGCGCCGCATCCTTTCCGTCGAGGTCCGCCATCCGGGCGTTATTGTGGGCTCGCCTGAGCAGTTCGTCGCTGAGATCGAGGGGCGCCGCATTGTTTCAATTCGCCGCAAGGGCAAGGCGCTGGCTCTCGAACTCGGGGCTGAAAGCGCGCCGCCGCGCTACCTGCTGGTGCGCCTCGGCATGACCGGGCAGTTCACGGTCTCCGCGCGCGAGACGCCTCTTGCGCCGCACACCCACGTGCTCCTCGTCCTCGACGAGCACGATGAATTGCGCTTTCGCGATGTCCGCCGCTTCGGAAGATTGCGCTGTTGCACGCGTGCGGAACTGGATTCCGTATTCGACCGTCTCGGCCCGGACGCGCAAGAGGCGACCGAAGCTCAGTTTCTAAGCGCCATGCGCGGCCGCCAAGGAGCAATCAAAAGCTGGCTGATGAACCAACAGTTGCTGGCAGGGCTTGGCAACATCTATGCGGATGAGTCGCTGTTTGTGGCCGGAATCCACCCGCTGGCCCAGGCGGGCAGGGTTTCTGCTTTGAAAGCCCGCCGTCTCTTCAAGGCCGTCAGAAAAGTCCTGGACCACGCCGTGAAGCTCCAGGGCACCAGTTTCCGCGACTACGTTGACATCGAGGGCCGACCCGGCAACTACGAGCCGCGTTTGCGGGTCTACCAGCGCACCGGCGAACCCTGCCGCCGCTGTGGCCGACCGATCCGGCGCCTGGTGATCGCCGGCCGCAGCAGCCATTTCTGCCCCCAGTGCCAGCCGCGCCCCCGCCACGTCGCCAAGATGCGATTGGTCAAAACCCCATAACAAGCTCGTTTGGATTGGTGGGAATCCTCAGGTTGATGCCACGCGCCTGATTGGCGGCGGTCGAGGCTATGAGATCGAGATCAGCGACCGGAATGGAGCGCTGTTTTCCGTCGACGGTGAAGCGCAACAAGCCCCCCAGGATGGTGTAGCGATGCACCTCGATCTTTTCGCCGGTCTTGAGCACGGATCGAATAGAGGTCAATCATCCGTGCTCCGTCCGTAAGAACGACGGCGATCATCTTTGTGGCTTCCCGCGGCCGCTGGCCGCACGGGCGTCCGCATTGTATTCACCGCAGCTTTCCGCGAATCACCGTGATGGATCCAATCGGCAGGGTATAAAGGCCGTCGGGGCTCGCGGTCATTGTCGTGTTCTTGTTCTCGCCGGGAGTGTTGCAGTACTGCACCAGGGTGATAGGCCCCTCAAAGGAATGCCGCGTGTGTTTCGCATCGTCTATGACGAGGTGAACCTGGTGCGCCGCATTCAGGTCGTGATTGATCAGCATCAAGGACAAGTTTCCGTCCGGGCGATGCACCGCGTAAGAAGTGATCACCGTGCGCCCGGCGACGTCAAAAAGATCGGTCGAAGCGGGGAAAATCTGGTTCGCTCCCCCGCCGTGCTCGAGCCACTCGAAGTTGATCATGTGCGCGGAAGTAAAGGGGGTGTATTCCGGCGTGCCGTAAGCCCCGCCGCCGTTAGGATCTCTTCCGGCGCCAAGAAAGCCCCCTCCGCTGGCGCCATCGTTAATGGCCGGCCGGTAGAACGCCCTTCCCCCCTGTTCGAAGAACGTGCCGAACGCATCGCATTCCCAGATGGCTCGGCCCGTCACGCCCAGGTAACCCCGTGAGCTGTGGCCGGCGGTGATGCCACTTTCGGAGATAATCAGCGGCACGTCTTTGGGAACGCCGTCCTCACGCCACATCTGGAGGACGTGCTTCATGATTCCCGGTTCCATGTAAAGCGTATCCCACTCGTCGGGCGGCCCGGAGCCGTTCTGCATGAATGGGTAATGCTCGAAAGACATGAATGCAAGATCCTGAAGGTGTCCGTGGGCCTTCAGGTAATCGACGAAGCGAGCCATCCACGAGGTGCGGCCCTGGTCGTCGACCCAAAGGGTGATGTCCTTGTTGACGCCTTCGAAAACAGGGCCGCCCAGCTTGGCGCCGGGCACGAGTTTGTGAATGGCCGTCGCCCATTGGCAGTAGATGGCCCCGTAGTCTTCCGGCATGGTGTGCTTGCCGTCGCATTCCTCGCCCATCTCAATTCCCACCACCGGATAACCGCGCTTATGAATGTACGCAACCTCGTTGGCGCAATCCTCCGGCGTGTCGTAAATAGCAGCGCAGGCCACCAGCGCCGGATGCCCCATGGTTAACCCGCTGGTAAAGAGGTTGTCCATGCCGTTGTATTCGTCGCCGCCGCCGGTGACGAGATTATCGGACTGGTGCCAGGGGTCGACGGAAGAAGCGCAGAAGTTCCCTGCGGTGTCGGCCGCCGAGTTGGGGAACGCATTGGGCTGACCGGGGGGATGCCGGTGACGCTCGCCGGGCACGGAGGGTTTCGGTTCGACGCCATCCGCCGGGTAGGCGATCGAGTACGCACCGCTCGCATCCATCGTCCCAACGGAAAGCGTCAGGAGCGCATAACCCACGCAGTTGCGAATGTCCTGCGCGCCATGCGTATCGCAGGTTCCTGAGGATTTCGACATCAAAACGCGGACGAATCGGGCGGTAATCGGCTTATCGGAGAGTTTCAGG
>JBELAJ010000274.1:0-10820 GCA_049508935.1 Terriglobia bacterium | reverse complement strand
ATAGTGCCAGTCAGCCTTTGTCCGTTGGCCGCCATAAGCAATCACGCAAGGCCGACCGTCCCCATAGAGGTAGGCAACGCCAAGTCCTGCCGGGTGCTCTATCGGTCGTGAATCCTTTGGTATGTAACGTGTCTTTGTGAGCATTTCTGTTTCTCCTTTTGGAGCCGAACGCTCCAGCCAACCCCGCCGCGTGAGGCTGGCCGCAGGGGTCAATCTTCGTCTGGCAGCATGATGGTGATGACCGGCTCGGGCGTGTCCCCTGGTCCGCACACTGCTTTCAGGATTACCAGGTCGGCCTTAGTCAGCCGCTCGCGGTTGTGGTTTCGGACGTAAAGTTTGAAAAACAGGGTGTCGCCGCCTCGCCCCGCGTTGCAGCGGAGCATCCACAGGATGTCCCACAGGCGCCCCCGTTCGTCCTGGCACGTCACCCCCTCCGGGATCTCGACGTACTTGACCCAAACCGCCCGCGTCACCGCCACCGGGAATTTGATTCCCGCCTCGCGCGCCGTCTCGCTCACGTCCACCAGTTCGCCATCCTCGATGGCCTGCGCCCGCGTGTAGGCGTAAATGATTTCCGCGTCGTCCCAAAATCCCTTGTTGGTTTCTTCGCTCATTGTGGTTTCTCCATTCCTTCCTGAAGCGCGAGTGCTTCGATCTGCCCCGCGCATGGAGGGGCAGACCGAAACGTTCGCTATGCGGTGAAGATTTGAAAACTGCATGATGGCAAGCCCTTGAATTCCGGCTTCCGCATCGCCTCGCAGGCATAGGCACCGCATTGCCACCAGCCCATGATCGAGGAGTTGTAAACCAAGGGAGTGCCGCACTGCGGGCATTTGCCGGTGGCCACTATCTGCTTGGCCTTCTCAAGTCGCCGTTCTCTCAGTTCGCACGAGGCGGCCCGGTAACTTTTGAATTGAGGGGCGAAGAAGCCATGACCGTCGTATCGGAACCCCACCGAGCTGATGCTGATGGGATGGCGGCCTTCGCCGCTGTCGAAGGCGTCCGTCCATTCTTTGGCCAGATTCCAGCGCTCTGCATTGTCCATCGCTTTGCTCCTTTCGGCTTGAGCCTCTGTTTTCATAGGGTTAGCCTATCATTAAGCTAAGCTATGTCAAGAGAAATAACTCTAACTCGGGCATGACGTGAAGAATAAATACCGTGCAAGCGGCGTCGAAGCAGAAGGGTTTGGCAATGCAGTTGACGACGTTTTGGCACGCCAATTGTCAAGGAGCACGCGGGTTGCCGCAAGGCAGACTGAATAGCCTCCAGTTTGGCAGTGAAATTGACGAGGGTTTGGCACGCGGACTGACGGTCAGCAGGCGGCCTGCCGAAAGCGCGACTGAATCCGATTTGGAATGTGGGTCGTAGCGGGATAGGGCCTAGCGTCCGCGTAGAGGCACGTTGAAGCCTGGGTATGGGGAATGGTAAGGGGAACTAAGTTATTGAAAATAAATAGGTAACGGCTGTAAAGCGCAAAATTAGATGCCCTTTCGGGAGTAACGGTGGGTCGGCATCAGAAAAAGTCAGGATAGGCTAGAGGTGGTGGCTCGATGAAGGTGCTTCAGTGTGTTTCTTTCTAATCCAGCGGCGATTGGTCCGGCGTGGCCGACGCGAATGCTCGCTTCTCTGCCGCGCTATTGCACCGCACGAAGACCACGAGAGCGTCCGACATACCGAATGTAGGATAGCACCTTATCAAGCCGGTCTCAAGGATCCTACAGTTGATTCGGGAATCGCGGGTCAAGGTTCACTTCCTGGTGGCGTTTCTCGGCTCCGCCCTCTGGGTGACGTTGAGACATCTCTTGCATCGGAAAAACAGCTAGACGACACCCGCCCGAGCGTCGGCTTGCTGACCACGGTGCAAAGCGCCGGCTTTATTTTCCCCACCATCGACGGTCGCGCGACACGGCTTCGGCGTGTCACGCTGTGTGTAGCGGGGCCAAGATGAAGTTGGACCTCAGCTTGATCATTTGGTAATATCTGGTGCGTGCCAGCCCCAACCCAGAGGGACGCAAAGTCGTCCGCGGCGGGCGACAGTTTGCTTTACGAAAAATGCTGGGCAAAGACGACCGAAAACGGAAGCCCCGGCATCAGCGTGCGAGACCACTGCCTGAACGTCGGGTGCGTCGCTGAAGCACTTCTCACTCTGCTACCCCCACAACTCCACAGCCTGATCCCACCTAGCACCGCCACCCTGGCCGCCCTACATGACATTGGCAAGGTGTCACCGGGCTTTCAAGTGAAGAGTGAAGCGTGGTTGGTGCAGCGCGCGTTGAGGGATCAGGCGCTAAAAGAAGGCTGGAACGTGCGGGTATCTGACCACGCGAAGATCAGCCAATTCACTGTGCAGAGCGTACTCCGAAGTTCCCATCTCCACCGCTGGGCGGTGGTGGTGGGAGCACACCATGGACGGATCAAAGGGGAGCGGGTGGAGGTAGGCGAACCGTGGGAAGAGCAACGCCGCCGCTTGGCGGAGGATCTCATCAGGGAATTCGGGCCGTTGCCAGATCAGCCGCCTGCCGATGCCACAATCTGGGTCGTGGCTGGGCTGATTACGATTGCCGATTGGATCGGTTCGGACGAAAGACATTTCTCTCAGGATGCACGCTGGGACATGCCGCAGCGTCGTCGCCAAGCGCAGACAGCGCTGGCGACGATCAATTGGAGATCGGTCGAAATAAGGCAACTAAATGGATTCGGTGACTTGTTCCCGGAAATCCCGCCCCCAAACAGCCTCCAGACCGCAACTGTGCAAGTAGCGCGTGACCCTGGCGTCTACGTCATCGAAGGGCCGATGGGCTGCGGCAAGACGGAAGCGGCGCTGGCGGCGGCGTATCAACTCATGGCGGCGAGAAAAGCCACAGGGCTGTACTTCGCCTTACCGACACAAGTCACCAGCAACCGCATTCACTTGCGCGTGCTGCCCTTCGTTGAACGAATTTCCGTTCATCCGGCAGAAGTGCGGCTCGCCCACAGCGCTTCTTGGTTGGCCGAGACCAAAGCGCCAGCGGCGCTGCGCCCCGCCAGCCTGAATGACGCCGAAGCCCAAGAACATGTGCACGCCGGGCGCTCCTGGTTCGCGTCGGCTAAGCAGGCGCTGCTCGCGCCGTTTGGCGTTGGCACGATTGACCAGGCGTTGCTAGGCATCGTGGCGGCCAAGCATTTCTTCGTCCGGCAGTTCGGCCTTGCGGGCAAGGTGGTGATCCTGGACGAAGTGCATACCTATGATCTTTACACCAGCACACTCATTGACGCGTTGGTGAAACGGCTGCGTGAGTTGCAGTCCACCGTGATTATCTTGTCGGCCACCCTCACGGAAAAACGTCGCCGCGAGTTGCTCGGGTTGGCCGACCACCAACCGGCCATCGCCGCCTATCCACTGGTTTCCGGTGTCGCCAGCTCACTCATTGAGAGCGCGTGCGAATCACCGCCAGCGAAGACGATTCAGATTCGCAACGTCTTCGGTGCCTTGCCGCTGGAAGGTGCCATGGAACGCGCCATGCACGGCGAATGTTTGCTGTGGATTCGCAACACAGTCGATGAGGCGCAGGAGACCTATCGCGCGCTTCAGAGCGCCAATTTCGAAGGTGGCCCAAGCGTCGCCCTACTGCATTCTCGCTTCCCCTTTTTCCGCCGGGAGCAGCTCGAAACCGACTGGATGACCCGGCTTGGCAAAGACTCTACCAATCGGCCCAACGGCTGCGTCTTGGTTTCAACCCAAGTTGCCGAGCAGAGCGTAGATATTGATGCCGACCTGCTGATTTCTGACCTCGCCCCCACAGACATGCTGCTGCAACGGCTTGGTCGTCTGTGGCGGCACGGCCGGGCAGCCCGTCCCTGTCCACAGCCCGAAGTCTGGATTCAGATGCCGCACTTGGATGATGCCTCACTGCGCGCCGCGAGCGAGAAGGAAATTCGTCAAGCTCTGGGCAAGAGCGCCCGCGTCTATGCGCCTTACATCCTGCTGCGTTCGCTCTACCAGTGGCGCGGGAGGGCAACGATCACGCTGCCGGCCGACATCCGTCCGATTCTCGAAGCCACCTATGCCGACCCCAATGCCGCTGAGCCGCCCGCATGGCAGGGACTGCGCGAGCAGTTGGAGAAACGGAAAGAAGAAATGGCCCTCCTAGCCCTCAACGCCATCACTATCTGGAACAACCCGCCCCTACCAGACGAGGAAGGCGTCCAGACGCGGGTGATCACGTACCCGACCGCCCAATTGCTTCTGGCGACCGAGATCACCGCGCACGACTCTCACTCGTCGCGGCTCTGCCTGACCGACGGCGCGGAAGTTACAGCCCACGACCGTGACTGGAGCTTCGTTGCCGCCAAAGCGATTTATCGCAATCTTGTCCGTGTGCCACGCAGGGCAATTGCGGCCGGACTCGACAAGCCGCCGCGTTGGCTGGCCAATCATGTCGCGCAGCCCACGGCGGTCGGACTAGTGCAATCGGGTGGCAGGATCCTCTGGCCCGGCGACGAGCAACAAACGGGGCTTTCATATGACGCTAATGAGGGTATCATCATCAAAAGCAAACGCTCGCCCCGTCCGCATGACGAGGAGTCCGATGAATCTTACGACTGACGCTTGGATTCCGATTCTCTGGAATGACGCCAAACCGGGAACTGTCAGCCTGGGCGAAGCGTTTGAGCGCGGCGAGGAGGTTCAAGACCTTGCTGTCCGCCCGCATGAACGCATCGCCCTCATGCGGCTTCTCATTTGCATCGCCCAGGCGGCGCTCGACGGCCCAACTGATTTTGACGAATGGCAGGTGTGCCCGCCCCGCATAGTGCCAGCGGTACTCGATTACCTCCAAAATTGGCGACACGCCTTTGAGTTGTTTGGCGACGGCCAGCGCTTCTTGCAGGTGGCCAACCTGAAGAAGCCTGCGAAGAAATCCAACGAGGATGACGATAAAGGCAACTCGACCAGCAAACTCGATCTCGCGCTGGCCACAGGCAACAACACGACGCTCTTTGACAACGCCGGCGGCTCTGACCGCACCTTCACGGCCGCTGAACTCGCTTTGATGCTAACGACATTTCAGTGTTTCTCTCCCGGTGGTCGCATCGGCGTGGCATTGTGGAACGGTATGGAAACGTCCGGCAAAGGATCGAGCAACCATGCGCCGTGCCTGGCGGGCGGGATGTTGCACTCCCTGCTGCGAGGTGATCATCTGCTCTCGACGCTGCACGAGAACTTGATGACCAAGCGGCAGGCCGAGCAATTCTTCGGGCAGGGCTCCTGGGGCCGCCCGGTTTGGGAATTGATGCCCCAGCAACTCGCCGACGCCGAAGCGGTGGGGAATGCTAACCGCACCTACTTGGGCCGCCTTGCTCCCCTGACCCGCGCGATTTGGCTCGCGGACGATTGCCGGTCTGTCATTCTAGCCAACGGGCTGGAGTATGGGTCCTATGCTGAAGACGGATGGCGTGAGCCTTCCGCTACGATTGTCACACGGACGGTTAAAGGTCAGCCCATGCGCGTCGTGTTGCAGGCCTCTATCGAGAAGGCCGCCTGGCGCGAGTTGCACGCCCTCACCGTCAAAGCCGTCAGCCAGAACAGCAATGGCGGCCCAGCCGCGTTGCAAAACCTCTCCGACGAAAAAGCTTTCGATCTTTGGGTTGGTGGCCTTGTGGCCAACAAAGCCAAGCCAGTGGACACCAGCGAGTCCGCGTTCCACATCCCCGCCACGATGCTGACCAAAACGAGCCAAATGGCTTACGAAAGGGGTGTGAAATTTTCGGTGGAGGGGGAGTCCCGCTTGCGTAAGGGGATTTCAACTTACCGGATGGCGATGGAAAGCAGTGAGAGGGATTTCGAGGGAATCAGCCGAAGGCTTGCTAAGCTCAAGGGGACGGGGAAGGATAGACTGCGCCATCTCAGCACCGCAGCCTGCACCAACTTTTGGACCGATGTCGAGCTGGCCGTGCCGCGTCTCGTGGAAATCGCTGAAAATCCGGCAAAACTAGGGCTCCACTCCGAATGGCACAAGACCGATTGGGGTAAGGCGGTGTTGTCTGCGGTCCGCGCCGCTTACGAGCACGCCTGTCCACACGAGACGCCGCGCCAGATTCGTGCCTACGCCTTGGGGCTGAAGGCATTGTTTGCCGTACCTGCCGCCAAAGACGTGGCGGGAACCTATGAGGAGGCTGAAACATGAGTGGAAGTCAACCCGACCCCAAGGACGGCGCCAAACGCTTGCTGGCCTATCTGCGCCGACTCAAGAACGATCGGGGTGCGATGGCTGATCTGCGCTGCGCGTTGAATCCCAGCAAACTTCCTCGGGCTTGGCCCTTGCTGGGGCGCGTGGGCGGCATCGGCAATCCCCGCATCGAAGCGGTTGCCGGCTTGTTCGCGTACCATCCCGATGAAACGCATACCGGCAACATAGGCACCACCTGTTACCGCCTCGCCGCCGAGAATAACAGCTTCGACGCCCGCTTCCGGCGGTTGCTCTCTTGCGACCGCGACGAGATTTGCGACCGGCTGCGGCCTGTGATCCTCGCCGCCAAGCCCAAAGGGATACCGATCAATTACGAGGAGTTATACACGGATCTTTGTTACTGGCCCGGCAACGTGAAAGCCCGTTGGGCGCGTGAATACTGGGGCGCGCCCGAAGCTGAGGAACCGGCACCCCTGGCCGTCTCGGAGGCCACGCCATGACCCATCTCACCCAAGTCACTCTCGATTTTGCCACTGCCGCCCGGCTGGGGCTGCGCGATTGCTACGACTGGCATCAGAAAGTCTGGAAGGCTTTTCCCGGATGGGACGGTGAGCAGCGCGAGTTTCTGACTCGGCTCGACCACCGCCGCGAGGGCTTCCGCTTGCTCATTGTTTCGCCCACGCAACCGGTGCGGCCAGAATGGTGTCCGCCAGGCCCCGAGAGTTGGAAAACCAAACCGATTCCGGATACCTACTTTACCCGCCGCCGCTATGCATTCCAGCTTTGCGCCAACCCCACGAAGAAAGTCTGCAAGGAACGGCCCGACGGCTCGTTGACAAAAAATGGCAGGCGGGTCCCGTTGGGAAAGCGCGAGGAACTTGTGGAGTGGATCGAGCGGAAGGGAGACCATGGCGGCTTCGCCGTGGATGAGGCCACACTCCGCACGTTCTCCCGTGGCCGAGAGTACTTTAAGAAAGACGGCCAGGACGGCCTGCACAGTGCTGTGGAGTTCCAGGGCGTGCTGGCCGTCACGGACCCGGCCAAATTTCACGAAACCTTCACGCGCGGCATCGGCTCAGCCAAAGCGTTCGGCTTCGGCCTGCTGGTGATCGCGCCAATTTCATAAGGAAGGTCCAAACCAAGAGAAAGGAACAGCCATGAAACTCATCGAACTGCACATCCTGCAATCTTTCCCCGTCTCGTGTTTGAACCGCGATGAGGTCGGCGCACCCAAGTCAGCGACGTTCGGGGGCGCCCCCCGTGCTCGCATCTCCAGCCAGTGCCTGAAACGCGCCATCCGACTCTACGCTGCCGAATTGCAACCGAAACTGTATGCGGCCAACCGAAGCCGCTTGTTCACCGCCGAGATCACAAAGTTGCTGAGCGAACACGTGCCAAACGAGGCTGAGGCTCTTGCCAAATGCGCGGCTCATTACCTTGGGAAGCTCGATCCCAAGGACAACGCCAGGGTCAAGACGTTGATGTTTCTTTCGCCCGAGGAATATCAACGGCTCGCCAAGTTGCTGGCCGGGTTATCCGCCAACGATCGCAAGGAACTGTGCGAGGCAGTTGCCAAGACCAGCCCTGAGGAATTGGAGAAAGCAGAAGTCGAGGAGGAAGAGGACGCAGAGGAAACAAAAGAGGAGAAGCGTTTCCCAAAGACGAAGGGTAAGGACAAACCGCTCACGGCGAAACAGTTTACGAAAAAGGTGAGTGGTATCCTGAAGTCGCCAATCAAAAAAGAGTTCGGGCAAGGCTTTGTCAAAGATGCTGCCGACATCGCCATCTTCGGACGAATGGTGGCCAGCGATCATTCGTTGACCATTGAAGGAGCCGGGCTTTTCAGTCACGCCCTCTCCACGCACAAGGCGGAGAACGATATCGATTTCTTCTCCGCCGTGGACGACCTGCAACCACAGGAAGAGGCGGGCGCGGGCATGACTGGCACGCTAGAATTCAATTCCGCTACGTACTACCGCTATGCGGCGCTGAACCTCGATCTCTTGTTTTACCAGAAGGACAAAGATGGAAAGCCATCGGCCACTCTGGGCTGTTTCGCTGGGGAAGAACACAAAGCGGCACGCCGGGACATTGTGGACGCGTTCATTCATGGAGTCGTCCTCGGTATGCCGGGGGCGCGGAAAAACTCGATGAATGCCCACACCCTGCCGGACTACGTCCTCGGTCTCGCGAAAGACAAAGGCCAGCCGTTGCAACTGATCAACGCGTTCGAGAACCCGGTCCGATCTGAAAACGGGCTTATGGAAGCCTCAATTGCCAAGCTCAAGGAGTATCACCAGCAGTTGAAGAAAACCTGGGGCATCAAGCTGTCGGCGGAAATTGCCATTCCGGACAAGCCGCTCGACGAATTCTGCGAGGAGATCCTGCGCCATGTCTGACACTGCCTACATTGCGTTACTTCTGGACGCCCCGATGCAATCGTGGGGCTTTTCCAGCCGCTTTCAACGCCGCACCACAGAACTGCACCCGACAAAGAGCGGCGTCATCGGCCTGATTTGCGCCGCCCTGGGCCTACCCAAAGGCTCTCCGGAAGAGCGGAGAACACTTCCGGAACTGGCAAAGTTGCAGATGACCACCATCGCCATCCCACGAAATCCAGTGCGGCGCTTCGAGGATTTTCACACCACGGGCGGTGGCTACGACAAGAAAACGCAGCCGCAGTTCATCCCCCGCAAGGCTTCCGGCGGTCCCTGCGACAATCCCACCGTCAGCCGCCGACAGTATTTGTCTGACGCTCGCTTCGGCGTGGTTCTCGCCGGAGACCCGATCCTCGTGAGGCGCGTCGCTGCCGCACTCGAAAACCCCGTGTGGGGCGTTTGGCTGGGGCGCAAGAGTTGCATCCCAGCCGAACCGATTTTCCGTGGCATGTTCGATCTGCTAACCGAAGCTGAACGCGCATTGATCGGCAGCGCTTCCATCGACCAATTCACCCGCCTGGAGGAAGTTGCGAACTTCGAGGCGGGTACTGATTCCTACAGTGACCAGCCAGTCTCCTTCGGCACATCAGATTCCAGCGCCGAGGGGCGCGACTATGCTCTGCGTCGGGTGAATCTCATCGTCGGCAAGATGCCAGGTGCATGATCCATGCCCATCTTTGAAAAACCACCGTTGGAGACGCTGACGCCGGCGAAGGACCGCTGGACGCCGATTTACCTCGAACACGGCCGCCTGGAAGTAGATGACTCCAGCATCAAATGGATCGGCACGGACCGGCTGGTTTACCGGTTGCCCGTCGCCACGCTCTCGGCGGTGTTGCTCGGACCGGGCACCACGGTGACGCACGCGGCCATGAAGGCCTGCGCCGATTCCAATACACCCGTCTGCTGGATTGGTGAGGACGGGATGCGCTTCTACGCCTTCGGCATCACGCCCAATCACGACAACCTGATGTCCCGCAAACACGCCACCGCATGGGCCGATAAGAAGCAGCGCACCGAAATTGCCCGCCGCATGTTTGTGCAGCGGTTCCCGGGCGTGGATGTACAGGCGTATTCCGTCCACGAGTTGCGTGGAATGGAGGGCTTGCGCGTGCGCGCCAAGTACGCGGAACTCGGCCAGCAGTACGGAGTCACCTGGAAAGGGCGCAACTACGACAAATCAAACTGGAATCTTGCTGACGACGTCAATCGCGCCCTCTCCACAGCTAATGCCAGCCTCTACGCGTTGTGCGCCGCCGTACTCTGCTCGCTGGGTTACCTCCCGTCTCTCGGATTCGTTCACGACGGCGGCACGTTGCCCTTTATCTATGATGTGGCTGACCTCTACAAGGAAATAACCAGCTTTCCGGCAGCCTTTCAGGCCATGCGCCAAAATCCCAACGACAAGGGCGACCTGACCCGCGCGCTGCTGAAGGAATGTGTCGAGCAGGAAAAGCTGCTCCAGAGAATCCCCAAAGACATGGAGGAACTTTTTGCATGACGGTCATCATCGCCAAAGACACGCCAGATGCCATTCGCGGAATGCTCAAACGCTGGTTCATCGAGCCGCGCCCCAATGTCTTCGTGGGCTCACTTAACCGGCGCACTCACGAGAAAACTATCGAGTACATCAAGCGCAATGCCGCTGATGTCGGCCTGCTGATCGTCAACAGCTATCCCAATTGCCAAGGGTACAAGATCGAAACCCTCGGCCCCACCGACCGTAAAGGTGTTGAGGTTAGCGGCCTGTGGATGGTCGCCGAAGAATGGGAGGAGGAGACACCAGCCGCGTCTGGTGAGACGCCCGATTTTCGCTCTACTTCCTCAAGTTAAGTCCTTTGGAATTCAGGGTTCTCCCCACGCGCGTGGGGATGGTCCGCGGCCGAGGATGAACCGAAACCGCGTCCGAAAGTTCTCCCCACGCGCGTGGGGATGGTCCGGCCAGTACGGCAACATAGTGGGAAGTGGCACTGTTCTCCCCACGCGCGTGGGGATGGGCCGTGCCCGCGCCATAGGCCACGGTGTAATAACCGGTTCTCCCCACGCGCGTGGGGATGGTCCGTGAGCGGTAACGCGGCCAAGTTGAGCGAATTTGTTCTCCCCACGCGCGTGGGGATGGTCCGTCTGCGCCAGAAAACACTTGATGGCCGTAGGCGTTCTCCCCACGCGCGTGGGGATGGTCCGTCCGCAGTGACGAGCGACGTGCAAGAGCCAC
>JBELAJ010000273.1:0-10860 GCA_049508935.1 Terriglobia bacterium | reverse complement strand
CCGGCCTTCAATCCACCCACAGTCATGCCAAGAACGCCGATGTTGCAGCTTCCCCGACGCTTCCTGTCACAAAATGGATTCCAGATTGCGTTACCGACGTGGGTCACTTTAGATGAGCACGGATGGGTCATTTCTGGCGAGCGCCGAGGTCGCCTTGTAAGTCATTGAAAAGTTGGCTCCTCGGCCAGGACTCGAACCTGGAACCCTTCGGTTAACAGCCTAATGAGGTTACGCTCTACCGGCACTGCAGGGAGAATGGATGATGAAGAAGACAATCAAGCTTGAAGTTGAGGTCACCCTGGCTGAGGGCGTCGAGCAACAGGTCATCGAGGTTGCTCGTGAGCGCTACAGAGAGGCGGGCCAAGCGAGAGTCCCTCTGGATGACAAAGTTGATCGTTGGCGAGAGGTTCCCGCTGAAGAGTTTATACCGGATGCCGAAACAGCGATCATGGAACTTATTGGGACAAATGATCTGCTTGAGAAGGCGGGCGCAGAGGTAACGGCTGTATCGGGCCTCGAACTCCAACGAGAAGGGTTGCGTGGGAAACAGACCCGTGATGCAGCGCTACTGGATGCCGCAAGCCTGAGAGGCGAGGTTCGTGGCGGCAACGACGCCGATTTGGACGAATTCGAATCCGGCATCTATCTGTGTCGATGGCCGAACGGCGACTTCTCATTGGTGACGGCAAACACGAGGCGAGAAGCACTTGTCCAGCTTGACGAATGGGCAGGAGCCCATTCGTCCCAACTGTTTCCGATTGATTCGTGCATGGTGGACTTCAGGCTGAACGACCAGGGAAAAATCGAATTGAAACAGTTTGGAGAGGAGACTGAAGAATTAATCTGGGAAATAAGTTACCCAGATCTTCAGGCTGTTCTGGCGAACGTGATGCGCCAAGACGGTGGAGAGCATACTCCGGAAGCCAAGGAATCGATTCGCAAGGCCGTTGAGCATGAACGTGCCCGGTTGTGGAAGAACCAGCCGAAATATCCTCAAGCGGAAACAGAGCTAGGGAGGACTCTGCAAAAGCGACTCAGAACCTCCGGGCCGGTCGCCGACCATTATGTGCAAGAAATGGCTCACGACATCCTGGTGTCAATGGATAACAAACGCGGAAAGCCGAACTAAGCTCTCTAGCCCTCCGATATTTCGGATCGACCCCCGGCATTAAAACCGTTACGATTGAGCGAAAGCAGCGGGTTTGGCGAAGTCCACACGTACTCACACCTCGCTGCTGCCTTCCACACGACCCTCCATGCCCCTTAACCTGTTGAAAATTCGGGAGTGCAGCCAAATAGAGTTGTATTAGTAAAGCCGAACGACGGAAATTTGACAGGAAATTCATTACTGCGCAGGATTGAACTTGTTGTGGCGAGGCAACAGTCGGCGTGCCGATGGGGGACATACTAATCGGCCCCGCGGCTGACCCAGTCACAATGGCCGACGGCCGACGGCGGATTTGCCGTCTCGTCTCCGCTTGCCTTGAAGGTCGACGAGCATGAGTTTGCCAACTACCGCATCAAATCTTGTTTCCCACCTTGAACCGTATGTAGACGCCGGCCAAGCTGCGCAGTTCCTAGGAATTCATTCAAAGACCCTAATGAGACTGGCCCGTGGAGGTCAGGTACCCGCCTATTCTTTCAATGACGGTCCTCGTCGGCGCTGGCGCTTTCTCAAATCCGAGTTGGACATCTGGATGCGATCCAGGGTAAATCCTAGCCTGCATCCAGTGCGATCCGTGTCCTGAGAGGTGAAAGGAGGAGATCATGCAAAGGACACGGATTCAGCGAGGTGGTGTGAACTTGGACATATCCTCAAGTGGTAAATCTATTTGGGTATTCAGATGGCGCGTCACGTTGCCCGACGGACGCCGCGCAATGCGGAAGCGCGTGATCGGTCCGCTCGAGCAATACCACACGAAAGCCGCCGCCGAGAATGCGGCAAGGGTGTTCCGCATGAGCCTGCTCGATGAGGGAGCGCCGCCCTGTCATCCGTTACCATGGGAGACCTTGTTACTCATTTTTGTGAGCATGAGCTGGTTGACCGTGGAGAACAAGGTAGAGCCTATTCAACACGTGATCGGTGCGAATCAGTATTAAACACGTGGGTCGTCCCACGTTGGGAGAGGATGTCAATCAATGAAATACGTACTGTTGCCGTTGAAGAATGGTTGCGGTCGATTGAGCGCGCCAATGGCACTAAGGCCAAGATCAGGAATACCATGAGCGTCCTCTTTAATCACGCAATCCGTTGGGGCTTCATCCGGAACAACCCCATCACGGGCCCGGTGCGCGGCTCTGGGGTGCGGCAGAGTGCTAAACGCGAACAGATTCCGGTCGTTTTGGATGCGGCCGAGTTTCAACGTCTCTTAGGAGAACTGCGACTACGTGAGAGAGTCCTCGTGTGGGTTGGTATGACGACCGGATTGCGGAGGGGCGAACTGGCTGGCCTCAAGTGGTCGGATGTTAGTTTCGAGAGGCTCACCATCAACTTGCTTCGCTCCGTTGTCGATCAGACGGTCGGCAAGGTCAAGACAGAGGCCTCGAAGAAGCCGATTCCGATTGACCCGCACGTGGCTCAAGATCTACTCACTTGGTACCAAACCACGAAGTATGCAAGAGCAGACGACTTTATCTTCGCTACGGATGCTGCCCGCGCCGGCAAACAGCGCGGCAAGCAGCCGGTGTGGCTCTCGAAAGTCATGCAATACCATATTCAACCGGCGGCAACGAGGGCGGGGATGAACAAAAGAATCGGCTGGCACACGTTTCGGCATTCCTACACGACATTGTTGCACGCGAACGGTGAAGACATAAAAGTCGTGCAGGAGCTCTTGCGGCACGGATCAGCTAAAGTAACCATGGATGTCTACGCTCAGGCCGTAACCGAGGCGAAACGCACAGCGCAAGGAAGGGTCGTTGCCAGCCTCCGGTCAAAGGGCGCGCACTCCAAGGGCTGTGTCCCCAAAATGTCCCCGACACGGAAGGCCCAATTGACCGTAACTCGTTGAAAGAATGTTGGCGTCCCCGGCGGGATTTGAACCCGCGTTACCGCCGTGAAAGGGCGATGTCCTAGGCCGGGCTAGACGACGGGGACCTCAAAAGTCTGAAGGCAGAAAGCAGAAGGCTGAAAGCACAAGCAACTGCAAACGCGATATCCATCCCTCTGCCACTCGGGCTGCTAGGCTTAGAACATGCTATCAGTGAGAGTTGAATACTGTCAATTAATCTTACGTTGAGGCAGCGGTATCGTTCAGTGCGGAGTCCGATTCACGCCGGCGGTTGGCGGGGTGAACTCTCTCGTTGAAAACCGACGTGTGCCACTGGTTCGCGGGACGTGGTAAATTCGTGACGATTGCTTCCCGGTTCGTTACTTACGCGCTGTTTCCTCGGTATTGCCCGCACCGCTCGCTGCAAATAGAAGGTCGGATTGTTTAGGCTGGGAGAAGAATGCTTCCAGGGCGGCGATTTTTTCCAATGCCGCGTATGACTCGAGCAAGGTTTCGGGCACGCGGACGTGCTGGTTTCTGAGCAGGGCGATCAATTGGAGGGCGTTAGCGATGGCTTTGCCCTCGAAATGGTTATTCGTTATAACGAAAGTCAACTCGGCATTCCGGGCGATATTCCGAATGCGCGCCGCCCACGGTTCAAGCTCAGTCTGGCTGTACAGATAGTTGTACCGTTCCTCGGGGTGCTCGTTGGACGTGAACCAGTGCTCGTAATTGCGACCGTGCAGGCGGACGTATCCCACCGGTGCGGTTGAGTGGGCGCTGGGAGCGATCGACTGCCCGATGACTGGCTGGTCGATGTTACAGAAGCCCACTCCCAGGCCGGCCAGCCATTCAAACACTTCTGGCTTATTCCATGAGCCGTGGCGCACTTCGAGCACCAACGGGTACTCCATGAATTGCATGATGAGACCGCTCAGATACTCATGGTTTTCAGGCGTGTTCTTGAATGACCAAGGCACTTGCAGTAACAGCGCCCCCAACCGGCCTTCGTTCACGAGCGGCTCGAGACCTTGCTTGAACGCCTTCTCGTCCTGGAGGTTGGCGTTACACTCGTGCGTGAAACGTTTCCATAGCTTGGCCGTGAATTTGAAGTTCGGGTTGAAGGCGATTCTTGCTGCCCAGGCTTTCACGATTTCAGCACGCGGGGGAGAATAAAAGGAAGTGTTGATTTCGATGGTGTCAAAAAACTGAGCGAGGTAAGCGGCCTCGTGAAAACCGCGCGGCTTGTGATGAGGGTAAACGATCCCCGCCCAATCGGTGTACGACCAGCCCGCAGGGCCCACCAAGATCGCGTTCTTTGTAGCGGCGCCCATATTCGCCTTTTCTTCGTCCACTCTAAAATTAACCCTGGGAAAGACGTTTTGTCAAGGGCTATTCGCATTGCCTTAATCCGTCGAACGCGGCGTGCAGGACGTGCGAGCGCCCGGTCATGTTACGTCGCCTGTAACGGTAGGGCTTGCCCTACCCGGCGGCGAAAAGGGAACGTCAAGCCGTCCCCTACAACGATGGGAGCTTCTCAGTGGAAGGTGGCCCGGATGGCGTCGAGGTCCACGCCGGCGAATCCGTGTGCGACCCAATCGGCGTGTTGGAGATCGTTTTGATGACGACTATGAGCCAGGGCGAGGCACCTCATGCCGGCGGCCTGTGCGGCCACGACTCCCAAGGGAGCGTCCTCGAGGGCCAGACACTCGCCCGATTCGAGGGCCGGTTCGCGCAATTGGGGAAGCTCTCGCAGGCGGCTGAGGGCTTTAAGATACACTTCCGGGTCAGGTTTCGATCGCTCGCAGTCGTCCGCCGTAGCCAGAACGGAGAACTTTTCACGCAAGCCCAGCTTCCGAAGAAGATGCTCGATTTCCACCCTCAAACTCCCACTGGCAATGGCCAGCGGGAAGTGCTGGGCAGCGCTAAGGACAAACTCAGTCGCCCCCGGGATGGCCGGCAAGCCATTCCGAATGATCTTTTCATAGGCGTTTGCCTTCCAGGCCAGCAGTTCATTGCGGCGGGCGATGCTCAGAGGTCGTCCGTGGGTGCGCCAGAGGTGATCGATGACCCCGCGGTCATCGAGAGCGAGATAGTCTCGAAAGTATTCATGTTCGGAAAGGAGCCAGCCTTCACGGGCCGCCATCTCCTGGATGAGCTTCATGATAAGCGGTTCGCTGTCAACGAGGATCCCGTCGAAATCGAAGACGATAGCGCGCAGCAAGAGTATCGGACTCCGGTCGTTTCCCTAATCCTGACTCCACGGACTGTCGTCATGATACACTTGAGGGGTCGCGAAGTCGAGGCGGCTGGAGTCGAGAAGTGACTTCTCAACTCTTCGACTCTTTAACTTCTCAACTACTTTTCGCATCCATTAGATTGGAGCCGCATAGCGAGGCAGGCTGAAACCATGACTCATGAATTGAGTATCCCGATTGCTTTGGTAGCGGGCCTGGTGTCTTTTCTTTCGCCATGCGTACTGCCCCTGGTTCCGGGCTACATCTCAATGCTATCCGGGGCGACGATCGAAGAGTTGCGGACCACGGCGAGCCCTGCTCTCATGAGCCGCATTCTGCGCAATTCCATTTCTTTCGTCGCGGGCTTTTCGATTGTGTTTATAGCCTTGGGGGCCTCGGCGACGGCAGTGGGCAAGTTCCTGCTGGCACAGCGCACCACGTTCAACCTGGTGGCAGGCATTATCGTAATCGTGTTCGGATTGCATCTAACCGGACTGGTGAAAATCCCGCTGCTCTACCGGCAGGCCAAGCTCGAAACGGGTGAGCCGCGGCGAGGATTGGCGGGCGCTTTCGTTCTTGGGTTCGCATTCGCCTTCGGATGGACTCCGTGCATTGGCCCTATCCTGACTGCCATTCTCGCCCTGGCCGCGCAACGGCACACGGTTTTCCAAGGTATGTTTCTACTGGCCGTATATTCGGCGGGGCTGGCGATTCCATTCCTTTTGACCAGTGTCGGTTTGGGACAGTTCTTGAAGCTTTACAGCGGCTTGCGGAAGCATCTGCAAACGGTTGAAGTAACCTCGGGCGTGCTCCTGATAGCGCTCGGCATCCTGATGGCGATGAACAAATTCACCGTGATTTCGCGGTATTTCTCGTTCCTGAACCGCTTTACGCTTTAAGCGCAGTGACGAGTGACGAGTGACGAGCACGGCCGCCGGCGATTGCGGAGGTCGGTATCCGGGCGGGCGGGGACACGGGCCCGAAGAACAAACGTTTCAGGTTGAGGGGGCGTTAATCCCTAGTCCCCAGCCCCTAGTCCCTAGCCCCTGGCTTTTGGAGTGACTTTGCATCCCATTCTGTTCAGCATTGGTTCGTTTCATTTCCCCACTTACGGGGCGATGATGGTACTGGCCATGATGGCGGCGATTTGCACTATACTGCGTCTGGGTCGCCGGGAGGGTTTGGAATCAGGCCTTTTGCTCGACTTCAGCACCTGGCTGCTGCTGGTGGCGCTAGTGGGTGCGAAGGCGCTGATGGTGATTTCCAATTGGGGCTACTACCGGCAATATCCGGGGGAGATTTTCAGTCGGGACACGTTTTTGGCGGGCGGGGTTTTCTACGGGGGCTTTATCGCTGCGCTGCTGTTTGCGGTTTGGTTTATTCGGCTTCATCGTCTTCCATTCTGGAAGGTCTTTGACGTTTACGCTCCAGCTATTTCCCTGGGACTTGGCCTGGGGCGCATTGGCTGCTTTGCTGCCGGGTGTGATTACGGCAAGCCCACCACCTCTGCCTGGGGTGTGGTGTTCACAGACCCAATTGCCCACCAAGTGGCGGGAACGCCACTGAATGTTCCGCTGATTCCGACTCAGCCCATCATGTGTTTGGCCTCGCTTTCGATTTTTGCAATCCTCATCTGGAGATATCCAAAGAAAATCCGCGATGGCGAAATTTTCGTGCTTTATCTTGCCCTTTATGCTGGAGCGCGGTATTTCATCGAATTCCTGCGCGGCGATGAGGACCGCGGGTTCGTCTTTGATCATTTGCTGTCGACCTCGCAATTCATTGCGATTCTGGCCCTCGTAGCGGCGGCGTGGATGGCTCTGATCCTCCGGCGTAAACCCGCGCTAGAGCGGCCGGTGACACCTCCCGCCACGCAGGATCAAGGGCGCGTCAAACCCGAAGATAGGAGAGTGCAAGACCAGGTGGCGCCCGCGGCAAGGGTCAAGGCTGCTTCGATGCCTCAGGCGGAGAGAAGGGACAGGAATTAAGGGAGAACCTATGGATTTGAATGAACATGAAAAGCCCGCTGGGTACAAGGCTTCCGAGCAACCCACGATTGTGTGCTCGAAGTGCGGTACGCGCCACATGCTCACAGACCGTTCATTTATGATGTCGCCGCGGCAAGCACTTGCCCGACTCACAGGCAGCGGTATGCTGGTTATCCAGGCTGACGGTGTTTCGAGGGAATACCTGGTTGGTGAACTTGACACGTTCCCGGCGGAGGCACAGACGGACCTGAAAATGCAGACTGAGGCTGCCATCGCAGAGGCCGTTGAAGAGCTCAAGAAAGGTCAAGATTTGACGTGGAGATGTCGGAGATGCGATTACGACCGGAACAAGTTCCCTGTCGAGTGGTATAGAGATAAATCCGAGCAGCCGCGAGGCTGGCCGTATCCGAGCGACGGCTTCTTTCGCGAGGCGTCCAAAAAATTGGTCGCCGACCATGGCACTGTTGTTCGCGTGACAGACTGCGGTTCATTGGCTGCTGTCAGATGGCGCTTTACCTATAAAGACGGACACGAGGTGGTGGTTGGAAATCCAGGATGGCCTGAGCCGACAATGAAAGTTGACGTAGATTTTTTCCCAGGGACGGTCGGTTTCGAAGGAAGGACGTATGCAAAGGTTTTCTTCAGTGCCGCTGGCCTAGACATCAGCGGACTTGACATCTTCGATATGCCAAACGGCGCTAGCTACGACGTTGGCAAACTTCTCGAAGACGGGGGAATACCACGGAAACCCGAGAACGAAGCGGCGGGGGTCGCGGCTAAAAGTGAAATCTCCGGAACGCCAGAAGGCGCTACCTACAACATCCGTGAGGGCAAACTTCTCGAAGGCGTCCGGATTCCACCGAAACCCGAGACTAAGGCCGGGGTTGCGGCTAGAAGTAAGTTGCTGATCGGTGCGGTCCTAGCGGTGGTCCTGGTGGCGGGGCTGTACCTTATCAATCGGTACTGGATCCATCCGGCAGTGATGATCCAGGCCAATGGCGACGTCGATCACCCCGACGCGCCGGCAATTTCACTGACCGACATCGAAGGCAAAAGGCTGGACTTGGCCGACTACAAAGGCAAAGTGGTGGTCCTGGACTTCTGGGCGACCTGGTGCGGGCCTTGCCGCGCAGAGATTCCAGGTTTCGTCATGATGCAGGAGAAGTACGCCAGCCAGGGTTTTTCGATGATCGGCATCTCGATGGACGACGACGCTGCCCCTGTAGTGGATTTCTACAAAGAATTCAAGATGAACTATCCGGTGGCGGTCAGCAACCAGCGGATCGGGGAACTCTACGGAGGGATCCTTGGGCTGCCCACCACCTTCGTGATCGGGCGCGACGGCCGCATTTACGCCAAGCACACCGGCGGTATAAATCCCGCCATCATCGAGGAAGAAGTGCAGCAACTGCTGGCCATGAGTCCAGCGACGGAGAAATCGGATTTCAAGCCGGCCATGGTGCCGGGCACCGAAACCAAAATCGCGCTGGGCGATCCCGCCACTATCGATTCAGAAATTCCCGGCTTGAACTTGTCCAAGCTGACCGCTGAGCAGAAAGAGACTTTGAAGAAGCAACTCAGCGAGCAGCATTGCCCGTGCAACTGCAATTTGACGGTGCTGAAATGCCGGCAGGTGGACCGCGCCTGCCAAGTCAGCCTGAAGCTGGCGCGAGAACAGATGGAGAAGCTGCTGAAATCCGGAGCGTGAATGGAATCGGGTGATCCGGAGATCGGGTGATCGGTCGAATAGGCCAGTTGAGTGACCTTTCGATCACCGGATCTCCCGATCTTCGGATTTCAACGTGGTCGCTCACGCCCGTCCGCTGACGGGCACGCGGCAACCATGGAAATTGCCCGATGTTGGACGGATGTAGCGCGGGTCCCGCCCGCGGTGGCGGGAGCGTTCCGCTCCCGCGCGCGGGCAGAGCCTGTCCTGAGCGGAGCGAAGGAATGCCCGCGCCGCTGCGGGCGAGACGCCCGCGCTACGATTTTCGAAGCAGGTGATTATGAAGACTCTCGTCGTACTTATTTTCTCGTGCGCTTTGACCTGCGTGGCGGTTTGGGCGCAGGCGCCGGAACAGGTGGTAAAAGCAAAAGTCACGATGGCCCCTGGAGCGGCGCGACCCGGTTCCGTCGCGAATGCGACGGTAGCGGCGGATGTTCTCCCCGGCTACCACATCAATGACCATCACCCTTCTCTCGACTACCTGATTCCTACGGAAGTCAAGCTCGAGCCGAATAAAGCGGTGACCCGGAATGACATAACTTATCCCAAAGGGGAGCCCAAGAAGTTCGCCTTTTCGGACACGCCCCTTTCCGTTTATGAGGGAACGGTTCGCGTTGATGTCGCATTCCAGCTCGATCCCAAAGTGCCGCCCGGGGACTACGAGGTGAAGGGGAAATTCGCGTATCAGGCTTGCAACGACCACGCCTGCCTTCCGCCTACCAGCGTGCCGATATCGTTTCCTCTGAAAGTGGCGCGCCACGGGGCTTCAGCAAAGGGCTCGGAATAGTATGGCGACAGAGGAAACGAGCCCCAAGCAGTTGGGGAAGCCACACCCGTCAGACACCTCACGCGGATCGTTGATTTATCTTATTGTTACCCTTGTGGCGCTGGCCGCCCTGGTTTGGGAGTTGAAGCCCGACCGGCCGAACGTCCAGCCCGCCCCATTACGACTTCAAGATACACCCTGTCCGCAAGTGGCCGGCCAGTTCACTCCCACGAACATCACCGACCTGCCCGGCCTGGATCTGGCGCCGCTCAACAAAGAGCGCCGGAACCATGTGTTGATGCAACTGAACATGGAGCCCTGCACGTGCGGCTGCAACGGAAGTATAGCCTTCTGCCTTGTTAGCCATGCGCGCTGCGAGACTTGCAGGCAACGGGCGAAAGAAGTCATCGCCGAAGAGCAGGGAGCAACCCGATGAAGATCGGCGTGGTTTCGGACACCCACGGTTTCTTCGACGCACGTCTCTCGGAGTTATTGGCGGGCGTCGAGCTGATCCTGCACGCGGGAGACGTGGGAAACGTGGAAGTGTTGGACGAACTGGAGAGAATCGCTCCCGTGCAGGTGGTGAAAGGAAACGTCGACTCACAACTCGCCGGTCTTCCCTTGAGCTTGAGCTTAAGCCTAAACCTGGGCGAAACAACTCGGCGCGGCGCTCCGCGAGAGGCTGCTTTGAGTGACGCCGTTAGAGTAGAAATGCTTCACGAATTGTCGGCGGCGCAAACCGAATTGGAAAAATGGGCTAAGCTGGTACGCACCGAGGCGCCCGCGCCAAGAGGACGGGATGCCTTCCTGCGAGCTTTCGATCGGAACACCCGCGTCGTGATTTTCGGTCACACCCACTTGCCCTGCGCCGTTGCGCTCTGCGGCAGGCTGTTCTTCAATCCGGGCAGCGCCGGCAAGCAGCGCTTTTCTCTGCCGCGCTGCTGTGGTCTGTTGGATTTGTCGGCGAAACAGCTCGAGGCGACAATACTCAGCTTGCAACAGTATAATAGGAAGCTGCCGGAGAAAGTGGTGATGCAGCTTGATTGAGGGGCGGCATTGGACGTCCAATATCACAATTAGCCTCGCCCCCATTCTCACCGATCTGTAGCACCGAACTGGAGTGGTTGACCCTCGGAGGTTAACACCGATGCGG
>JBELAJ010000272.1:0-10894 GCA_049508935.1 Terriglobia bacterium | reverse complement strand
TCCTCGAAGCAACCACCGGCGCGTGTCACGCGTCCCGCAGGCGGTGCCAGTGTTTTTCAAAAAGAGGTGCTGGGCCGACAGATTCTAGTTGACAACGCCGATGACCTTATAGATGCGCTATCCCCTCGTCCCGAATTCGGAGGGAGCTTCGGGGACCGGGGGAGGCGCTGCCGGCTCGCCTTCGAGCTTCAGTCTCTTCCGCGCGGAAAACATCGTGCCGCGGGCGGGAACGGCCGGCGCAAAGCGAGCCAAGCCAATGGGCGTGGGTACGTCGTCGTAGATCGCCTCGAAGCCGCCGCGCACGAAATAGGTCTCATGCCAAAACCCTGTTCCGCCTGAATCGCGAAGGAAATTCTGCCACCAGAGCTTGTGAGGTTCCGAGCGCGCCCAGGTCTCCAGCGATTGAAAATCCCGCCAGTATTGCCGCATGCCCATGTGTACGGGAATCAGCGAGTAAATTATTGGCTCGTGCAGCAGCAGTCCGTCAGGGTTGGCGGCGACGGCGCTCGAGATCCGCGGGCCAAACCCCAACAGGGTCTTTATCCCAGTGAGTGTGTTGACGCGCATCCCCAGGTAGACCACCACCAGATCCGGATAACGCGATAAATCAACCGTACTCCTGTTCGTCGTTGCCATGCGCTACCTCCCTGGTGAACGCCCTGATTCGAGAGACTGTACTGCATAAATTATACTGCTTTTCGGTAAACTGGGTCTTTCGGTGGGGTGCTACTCGCTTGACACGACCGACGGTGCGCTCCTAGTATTCTTACTAGGTTGGCATGTGGCGGGCGAGGGCGTTGGCTGCCGGCTGGTGTAGGCCGGCGGGGAAGCTTACCTGAAAGTGGGGGTGTCATGGACCAGACGAAGCGCGCATTCTTACGCGCTGCGGGGTTGCTTCTCGCGGAGGGTATTTTCCAGAAGCGCCTGGCGGGAAAGTGGGGCGCTGGAGGCAAGGCTCCGGCGCAAAAGATCGTGCTGGTGATCTTCGGCGGGGTTCGCCACGCGGAGACGTTTTCTCCGCAAGGGCTGGTGAACATCCCGCATCTTGCGAAGGATCTCCTGCCGCAAGGCCTGTTCTATCCCCAAGTTCGCAATGAAGGAGTGACCGCCCACTTCAACGCCACTTCCAGCATCTTCACCGGCAATTGGCAGCGCGTGGACGACTGGGGCAAGCTTCCGCCCACCACGCCGACCTTCTTTGAGTACTTCCGCAAGCAGTTGGGGGTTCCGCAAAGCGAGGTCTGGGTTGTCGCCAGCAACAAAGCGCTGACCAGCATGATCGGCGCGAGCGACCTCTCCAATTTTGGCCCGCGATTCGGCCCCAACATCGTATTTCCCAAACAACTCCTCATCACCGCCGTGGAGACCGCCTTGAGGGAGGGTCGCAACCGCAACTTTGCCGATCCCGCCAAAGTGCAAGCGGAGCTCGAATCGACCCTCGAGGGCAGCAATTACGAGGGCCTGGGCTGGACGGTGTTCGACGGGGTGCAGACGCTCGATCCGAGCGTGCGGCCGGCGATTAAAGCCGCAGTGGCCAACTTCGTCCAATCCGGAGTCCCCACCACCGGCGACGAGCTGACCTTCTTCATCAGCCGTGAGATTATGCGGAAATTCTCGCCTACGCTGCTGGTGGTCATCTTTTCGGATGTGGAGGCCGCGCACTTTGGATCCTATTCCATGCACCTCGCCGGAATTCATATGGCCGACCGGCTGTGCTACGAACTCTGGCAGGAGATCGGGACGAACGCCGAGTATCGAGATCGCACGACCCTGGTGATTCTGCCGGAATTCGGGCGCGATCCCGATGGCTCGAGCACCAATGGCTTTTTCAATCATCGCGCGAACGACCCCAGCACACGAACCACCTGGATGATGTGCCTGGGGACGGCAGTCGGGCCCCCGCAGACCGTCGAGAGGCCGATCCACCACATCGACCTTTGCCCTACCCTCGCTTCGCTGATGGGTTGCCAGATGCCGGACGCTCTGGGGACGAGGCTGCCGGAGTTTCGAGCATAAACTCGAGAACCGAAAATCCAAATTCGAAAATCGAAACTCGCAAACAGCCGCCGTGTGCCGGGAATCAACCGGCCTCGCGAGCAAGCGCCGGTCGCTCGACAGGTGGATCGGGTCTTCGCGGAGCGAGAAGAAAAGCAGATCCTTCGCTTCGCTCAGGATGACATGTCATTCTGAGCATTGACAGCCGCGGGGGCTGCCCTTGCTGACCAGAAAGACGACGCTTGTTCCTCAGTAAGGGTTTGTTGAAAAACAAAAGACATACGCGTCGTCTTTCTGCAGAGCGAAGCGAAGAATCTGCAGTTGGTTGCGGCTTACCGCGCTGTGATTCTTGAATTCCCCCTTTTCAAGATTCAATTTCGGGGCTAGTATTCTCTTGTTTTTCGAACATCGATTTTCGGATTTCGATTTTCGAACTTCGATTTTCCATCATGAGTCCACCCAAGAAAGTCAGCGTACACGACATTGCCCGGCTAGCTCATGTATCGATCGGGACGGTGGATCGAGCCTTGCACGGGCGCAAGGAGATCAACCGCGACACGCGCAAGCGAATACTCCGCATCGCCCGCCAAGTGGGCTACACGCCCAATCTGGCAGCCCGACTGCTGGCCGTGGGCCGCGCTCCCTTGTGCATTGGCGTGTGCATTCCCCGGGAGATTCATTTCTTTTACGATCAGGTCCGGCAAGGCATCATGGAAGAGGCGCGACGTTTCGAGTCCCTGGGGGTCAGCGTCCTTTACCGGCCGGTGCGACGGCTGGGCGCGGGTGAGGTGGAGCGAGTGCGGCAGTTGCTCGAGAGCGATATCCGCGCGCTCATTCTCGCGCCGGGAGATCCACCGGGGCTTGCGACGCTGATCGAAGAGGCTGAGAAGCGCAGGATTCGCGTCCTCTGCGTCTCCTCAGACGCGCCCGAGAGCGCGCGCTCGACCGTGATCTGCGTGGATCCGGAATTGAACGGGCGATGCGCCGCTGAACTCATGGCGAAATTCGTGCCCGCAAATTCCCGCGTGGCCATTGTCACCGGCATGCTTCAGGTCGAGGATCACAGCCGGAAAACCCAGGGCTTCTGCGAGGCGCTGCCAAGGTTCTGCAAGGGGGGTAAGGTCATCGAGGTGATTGAGAATCACGAGGACGAGGAAGAGGCTCGCCAGAAGTGCGCTGCTTTGCTCGAGCGGTTCTCCGCCATCGACGGTCTCTACGTGAGCACGGTGAATTGCCTTCCCGTATGCGCGGCCCTGGACGCCGCCGGACTCTCCGCAAAAGTGAGGCTGATCACCACTGACCTCTTCCCCAAAATGGTTCCGTATTTCAAGAACGGGACCATTTCGGCCTCGATGTACCAAAGACCCTACATGCAGGGCCAGACGGCGGTACGTGTGGCGGTTGACCACATAGTAAATGGCGTCCGCATCCCGCCGTCGTATTACCTCAATCCGCAGATTGTGCTGCAATCGAATATCAGCCTGTTTCGCGAAATCTCCTCCGCGAAGGCCGCCGAATTGGCCGAGCCCGTCCAGGAAGCTCCGGCCGCCACGATGCTTGCCGGCGTCAGGTAGGACATTTTACGACAAGACCCACATTGGGCAGGGCCGCAAAAGGCGGGAACAGCGGCCCTCCACTGCTTCGAGAATGCCTGTGCCGAAGGCGCCTTGGAATGCGGTAGCGCCAGCTCCCGCCGTTCGTTCGACTTCCAGGGCGGCAGCTTTGCTGCCGCACTCCATGACTCTTCACGCATTCTCATGGTTTCCAGGGGCCCGCCTGCGGGAAAAATCCACTTGACAAAAGGGTTAGGGGGGGCGTATAAGCGTGTGCGTACACGGCTCCCCCGCAACAACGGAGCACGTCGTCATTAGAATGACTTCGCGACGAGTTTCCTCGTCCGCTGATTCTTGCGTAGGGTTTTGGGTCTGGCGTCTCTTCCAAGTAAGACAAAATGAGTGAGAGAGGAGTGTAGCCATGATGGAGATGCTTAGGCATCATCGAACACCATGGATGGCGGTGTTGTTGTGTCTCTGCATGTTCCTGGGCGCGCGCGCCGCCGTCGCCCAAGTGGACACCGGAACCTTACTGGGAACTGTGAAGGATGCCTCGGGCGCAGTAATCCCGAACGCTAAAGTAACACTTACCAACGAAGGAACGTCCTTCGTGCTCAACGCAGCCACGCGCGGGGACGGCAGTTACATATTCACACCCTTGAAGATCGGCACATACACCGTGGAAGCCGAGGCCGCCGGGTTCGAGAAAGCCCGGAACGCCGGGATCGTCGTCAACATCCAGCAACAAGTCGTGGTGGATTTTACCCTGGTCCCCGGCGCGGTGACCCAAACCGTCGAAGTCACCAGCCAGGCGCCCTTGCTGCAAACCCAGAGCGGATCGGTGGGTCAGGTGGAGGGCTCGACCGAGATTAACGACTTGCCCTTGAATGGCAGGAACTTTAACTTCCTGGCGCGGCTCACTGCCGGGGTCACGAGAGGACAACCCGATACTCGAGGACTCGATGCCAACGGCTGGTTTGCCGCCAATGGCACGCGCCCTGCCCAGAACAATCTTCTCCTGGACGGAATTGACAACAACAGCAATAACGTAGATTTCTTGAACGGCGCCGCCTACGTTCTCAGCCCGCCTGTGGATGCGATAGGTGAGTTCAAATTGCAAACTAACTCTTTCGGCGCGGAATTCGGCCGCGCCGGAGGTGCGGTCCTGAATGCCAGCATGAAGTCCGGAACGAATCAGTTTCATGGCGACCTGTGGGAGTTTGTTCGGAATGACAAGTTCGACGCTGCGGACTTCTTTCAGGACTCCTTTGGCGAAGCGAAAGGCGAGTTCCGGCGGAACCAGTTCGGCGGTACCCTGGGTGGCCCAATCCGAAAGAACAAAACCTTCTTTTTCGGCGACTACGAGGGCATGCGGCTCCGCCAGGCAACTCCCTGGACGGCTACGGTGCCCACGGCTGCGGAAGTGGCCAGCGGGTATACTGATTTCACTGATTTAATCAGCGGCCAGACGGGGACTCCACGTACGGACTTGCTCGGCCGCTCGTTCCCCACGGGTTCGATCATGGATCCCGCCACCACACGTCCCGTGACGGCGGGGCAAGTGGATCCGGTAACAGGATTGACGGCGACCGGCACCGGCTATGTTCGCGATCAGATCGAGTGCAACAGCCAATCGAACACGATCTGCCCGGGCCGGCTGGATCCCAACGCAGTGAAATTGCTTCAACTCCTTCCCGCTCCGACCGCGGCGGGGCTTTATAACAACTACTCCCGCAGTCCGGTGGGAACGGAAACGTCAGATCACTTTGACGTGCGCGTGGATCAGAACTTCAGCGACAAAGACCAGGTTTTCGTCCGCTACAGCTTCAGCAACGATCCCTCCTTTAAACCGGGGCCGTTTGCCGGCTATGCGGATGGTGGCGGCTTCAATCAAGGCACGCAGAAGAACCGCAACCAGGGCGCCGGACTAAGTTGGACCCACTCGTTCTCGCCCACACTTATCAACGAGGTCAGAATCGGTTTCAATCGGGAATTTGTCTACCGGGTCCAGCCTTACGGCGACGATACCAGCAACATTCCTGCACAGTTCGGGATTCAGGGAATCCCTCAGGAAGCAGGAAACGGAGGTCTTCCCTCAATTCTGATTGGTGGTACGGGTCTGGGGGCTAACCCCAACGTGCTGGGTGAACTGGGCTCCGCGGAATGGCTGGTCAGCTCGAGATACAGCAATACCTATCAGATCACAGAAAACCTCACCAAGATCTACAAATCGCACACCTTCAAGGGGGGGCTGGAAATCCAACGCATATCGTTCCCCTGGATTGCTCCGCCCTATTCGCGGGGTGAATTCGACTTGACGGGAGATTACACCTCGGTTCTTCCCAACGCCCTTGATACAAGCACGGGCCGGGCGCAACTGCTCCTGCTACCCCAGCCGGCGACGTATCCTGGAGGGGTCAGCAATATCGGAGGCGCGAACGGAGTTGACTCCTCCAATTTTGGGGAACTCTCGCCCTACAAGCACTACTACGGCCTGTATTTCCAGGACGATTGGAAAGTCATGCCGAAATTCACCTTGAACCTCGGGCTGCGCTGGGACTTCTTTGGAGCAGTCGGCGATAAGTGGAACGCGCAGGCCAATTTTGTTCCCGGCCCCCCGGGCGCCGGCGCCGAGTTCATTCTTCCCCCCAGCGCGAAGAGCATTCCTCTGTCGTCGTCTTTTACCGGCCTCCTCGCCAAGGATGGAATTAACCTCCTGTACACCAACTCCTACGGAGCAGGGTTAATTGATACTCAAAAAACCAACTTCGCACCGCGCTTTGGATTTGCCTACCAGTTCACGCCCAAGTTCGTGGCGCGTGGCGGGTATGGGATCTTCTACGGCGGATTCGAGAACCGGGGCGGCGACCCCGCGTTGGGTTACAACTACCCATTTCAGTTCATCTTTAATTTCCCGGCCGAAAATTTCTGGACTCCTGTGACCTATAGCAACGGCCAGATCGGAACCCTGGAGCAAGGTTTCACCGATATTCCCCTCAACCCCTCCTTAGTGCAGGCGGAGGGCCTTGCCTTCCGGGGCATTCAGCTCAACTACAAAACTCCTTACATGCAGATGTTTAACTTGACGACCCAATATCAGTTGAGCCCTAACGACTCGATTGAGCTTGGCTACGTCGGTTCGTTGGGCCGCCACATTGAATGCTTCCCGGGGACGAATGACACCTCCCTACTGCTCCCTCCCGGCACGAATTATACAGCGTACGCGCCCTACCCTGATTTCGGCTACGGCTCCTCGTACTCAGCCACAGAAGGCAGCAGCTCCTATCATTCCCTTCAGGCCAAGTACACACGCCGCTTAGCCAAAGGTCTCGACATGCTCGCCGCCTTCACCTGGGCAAAAACCATGACCGATGCTGGTGATCTGCTCAGCGGCGGCGGTGTGGCGGGCTACCGCGCGCCCTATATTCCGAACTTTGGAATCCAAGGGGATTACGGGCTTGCGGATTTTGACATCCGGAAGGCCTTTTCGTTGAGCGGAACCTATCAACTGCCGGTGGGCGCCGGGCAGCATTTCCTCAGCGGTAGTCACGGCGTGGCGAACGCCTTGCTCGGCGGGTGGATCATGAACTGGATCGTGACCCTGGATGACGGGTTTCCCCAGACCATCGGTTGCGCGACCGGCGGGGCGGCCGGGGTGGGTTGCGATGCCTTGCTCGTGCCCGGTCAGGGCGAGTATGCCGGCCCTCACAATGTCAACCAATGGATGAACCCGGCGGCCTTCGCCAACCCGCCGTTTGCAACTGCCATTGGTCAAACCAACCTTGCTCCGTTGGGGGGCGCGGGAACACAGGTTGTTGGGCCCGGAATCCATCGCCTGGATTGGTCACTCTTCAAGCAGTTCCAGACGTCGGAACGAACCCGGGTGGAGTTCCGTGCGGAATTCTTCAACCTCACGAACCACCCCAACTTTGCTCTGCCGGCTTACACCAACTACAGTAACACTTCAACTTTCGGAGAGATCACCACAACAGAAGATAGCCCCAACGACCCGAGGCAAATTCAGTTCGCGCTGAAGTTCTACTTCTAGCAGAACCAGCGACGATGGTGGGATGTGTTAATCTGAAGGGCGGCCGGCACGTTGGCCGCCCTTACTTTTGGTATGTGGGAATCCGAGGGCCGGCGCCTTGGCCCCGAAGGGGCCAAAGGTCATTAGCCGTGGGTGAAACCACGGACGTTGCGCGGTTCGCCGTTCGACCCCTGCGGGGTCGAATATCTTTCCTGCTGCATGTCCGTAGGTTTCACCTAAGGCTACTGATGTTGTTCCCCTTCGGGGAACCTAGGGGTTCGGATCAGTTGCACCACGAAGAGAAAGCAGATCGGCCGAGGCGAGCGCAGGCAGGGGACGGCAAGCCGTCACTCTCCAGGCTGTACTGCCTGCGGGGGCTCATGATGGTGTTGTTCGTTTCCGCGGTAGTCTGCTCGAGTCGAGGTCTGGGTCAGGACGCGTCGACGGGGAATCCTGGGCGCTCGGGAAGTGGGCAATCCGGCGATATCGAAAGCGCCCTTAAGCAAGCCGTGACGTTGAACCCCAGCAGCTTCGAGGCTAATCACCGCCTGGGTGAGTTCTACCTTCAGGCGGGCAAATTGAAGACCGGAATTCCTTATCTTGAAAAAGCCCAGCGTTTAAACCCCGAACATTACGTAAATGGTTACGATTTATCACTGGCGTATCTCGAAAGCGGCGACCTGGCGAATGCCTCCCGCCAAATTCGGGAATTGCTGGGCCATCAGAACACCGCAGAACTTCATGACTTGCTTGGCGAAGCCGAAGAGAAGGCGGGACACTATGTGGCGGCGGCCAGTGAATTCCAGATCGCCGCGCACATGGAACCGAGCGAGAAGTATCTCTTCGACTGGGGGAACGAACTTCTTCTGCATCGAGGCTATGATCCTGCAGTCAAGGTTTTCTCGAGCGGCGTGGAGCGCTATCCCCAGTCCGCCATGTTGCACATTGGGCTTGGGGTTGCTTTTTACTCGCTGGGTTCCTACGACGAGGCGGCGAAGGCGCTCTGCCGCGCCGCGGACCTGGTGCCGTCCGATCCACGCCCCTACCTTTTTCTGGGGAAGATGTTTGACATCTCACTCAGCCAGAGCGACGAAGTTACGAAGCGCTTGAAGCGGTTTGTGGACCTTCAGCCCCGGAACGCCTTTGCGAGTTACTACTACGCCATGAGCCTTTGGAAGGGCCAGCGCGGCCAGGGCCTTAAAGCGAATGAGGACCTCATCACATCTTTGCTTCAGCGCGCCGCGGCGCTCGATCCGAAATTCCCCGACCCTCATCTGCAACTCGGAATTCTTCTTGCCCTTAATGAGAAGTATGAGGATGCCGCTCGAGAGTTCCAGCAGGCGATCAGGCTGAAACCGGATCTGGCGGACGCTCACTATCGACTGGGGCAAGCATACTCACGGACCGGTAACAAGACGCTGGCGGCGAAGGAGTTTGAACTTTATCAGCGATTCCACCAGCAGGAAATGGCCGAAGACGAGAAGCGGCGGAACGAGGCTGCGGCGCTCTACTTCAAGATGCAGTAGGAGGATCAGGCATGACTGCTTTTGCCGAGGAATGTCTGGACAGAAAAATCGTGCTGATCACGGGCGGGCTCGGCGCGATCGGGAAGGTAGTCGTCTCTTCCTTGCTGTCGCACTCAGCCCGCGTGGCGGTCAACGATCTGCTGAGCATCGAGCAAGCGGGGCAGGTCGGGAAGGAACTTGCCTGGCCAAATGACCGATTCATTTATGTGCGCGCGGATGTGACCAAGCCCGAGGGCGCCGACGAACTGGTTAGAAAAACTCTCGAGGCTTTCGGACGCCTTGATGTGGCGCTCTGCCACGCCGGCATGGCTCACACTTGCCCAATCCTGCAATACTCGGAGGCGGAATGGGACAGGATCATGAACCTCAATTTGAAGAGCGCTTTTCTAGTGGCGCAGGCCGCGGCGCGCGCCATGGTCGAACGGGACATCAAAGGCAAGATCATCTTCACCTCGTCCTGGGTGCAGGATGTTCCCTGGCCGGATATTACCCCCTACAACGTTACCAAAAGCGGCATGAAGATGCTGATGAAGGGAATGGCGCGGGAACTGGCGGGAAAGGGCATTCGCGTGAATGCGCTGGCCCCCGGCATCGTGGGTGTGGGCATGGGCAGGCGGCAGTGGGACACCGAACCCGAATACCGCCGCCGCGCCGAGCGCGCCATTCCTTTGGGATATCTACAGCCGCCCGAATCGGTGGCGGACGCTCTCCTCTTTCTTTGCTCCGAGGCTTCCGACTACATCACAGGCACAACTTTGCTGGCGGACGGAGGCTGCAGCCTCTACCCGATGGATTGAGGCCATGAAAATCACTGCGATCAAGACTCTGGTAGTCAACGCCGAAATGCGCAACTGGGTGTTCGTGAAAGTGGAGACCGACCAGGCCGGCCTTTGGGGTTGGGGCGAGGCGTCTCTCGAGTGGAAGACCAGGGCGGTTGTCGGGGCTGTCGAGGACTTGACCACTCTGGTCTTGGGCGAAGATCCCACGCGCCTCGAGTACTTGTACCAGAAACTTTACCGGGAGTCGTTCTGGCGCATGGGTGTCATCGGTATGAGCGCCGTCAGCGGCATCGAACAGGCCTGCTGGGATATCGTGGGCAAGTCCCTCGGCCTTCCCGTTTACAAGTTGCTCGGCGGCGCAGTGCGCGATCGTGTCCGCATGTACACTCACCTGGGCGGCGGAGATATGAAATCGGTTTACGAGACTTTTGACCCCGGGCCCCTCATTGACCTGGCGCAGGCTGTAGTGGCCAAAGGCTACACCGCTGTCAAAGTGGTCTGCGTCCCCTACTCAGAGCCCCTGATGAGTTTGTCCTACGTGAAGAAGTTTGCCCAGGCCATCGAAAGGCTGCGACTGGCCGTGGGCGACGGCGTGGACATCATGATTGACTTTCACGGCCGAACCTACCCGGCCATGGCGATTCAGTACATCAACGCGGTAAGCGAGTTCCATCCGTTTTTCTGCGAGGAGCCCGTGCCGCCCGAAAACGTCGCGGCCATGCGCGAGGTGCGGCAGGCGGTGCGCGTGCCCATCGCCACGGGAGAACGCCTCGTTACGCGCCACCAGTTTCGCGAAGTCTTCGAGCAGCAAGCCTGCCACATCATTCAGCCGGATCTTTGCCATTGTGGCGGGCTGCTGGAAGGGAAGAAAATCGCGGCGATGGCGGAGGTTTACTACATGGGCGTGGCGCCGCACAATCCTTTGGGCCCCGTGGCGAATGCCGCCGCACTGCATTTCGCGCTTTCCACTCCGAATTTTCTTATCCAGGAAGATATGCTGACAGATGTCCCGTG
>JBELAJ010000271.1:0-10959 GCA_049508935.1 Terriglobia bacterium | reverse complement strand
GAAAAGCAACTGGCGGTTTCCATCCAGGTATATGCGGCGGCGCGGATCGGCCCCAGCCTGCTCGAAATCGTCGCCACGCCGCGTCCCGGCGTCAAGCCGGACTTACTCGAGAAGGCCATTTACGAGGAGATCGAAGCCGTGCCGAAGGACGGCGTGACCGCCCAGGAAATTGAAAAGGCGCGAAATCAGTATTTGCGAAGCCAGATCCAAGGCCGCCAGTCGTCAATGCAGACGGCCATACGCCTGGGGCAGTATGCTGTCTTTTTCAATGATCCCGATTTGATTAATACTAGTTTCGATAAATTCAACGCGGTTACCGCAGAACAGGTCAAAGAGGCGGCACAAAAATATCTGGTGCCGTCGGAGCGGGCGGTGGTGACGACACTGCCGGAAAAGGCGCAGGCCAGACCGGCGGTTGGCCGGTAACGTGTGGTTAGAAATGGTCAGACGGGCTGTCATTCCGAGCGAAGCGAGGAATCTCGCTCTGTCGATCGCTTTCTCCCCGCCCGAAGCAGAGCGAGATTCCTCGCTTCGCTCGGAATGACAGTCATCGAGGATCGCCTGCTGTACCGAAGAGGAGGGATTAGATGAAACGCTCCGCAGGAATTCTATGGATTGCATTTTGCCTCGCAGCGCTGACGCCTGCCCGCGCCCAAGCGCCGGGCGGCGAGAAGGGGTCGTCGGCCTCCGAAGTGCAGCGGCTCAACCGCGCACCCGTGAACAAGGAAGTCCTGCGCGTCAAGCTGCCGAAGCCGCGCCAGATAAAGCTGGCCAACGGGTTGACCGTCCTGGTGCTTGAGCAACACAAGCTGCCCACGGTGGCCTTCACGCTGTGGGTGGAGACCGGAGCCTTGGCTGACCCCAAGGACCTGCCGGGCCTGGCCAAAGCCACGGCGGAGATGCTGCGCGAGGGTACTGCTCACCGTTCAAGCGCTCAGCTTGCGATAGATGTTGACGGCCTGGGGGCCAGTCTAGGGGCCTCGGCTGAATTCGGTTCCGATACCTCCACCGTCAGCGCTTCCGGGCTTTCCGAGAGCGTGGATCGCCTTCTCGAACTGATGAGCGACGTGGTCCTGAATCCGACCTTCCCGCCCGACGAGTTCGCCATTTATCAGAAACGCCAACTGGCCCAGGTGGAGCAGTTGCGTTCGCGTTCCGCCTTCCTCGCTCAGGAGAGGCTCCACAAGGTGATTTACGGCGACTTTGCGGCTGCAGTTGTTTCCGCCACGCCCCAGTCGCTTAAGGCCATGAGCCCGGCCGAGCTCAAGGACTTCCACGATCGCTACTACATTCCGAACAACGCCCTCCTGGGAGTGGTCGGCGACGTGCAGTTCGACCAGGTTGTTTCACTTCTTCAAAAATACTTTGGCGCTTGGAAGGGCCATCCCGTGGCTCGCCCGGACGTGGGGAAGCTATCTCCGCCCGCGGCTTCGAAAGTCACTCTCGTCGATCGGCCGGACTCCGTGCAAACCAACATCCTGGCCGGGGATATTTCGCTGCGGCGCGCCGATCCGGACTTCATACCTTTGACCGTCATGAACCGGGTGGTGGGCGGCGGCCCCAGCGCCCGGCTCTTCCTCAATCTGCGCGAAAAACATGGGTACACCTACGGCGCTTACAGTTCCTTCACCTCCGAGACTTATCCGGGCGTCTGGAGGGCTAACACAGAGGTTCGCAACGCCGTGACCGACGGATCGCTGCACGAACTGATGGACGAGTTCAAGCGGATTCGCACCGAACCCGTACCCGAACCGGAACTCGACGAAGCTCGTCGGGCGATTGTCGCGGGGTTCGCGCTGGCGCTCGAGCAGCCCGCCCGGCTGCTGGATTTCTGGATGACCGCTAATTACTATCGCCTGCCGCAGGATTACTGGGACCGCTATCCCGAGCAGGTCGCGAAAGTGACTCCGGAAGTTGTCGGGCGCATGGCGAAGAAATACGTCGACCTCGACCACCTGCAAATCGTCTGCGTCGGTGACGGAAAGCAGATCAAGGAAACTTTGAAAAAGTATGGTCCCCTCGAGGTCTACGACGCGGACGGAAAGCGGCTGGAATAACAGCAGGGGCTAGGGACTAAGGGCTAGTTATTAGGGCCTAGTTGCTAGGGTTTAGGGGTCGTGGCCAATTACGAACCGGTGTGAACTACCTGCGGTTCATACACGCTGAATGCGGCCCCGCGGACCAGCCAATTTGTAACTCAAATGTCCCTAGCCCTAATCCCTAGTTCCTAACCCCTAGTCCCTAGCCCCTAGTCCCTAGCCCCTACTCTCCAATGACTTTGATGAGCACGCGCTTGCGCCGCTGGCCGTCGAATTCGGCGTAATAAACCTGCTGCCAGGGGCCGAAATCGAGCTTGCCGTTGGTGACGGGCACCACCACTTCGTGCCCGATCAGGAGGTTCTTCAGGTGGGCGTCGCCATTGCTCTCGCCGGTGTGGTGGTGCCGGTAATCGCGGCGGAAGGGCGCCAACTTCTCCAGCCACTCCTCGATATCAGCGATCAGCCCGCTCTCCGCGTCGTTCACATAAACGCCCGCGGTGATGTGCATGGCCGAAACAAGAATCAGCCCTTCCTTGATTTGTGATTTCTCCAGCGCTTTCTCGACTTCGTCCGTGATGTTGATGAACTCACGTTGCTTCTTGGTGTTAAACCAAAGGTATTCGGTGTGTGATTTCATGGCGATTCCCTTTCTGGTGAACCCTCGCCCAGGCGACGACCGTCTCGGCGATTAGCAAGCACTTCCGAAACTCGCGCTCGGTTATTGGCTCGCTCGGTCCAGGATATCGGGTTTCGACGGAGTAATCCGTCAGCTCGGCGGAATCTTTGACACCTTCCGGCAGGAGTACACCACCCTCCTCCAAGCGGGTCAGGTGCTCGGACAGATTATGAACAGGCCGAAACTTGATCCGTTTCGCGAGCATTACCGCTTTGAGCGCTTTCTCCGCTGCTTGCTGGACCTCAAAACAGAGGTCCTCCCAGTAGATCTCGTCAATCCTGGGCTGGCGCGCGATGGCCAGATTGCTCCTGGCCCGTCGTAACCACTCAAGCGGCGTGGAAGTATCACGCACCATAGACGAGTCGTCCCTCGGCTAACGCTTCTCCGATAATCCAGCCTTCCGCATCGCGGTACTTCTCGATGTCCTCTTCAGTTACGACGACAATGTCTGCGCCGAGCCGCAAACCGATCAAGTTGCGATATATACGCTGGGCGGTTTTGCGGCGTGGTGTTCCATTGGGCACCACGACCAGCAAGTCGATATCGCTGTTGTCGTGAAGGTCTCCACGCACTGCAGATCCAAAGAGGAAGACCTGCTTCGGGGAAGTGACGGACAGAATTCTACCGACGGTGTCTTGAACTATTTTGTCGAGCGTGGCTGCAGTCATGATGATCGAAACCTTTTCCTGTGCGTCATCGACTAGATCACCGTTCCATTATACGGTAACGTGGCTACTTCGCGAGGGTGAGCTAATGCTCGCCAGCCGCCCTAACGTCGAGCGCCGTCGCCCGGTAGGCAAGGACCTTTTCAAGCTCCGGATCCCATAAACGCCAGTCATGTTCGCCGGGCAGTTCGCGGTAACGATAAGCAATGCCCAGCCTATCAAGGGTTTTCACAAACTCCCGGTTTGTTCCCAGATATTTGTCCGAAGTTCCGATGGACAAGTAAAGCTGGGGCATCTCGGAAGGCGGAACTTGCCTCGCCAGTTTGAAGAGGTCGTTTTCATCTCGCGCCTGGCTGCCAAACGGGCCAAAGTCACTTTCGATGACCTGCTCGTCGACTTTGCTGGTCACATACTGCACGAAGGAGGGTTCCGGCGTGGTCACCACGCCGCTCAGACTGGCGGCCGCAGCAAACATTGCGTTGTACTTCAGGCCCAACAGCAGCGCCCCGTAACCGCCCATCGACGTCCCGGCGAGCGCGCGTCCCCGGCGGTTGGCCCGGGTGCGGTAATGCTGGTCGATGTAGGGAATTACATCGTAGATGAAATAGTCCTGCCATTTGAGCTGCGGATTCGCATAGTTATTCACGTACCAGCTTGTCCCCGCCTCCGGCATTACGACGATTTCCTGGTAGCGGCGTGCGTACTGCCTGATGTGCGTATTGGTTACCCAGTCGGAGTAATGCGCAGTGTACCCGTGCAGCAGATAAAGCACCGGGTAACGCATGTCGGACGCGTCGTAGCCCGCCGGGAGGATCACGCTGAGCGGCATCTCCCTGCCTCCGAGGTGCTGGGCGCGGAATTTGACTGTCTCGAAGTCTCTCCCACAAGCAGTTGTGAGGAGCGCGCCCCAGAAAAGCAGCACGCTCAAGGAACGATACCAGTTCAGCGCTGACGTTGCCTGATAAATGCGCCGGAGACGGTTACCGCAGCATTGCGAGGCCATCAGATAGGGTCGGGACCCCCTCACGCATATCACAAAGACTGCCCACTGCCTACTTCCTTCTTCCCACCGCCTACTGCCCACTGCCCACTGCCTACTGCCTTTCCCCTACCCCCCGACCTCATCGAATCTCACCGACCGAGTGTCTTGCTCTTTTCCAGTTGGCATGGTCAACGGCTTATAGAGTTCCGGGCGGCGGGTCCTAATCCATCGCCGGCCGGTGCTCTGTTCGAGCAGGGAAGCGTCCAGGTCGGCCACCACCATATCGTCATCGGCCTTCCAGGTTTCTGCCAAAATGCGTCCGTAGGGGTCGAGGATCATGGCGTTGCCCGTACGGACCTCGTCGTCATCAATACCGACGCCGTTGGTGAATACCAGGAAAAGTCCATTGTCGTGGGCGCGGGAGGGGAGCCAGCGCATCAGCCAGGCACGTCCCTTATCGCCGCGGAGTTCAGCCTCGATCGCCTGCGGATCGGTATGGCGATTCTCCCAGAGCTTACGATCGATCCGTCCCATGAGATGGGGATTCTTGGAGGTGACGCCGCCCGTCTGGTGAGGCGCCAGCAGGAGCTCGGCTCCCTCGAGCGCCACGATGCGAACGTTTTCGTTGATGTTGACGTCGTAGCAGATCAATACGCCCACGCGGCAGCCATGCGGATCGTCGAAAACCGTGAACTCAGAACCAGGGATGATTTCGTCGTGTTCAAAGGCGTGAATCTTCCGGTGAAGTCTCCACCCGCCGTTGGGCATTGCTACCACGTAGGAATTGTGGAGTTTCCCGGCGGCGTCCACCTCCAGCAGGCCCGCGGCGATGGTCAGTCCAGACTGTCGGGCCAGAGCGAGAAGCGCCTGGGAAGAGGGGCCCTCCGGCACGGGTTCGGCCAACTCGTGCAATTGCCGGAGCGAGAGGTTTCGCAAAAACCAATAGCCGACGATGCAGCACTCAGGGAAGGCGATGATTTCAACCTTTCGGGCGGCGGCAGCCTCGACAAATCGGCGTATCTTCTCCAGATTCTTCTTCTTGTCGCCTGGGGTGTGCTCAAATTGCACGGCGCTTACCCTGATATTCTTCACGGCGCTCCTCTTGGTAATAACACCTGCCATTCTACTCGCATCGCCCTTCACGGGATCAATAAATCCGAATGTAGGGGCACGCCGCGGCGTGCCCCAAATGAGAGAAAGTTCGAAGCAACTTAACCTGAGCAAAGCGAAGGATGACAGGCGGTTGATTTTCTCACACCTTCAGAGTAGTGGTTGGAGCGGCAGATGGCCAAGCAGCGGACATGTTCACCGAAGCTTCACTGCCTCATAACCTGACCGTAACCTGGAATTGCTTCTCTATTGGTGGGGCTTCTCCCAATCTCAAATTCACAGGAGGAATGAATGAACACGTGTCGACCACGAAGAAGGAACTGGACTTTTGGAGCCGCGGCTGGCGTTTTCCTGCTGGCGTCAGCGGTCACCTACAACATCTACGCGGGACCGCAGGATTTTGGCAGTTCGAGTTACGGCCAGCAGGGCATTCGGCATGTCTTGCTCATCAGCATCGATGGGATGCACGCGGTAGACTTTCTCAACTGCTCGCAGGGAATCAATGGCGGCTCTCCGTACTGTCCCAATTTGGCCGCTCTCGCCCTGACAGGCGTGAATTTCCTCAACACTTCCACGTCGAAACCCTCCGACTCGTTCCCGGGGTTAATGGCGCTGGTGACCGGCGGTTCACCGCGCACCGTCGGCGCATTTTACGACGACGCCTACGATCGCTCGCTGGATCCGCCCGCGCTCACCACAAGCGACGGTCTCGTGGGCGCCCCGGGCCTCTGCACGCCCTACGCGCCTCCCACGGGATCCTCGACGGAGTATGACGAAGGGATCGACCTCAACCTGGCAGTGCTCAACGGCGGTGCGCCTAATGGTGTGGATGGTGGTGTCGCCTCCATCGATCCTCGCAAGCTTGACCGTGATCCTGCCCGCGGATGCGCGCCCGTGTGGCCCTGGAACTTTGTGCGCACCAACACGATCTTCGGAGTCGTGCACGCGGCCCACGGCTACACCGCCTGGTCCGACAAGCATCCTTCGTATTCTGCCGTGAACGGCCCCGGCAATGGCACAAACGTGGACGACTACTATTCTCCGGAGATCAACTCCGTTCCGGCGCCCCTGAGTGTAACCGTTCCTAACGGGCCGGGCTGCAATCCGCTTCCCGATTCCACTGCAACCTCCGCATCAAATACCTATACGGACAGCTTCCAGAATATCCAGTGCTATGACACATTAAAGGTTCAGGCTGTGCTCAACTGGATCAACGGAAAAACTCACAACGGTGCTTCCTCCGCGCCCACCCCGGCAGTCTTCGGGATGAATTTCCAAGCCGTCAGCGTGGGTCAGAAGCTGATTGAAAAGACTCTCAGCCCCACGGTCACGGGCGGCTACATGGACTCTATAGGAACGCCGACACCCGCGTTGATGGGGGAGATTCAATTCGTTGATACGTCGATTGGAGAGATGGCCTCCGCTTTGCAGTCTCGCGGACTGCTCAACTCGACGGTAATCATCATTACGGCCAAGCATGGCCAGAGCCCTATCGATTCGGCGCGTTATTTGGGGATGGGGACTTTCATGACCGATCCGGTCACAACCTCCCCCGCCACGATTCTAACCGGCTGCATCCCCGCTGGTGAAAGCAGTGCTCAACTGGGTCCCACTGAGGACGATGTCTCGCTGGTTTGGCTCAACAGCAACTGCACGACTGCGGAAGCGGTGAGTATGCTTCGAACCACCTCTCCCAGCACCAATAACGTGGCGGGCATCGGCGAGATTTTCTCCGGACCAATCCTCACCACGTATTTCAACGCTCCGGGGCTCCCGCCGAATGGCGATCCGCGCACCCCGGATATCCTCACGGTGCCCGATATCGGTGTCACATACTCCGGCAGCACGAAGAAGCTTGCCGAGCACGGCGGTTTTTCGCGCGACGACACGAACGTGATCATGCTGGTATCGAACCCCGGGTTCCGGCCCACAACCGTCACCACCCCGGTTGAGACGGCTCAGGTTGCTCCGACTATCTTGGAACTCCTGGGGCTGGACCCGAACGCCCTCCAGGCTGTGCAGTTGGAACATACGCAGGTGCTTCCGGCTGTTCAGTTTCAAGGGAACAACGGCTTCTGACCGTTCGCGGGCCTTAGATAACGGACAAGCAGGGGCGCCCTTCAGGGTGCCCCTGGCCGGTCAGATTACTACGCCATCCATTCGGAATCGCCGCTTTGTGGGGGTGAACGCAGGGACAGGTTTGGGCTGAACCAGCGGGACATTGTTGCGCCAGAAGCTGCGGAATTCACCTTTTTTGCCGGTGCGATAGTAACGGAGGAGATAGGCCTCGTCGCAAGCCGCGTAATCGGAAAACCACTGATCGATCTCCGTGATGCCGGCCGCGTGAAGCATGTCGAGCGCAAAGGCCGCCGCCTCGCGCTCGTACTCGAGGATGGCGGGAATGTCTTTTGCATCGACCGGGGGTTGATAGCGACTTCCCAACTCGAAGGCGCGCTGGTCCGCGTTCCATTGGGCAGTGTGGCCGAACAGGTGGGCCGCGAGAAAAAGGCGCTGTTCGGCGTTGGTACCTGGATCAATGTGAATCTCTAAGCCGTCCAAGTCACCGATAAGAGGTTCGGGGATACCTCGCATCACGACCCGAATGCCATAGTTGCGTTCCAGGCATTCTTGGACCCGAGCAAAGTATTCTGAAAAGGGAATCGGCACACAGCTATTCTACTCACAATTCACCATTCATAATTCAGCATTCCTTCTGCTTCTTGGCAAATTGCGCGGAGTTGTGTACGCTCATCTCAATGCAGCGAAAATTCACTATTGGCCTGATTCAGATGGCGTGCACGCCTGACCCGGAGGAGAATCTGCGCCGAGCGGCAGTGCGCGTAGCAGCAGCGGCCGATCATGGGGCCGAAGTAATTTGCCTGCCCGAGCTTTTCCGCTCACAGTATTTCTGCCAGCGGGAAGACGCGGCGCTGTTCGACCTCGCTGAGCCCGTGCCGGGGCCAAGCACGCAGGCGCTGGGAAAGATCGCCAAGGAAAAGCAAGTCGTGGTCATCGCGCCGGTTTTCGAGCGGCGCGCGGCGGGCGTCTATCACAACAGCGCGGCCATTATCGACGCGAACGGCGACGTGGCCGGCATCTACCGGAAAATGCACATCCCGGACGATCCGGCGTATTATGAGAAGTTTTATTTCACTCCCGGCGACCTGGGCTTTCGCGCCTTCGACACGCGGGCAGGCCGCATCGCTGCGCTGATCTGCTGGGACCAGTGGTACCCAGAGGGCGCGCGCCTGGCGGCGCTCCAGGGCGCAAGTGTTTTGTTTTATCCCACGGCGATCGGCTGGCACCCGCACGAGAAAGCGCAACACGGCGACTCCCAACGCGATGCCTGGCGAACCATCCAGCGCAGCCACGCCATCGCCAACGGGGTGTACGTCGCGGCGGTGAATCGCGTTGGCTTCGAGAAGCCAGCCGATGAACAGGGAGCGGGGCTGGAATTCTGGGGGACGTCGTTCGTTGCCGATCCGTTCGGCGTGGTGCTCAAGGAAGCCGCGACGGACCGGGAAGAATTGGTGCTTGCGGAAGTGGACCTCGAGCGCATTGAGGACGTACGCCGCAACTGGCCCTTCTTCCGCGACCGGCGAATCGACGCCTATGCGGGAATATCGCAACGATTCTTGGATGAACAAACGTGGCGAAAAGAGGAGTGAAGAGGGAACTCGAAGTAGAGGCGTAAACTCACGGCCCCCGATCCGGCCCTCCCCTCCGGCGCCGCTCGCCTACTGCCGACTGCCCACCTGCCCATCCGCCTACTGCACCCCAAGGCGTTGGCGGATGTGACCGACGAGTTTTCCTAAATCCACCGGGCGGAAGAGGAGCCTCTCGAACCCACGCGCGTCCAGGCCGCCCGGCACAATTGAAGTGTGGCTGGCGATAATCCAAATTGAGATGCGTCTGGCCCAGATCTCCAGCGAATCGATGTCTGCGGAGGGGTGGTCGCTGGCGGCGATGTCAACGATGAGGAGCGCCGGACGAACGGCGTAAAACTCGAGCTGCGCCAGGGCTTCTCGAACGGTCTCGAAAGCTTCGACGCTAACGCCTTCCTCGAGCAGTTGGGCCCGAAGCAGGGCGCGAGCTTGCCAGTCCTTGCCGGCCAGAAAGACTTGGGCCACGAGCACATTATAGGAGGATTCAGGATTCAGGATTCGGGATTCAGGCTGTCATTCCGAGCGAAGCGAGGAATCTCGCCCTGAGTGTTTTCAAGAACAGTGCAAGATTCCTCGTCGCCTGCGGCTCCTCGGAATGACAAGCTAGACCGGGTCCTCACATAGACTTCAAGGATGAGGTCGTGCCCCCCTGGAAACCTGAATCCCGAATCCTGAATTCTGCCTTTGCCCCGCCTTTATGCTAATCTGGTTGATGGGGCGGCAAGTCGAGAGGCGGCGCAATGCGCATCATTCTTTACACGGGAAAGGGCGGGGTAGGGAAGACCAGCATTTCTGCAGCCACGGGTCTGGAACTCGCCCGGCGCGGTTATCGCACCCTGGTGATGTCCATTGACCCGGCCCATTCTTTAAGCGACGCGTTCGACCTCGAAAAACGCTTGATGGATCACGAGGCCGGAAAACTAGTAAACATCTCGAAGAACCTCTGGATTCAGGAGGTGGACGTCCAGGAGGAGATTTCGCGGCACTGGGAATCAGTCTATGCTTATGTTTCAGGTCTGCTGAATGTTTCCGGGCTCGAGCAGACATTGGCGGAAGAGCTTGCCATTTTTCCCGGCATGGAAGAAGTCAGCTCGCTCTTATACGTGAATCAGTACGTGCGCGAGAAGCAGTTCGACGTGATGCTGCTGGACTGCGCGCCCACCGGCGAATCGTTACGCTTCGTGAGCATCCCGACCACGCTCGAGTGGTACATGTCCAAACTCTTCAAGATCGAGCGGCGGGTGATGAAGGTGATGCGCCCCATGCTCGGCTCGGTGGCCGGCGTGCCCCTGCCGCAGGAGGAGTATTTTCAGAACCTGGAGACGTTGCACCGCAAGCTGGCCGGAATCGACCAACTCTTGGCCGATCCGAAGGTCACCACGGTGCGCCTGGTGACCAACCCGGAGAAGGTGGTGCTGAAGGAAACGCAGCGGGCCTTTACCTATTTCTGCTTGTTCGGTTTGACTATCGATGCCGTGATCGTGAACCGGATTCTGCCTGATAAAGTACGCGATGTTTTTTTCAGTTCCTGGAGGGACACCCAGGAACGTTGGATACAGTCTATCGAGGAGTTCTTCGCGCCGGTACCGGTTTGGCGGGTGCCCTTGTTTGAGGACGAGGTTTTGGGCATCGATCGTTTGCAAAAGCTGGGCACGGCGCTCTACGGCGAGATGGACCCCTCGAAGCGGTTTTACAGCGAGTCGCCCTACCGCTTTCGCAAAGTGGACGGCAAATACGAGCTTCACCTCAAATTGCCGTTCGTATCGAGCGACGATATCGATCTTCACAAAAAACAGGACGAGCTCATCATCCGGGTAGGCGG
>JBELAJ010000270.1:0-13550 GCA_049508935.1 Terriglobia bacterium | reverse complement strand
AGTCGTCAATTCGCCCGCTTGTCCCCCACGCGGCGCCGGGCCAGGGCCACCGCTCCGAAGGGTCCCGCGTCGTCGCCGAGTATGCCAGGGAGAATCTTGACGCGCCGCGCATCCTGGCGGCGGAGGAAATACTGATAAGCAGTGTTCCTGATGGGGTTCACGTAGTCCTTTCCCAGCCGCGCCGCGATTCCTCCTCCAATAATCACGTACTCGGGATCGAGCATATTGACCACGCTCGCTACCAGAATGCCCAGGCAGAACCGCGCGTGTTCCATAACTCTTTCCATGACCGGGTCATGTTCTTTCAAAGCTCTTTGAATGATGCTGCTGGTCATGCGTGCCCTGCGCCGTTCCTCCATAAGCTTCAAGACGATGCTTTTTTCTCCGCGACGGATGGCATCCCGAACGTCGCGCTCCATCGCAGTGCGGCTGGCCAAAGCTTCAGCGCAGCCGCGGTTGCCGCAGCCGCAGAGCGGCCCATTCATCTCGATAACGATATGGCCGACCTCTGCCGCAGAGCCGCGCGAGCCAAGGAAGAGTCGGCCTCCGATGACGATGCCTCCGCCAATTCCCGTCCCTACGAATATGCCCACCAGCTCATTCGCCCCCTGGCCTGCGCCCAGCGTGTATTCCCCCATCACGCCGACATTGACGTCGTTTTCGACGAACACCGGAACCTTAAGCAGAGCCTTCAGCTTGGACCCCAACGGCACGCTTTTCCATCCCAGGTTCGGAGCGTGATAAACCAGACCGCTCACAGGATCGACCGCCCCCGGCACTCCAATGCTCACCGCGCGCAAGTCGGAGACTTTCAGGGAAGCCGACTGCACCGCGGCCGTAACAACAGCAGCGATGTCCGAAACCAGCCGATCAGTCTTCTGCTTTGGGTTGGTCGGCGCTCTGTGCATGCCCAGGATTTTGTTTTGCGCATTCACCACCAAGGCGCGCAAGCGCGTTCCCCCCATATCGATTCCCACCATCGCTTCCTTCTTAGCGGGCATGTGATAGTCCCTCCCGAAAAAGCTTCCAACTCCTGCTAGCAGAGTCTACCTTACTTAAAGCTTCCGCGAAATGCCAGATTTGTTTGGCATTGTGCCAGTTTGATTCGTAGCGCCCCGACGTGTCTGGGCGTCAGCCGACCCTTCGCTCCGCTCAGGGCAGGCTCTGAAGGTCGGCGCCACTTTCAAATTGGGACTCCACCATTTGTTTGAAATCGTTGACACCGCGCCCACCGGGAAGTAAGCTTTGTGCACTTCGCAGGTGACAGTGTGCCTTTATTGATGGAGGTTCAGCGATGTTGGAAACCAAGATTACCAGGCGTGATTCGTTCTTTCTGATCGGAACCGGAGCTGCCCTTGCCGCATCGGGGTTCAACGCAAGTTGCGGGAAAGTGGAAGCCCCCGCGGAAAAGCCCAGCCAGGCGGAAGTGGAAAGCCCTGAAGTCGTGGCCGACCGCCAGCGCCGCATGAAGTGGTGGCACGAAGCGAGGTTCGGCATGTTTATTCACTGGGGCCTTTATAGCGTGATTGGTCATCATGAGTGGGCGATGGAGATGGAGGGCATCCCGGTGCCCCAATACGAACAGCTAGCAAAGATCTTCAAGCCGCAGCCCAACGCGGCACGGGCCTGGGCCAAGCTGGCCAAGCAAGCCGGCCAGAAGTATATGGTGATGACCACCAAGCACCATGAAGGCTTCTGCAATTGGGATACGAAGCTGACCAACTACTGCGCGTCCAAACAAGGTCCGGGCCGCGACTTGGTGGCGGAATATGTGGAGGCCGCGCGGGCCGAGGGTCTACGCGTCGGCTTCTACTACTCGCTGATGGATTGGCACCACCCGGACGGCGCACGCTGCGCCACGGACGACGCGGCGCGACAACGTTTTGTCGAATACACGCACGGACTGATCCGCGAGCTGATGACCAATTACGGGAAGATCGATGTTCTCTGGTACGACGTGGATTGGCCGCTCACGGCCGAGCAGTGGGAGTCCAAGAAGATGAACGAGATGGTGTTCAAGCTTCAGCCCGACATCATCGTCAACAACCGCAACGGCCTGCCCGGAGACTTCTCAACCCCCGAGCAGGAGATTCGCGCCGAAAAGACAGGGCGTGCCTGGGAATCCTGCATGACCATGAATGATAGCTGGGGTTATGCCGAGGCGGACGACGCCTGGAAAGACAGCAAGACGATCGTCCGGAACCTGATCGAGTGCGCCAATGGCGGCGGCAACTACCTGCTGAACATTGGCCCGAAACCGGACGGCTCCGTGCCGGAACCGTCCGTCAAAGTCCTCACCGCGGTCGGGAAATGGATGAGCAAGAACGGGTCGACGATCTATGAGGCGGAACCCTGCAAAGCCGACTGGCACACTTACGCAAGCTACACTCGCAAAGGGAACACCCTCTACATGCACGTCCACTTCTGGCCGGCGCAGACGGCGGGCACCAAAGCCCTCGATTACTACAAACCGCCCACGGTGGTGGCCATTGGCGGCATGCGAGCCAAGGTGAAGTCGGCGCGATTGTTCGCCTCTGGCAAGAAAGTGGATTTCGTACAGGACGACATCTCCGTGCGGTTCACCGGGTTGCCCCACGACGCGCCCGACCAGCCAGTCACCGTCATCGAAGCGGAGTGCGAGTCCGAGCCGATCATCGAAAGCGAATACGTGCGGAAGCAGCGACAGAGAGCCCAGGTAGGGATTTAAAGCACTACACCTCACAACACCACGACAGGAACGGCCCTCTCCCTTGGGGAGAGGGTGTCCGGCGACGGCGATTTCTCCAGCCGTCGCCGGACGGGTGAGGGGGTACTCGAGGGACTGAAGTCCGCCATAAACATTGCATGCACGTAGTCATAGGGCCGTCTCCCAAGCTTTCGAATCGAGAAACTGCCGCGGCGACATGATAGGAATTGATCGAAACGAAACAAGCCGCAATAAATGACGATCGCCCGAGATGACAGCGCCAGCGTCCGCGGCAACGGCGCACTCCAAAATGCGGTCATCATCCGGATCGTCGGCGATGCGGGAGAGGGCAACTCGCGGGTCGACCCGAATTCCGAACCCCCAGAGAGGCCGAGTTCTTCTCCGGATCTCTTCTGCGCTCCATCCGAATTTGACAGCGAGAATGCGATCAACCTCGGTTTGAATGGGTGGAGAGAAATACAACGAGCAAATTCCAGCCCCCGCCAGATCGAGCACTTCACGCGGTAGGCCGCCAAATACAAGTGCCGAGACGATGACGTTGGTGTCTACGACGATGCGCATCATTTCGGCGGGCGCTTGCGACGAACTCGCTTCTCCTGGCGGTATTCATGGACCAGGCGATCCACGTCCTCTTCACGGATGCCCAGCGCTTCGGCGCGGGCGCGTCCATAAGCGTTGGTCTCGTCCCACCAGCGCTGGCGCTCGTAGTGTCGCAGCGCTTCGCGTACCAGTTCGCTCATGGTACGGTTCTCCTTCTTCGCCAATGCCACCGCGCGGGTTAGCATTTCGGGGGGGAGAGTAATTGAGATAATCTGGCTGGTTCGCATATGAAATCCTCGTAATACAATGTACGTCTAAGTATGAACGACAAACGCCAGGGCGTCAAGGTGAACTGCCTCGTCAGGACAGGATTCTGGCGACGGCGGTTTCTCCAGACGTCGCCGGATCCGCCTGCCTCAGAAACAAAGGTCTGCGTTACTTTGAATTCGTTGCGGTCTCCAACCGAACCGTCACGATCTGAAACGGCTTGACAGAGAACCTGAAGCCGTAAGGAAGAACTTGGAGAGGCCCTTGCTTCCTCTCCAGTGCATCGTTCAACCAAGCCGATTTCACTTGGAAAAGCGGCGTTTGCACCTCAATCTCGCTTTCTTTTCCGGCCACTTCAACAAAACGCAGGATTGTGCCTTGGCCGTCTTCGGCCTTCTTCCACGTCACAAGCACGGCATCAGGATCCTTCACTTCGAGGAAACTTGCCTGGAAGGCATCGAGCGGCCTTGGCGAATTAATCGCTTTATCCTGGGACGTAATCTGGTCGATTTCGAGCCGAGACATCTCTTCGCGGCCCAGCCTGCCGAGGTAGCCCGGATCGAGGCTGTTTCCGCTGGTCAGCACGTAGCGGAAGGTGAAGTCGCCTCCTTGCCCGGCGGCATAGTTCGTGTCCCAGTAGTTGTCCATCACATATGAGAAGATCGTGCCGGGGCGCTGGCCGAATTCGAGCGGCCATGTTCCCCGCACAATGTCTCCCAAGGCCACCAGCGGCGCATCGACGGGAACCAGCACCGCCGTCACGCCGCCCTGCTCTGCCGTCACCCAGTGTTGCACGGAAAACCATTCCTTGCCGGCCCCGGGCAGTTGATCGCGGCTGGGGTCCACGATTCCGTTTTGAATCTCGTAGCGAAATCGCGGATGGTCCATGGCCATGGGGAATGCAAAGTAAACGCCTTCCTTGGTGTAAACCTCGGTTTTGTGCACGCGGTTGATGAACTCGATTTTCTTCTGCCTGTCGAACAGAATCACCTCCGTCTCGATGTGGGGCGTATTCACGGCGGAAGACTCGAGGTGCGCAACCGTCCCGAAGGGCTGTTTGGTGACGGACAGCAGTCGCCCCTCGCCCGAGTTGTGCACCGTAAGCTCCGGGACCGGAAAAGCAGGACTGTACTGAATCAGCCGGTTGGGAGTTTGATCCGCCCCCGTGACGTAGAGGTACTGATCGAACGCATACGGACTCGAGGGATTCACGAGTTCCTGGTTCAGTTCTTTATCGTAGATGCTTTTCACTGCGCCGCTGTCAGGATCAAGCGTCACCCGGTAGTACTGATTCTCGAGCGTCCCTTCTGAGACTGCTTGCGGAGCCTCCGGCTCGGCTTTGGCCTCTTTGAGGGCGTAAGCCTTGTAGCCGACCGAGGGCACATTCTGGGCGAGGAACCGAACGTGCCGGTAAGCCGGACCTGTGGAAAGCACTTCGTAAGCGACCGTGCGCCGTGTCACCTGGTCAACAAGCTCGAGGCCTTTATCCAAATCCATCTCGACCAGGCCGGAGCGCTGCCAACTGAGGGGATTGAAAACCAGCAGCGTACCTTGCGGGTCGTAGATGTAGTCCGCAAGAGCGGCCATGCCTCGCCTTAGCACGTAATCGACATCCTTCTTGGCCTGTGCGGCGAACCCTTCTTTAACAGACCACTGCTCAACGGTTTCCTGACTCTTCGGATTCGACTCACTGCCCGCGGCGCCCCAGGTGTGCTCGTCGTAAAGCACCATATTGTGCCAAAGCCGCTTCAGCGCCTCGTCCTCGGGCTGAAGGCGGGGATTAACCAGGCTGCTGAGCGTGGAGAATTTCTCCGCCGCCAAGGCTCGCTGTTCCGTCTCCCGCTCGAGGGCCGCCGAACGCGCCGTGGAAATAATCCCGTCTTCCCAGTACGGCCCGCCGTCGCCCCGCAGCACGGGAATCGCGTCTCCGAACTGGTTGGCGATATAACGGAGGGCTTCTGCGAATCCCGAATAGCTCAAGTGCGGGTAAGCGTAAATCTTGTTCCATTCCTCGGCCAGCGTCGCTTGCTGAGGGAAAAGGTCAGTATTCTCGACCTGCGTGCCGTAAACCACGACGGCATCGGATTTGTATTCAGGGTGCGAATAGATCTGGAGGAAACGCGGCAAGGAATCGCGCCCGCCCGCAATTTGGGGCGGTATGCCGAACAACGTCAAGACCTGATGATAGTGCCGCGAGTACCACATCAAGATTCTTCCGCCGTCCGGGCCTTCCCACCAGAAGGGCGACTTCTCGTGCAAGCGTCCCTGTAGAAGAACCGGGGCGCGGTAGTTGTCGCTTCCGGCGGCAAAGTACTTAAGGCCTGCCGCCGCCAGCACCGAAGCGTAGGACCAGGAATAGGAGGGGACATCTGTGATGTTGGCATAATCGCCGTCTCCCCCGTGATCGTCGTTGAACTGAAAGCCGGGATAAAGCGAGCGCAGCAGTGTTTCCAGTCCGGGAAAGCCGGTGAGAAGGCTCGCCTCTACCGAGGGCACGAAGATCTTCTTCTGCTCGACCATCCGAAAGAGCCGTTGCCGCTCGTCTTCACTTCGTCCGGCCATGAATTTCCGCACGCACCAGAAACCATCCGGACTGAAGCGAAACTCAGGATGGTCGTGAATCAACTGAATGGCTTCATCGAGCGTGCGGCTTTGAGCTTCCGCAACCTTGGCCTGGTAATCCGTGTAACCCACGTCCAGGTGAGTGTGGGGCACGATAAAGAGCTTCCACTTCTTTGCCGGATCCAGGACCACCGGGAAGCGTTTCGTGTGTCCGCCCAGACTGACTGCGACCTCGCCCTTGGTATGGGCGTCAAATTCCGGAACCTCGAACTCCACCCGTTGATCGCCAAAATCCCAACCGGCCTCCAGCTTCGCGGTGAATTTATCCTTACCTACTGTCAACTGCGCTTCTCCGTCCTCCGACGGCGAGTTGTGGCGGATAAAGACGTCGACCAGTTCCACTAACTTTTCTTCGCTCTGCCGGTAAAAGAAGGTCGGGACAACCTGGACCGCGACTTCCGCCGATGAGAACTTCCCCTCTGGGTCTTGATCCAATTCCAAAGCGTCGTAGAAGATCCCGGGGTTGGTGACGTCATCGCGCTCCGCCGACTCATCCACGGCGGTCAGGACAAGTTCGTTGGTCCCCTCTTTCAGGTAATCCGTGGGCAGATCAACGGTGATGGTGTCGGCCGAATACGCGGGCTCGAAGACACTGCTCACATCGCCCCCGGCATAGTTCAGGGTGGGGTGCTGAAACAGCACGGCTCGATGCCCGTTGATTTCAACCTGCAAGCGCGAGACGCGCGGCGTTTCAACCAGCAATGCCACTTTGAGCGTGTAGAGCCCTTGCGGAGCCTCCGGCAAATCAAACCGAATGGCATAAGGGTGGGGACGAAATCCAGCTCCCCCGTTTGCCGAACCCGGTTGAAAGGCCGGCCAATCGCTTGCCGGGTCGCTCTTCCCGATGATGTAGAGCACGTCGGTTTCGCGCTGCGCGCCGGCAACATTGGGAGGTTTGATTTCGCCTTGGTGGAACTCAGCAGAGGATTGATCGAACTTGCCAATCTGCCAAAGCGTTTCCGGAGCTGCTGCCGCAAGGGAGCAAGTGCAAACCGCAGCGAGAAGTTGCAAGAAGCTGCGTTGCAGAATTTTTTGACACGTGAGCTTATGCATGAATTTGACCTGAAATCAGAGTTGACACCTTGCGGATTCTACACCTTTCCAGAGCAAGCCGCTATTGATTGTTGACCATATTGTGGAGTATGCTCCACAGTATGGAAACTATTCAAGTCGTACTGGACTCGGCCCTGCTCCGCGCCGCAGATGGAGCTGCGAGACGTGCGCGAGTAAATCGTTCCGCACTGATTCGGAAGGCGCTTCGCGAGCACCTCAGGCGTCTTCAAACCCAGGAGCTCGAGGCACGAGATCGCCAGGGCTATCGGGAGCGCCCCGATGCCTCCCCGTGGGTCGAGGACTGGGAAGAGGTGGCAGAATGGCCGGCCCGATAACACGCGGTGAAGTCCGGCTTTACCAGTTCCCCCGCCCCGACAAACAGAGACCTGTGGTCGTGCTCACCCGCGAGAGTGCAATCGGGTACTTGTCCGCTGTGACGGTAGCGCCTATCACTTCTACAGTGCGTGGTGTGCCATCGGAAGTGCGCTTGAGCGAGGCGGACGGCATGAAGGGCGAGTGCGCGGTTAATCTATACAATCTTGTGACCGTTTCAAAGGCTCATCTGGGCCGTCGAGTGGCAGTGCTCAAGGGCGAGCGCATGAGGGAAATTTGCGAGGCGCTCGGCTTCGCGCTCGGTTGTTCGTCCTGACGAGCGACGGTCGTGCTATCATGGGGCGCCTTGGGAAACTCGACTTTCGCAGCAGCCTCCTTCAGGGGGGAACTGCTTGCCAAACAAGGTGGCCCATCAGGGCTGGTCTCGATGAAGACCCAGAGCGACGTGCATTCGTCCCGACACAAAGCTTACGCGTACGGCAGCCCGGGAATTGCCCTCAGGAGGAACGCAGCCATGAAGAACGTAGGGAAACTGTCTGTTGTGGCTATCCTTTTCGTATCGCTGGTCGCCGCGGGGGGCGCGGAAAACGGCACCGGTGCACCCGGCGGTCAATCCTGGATGAAGGAGGGCACAGGAAGTTACGGTTGCACGGCGAAGGATATTGCGCATTACGTAGCGCGGCGGGCGGCGGGGCCGATCGTGGTTGACGGCCGGCTGGACGAACCCTCCTGGCAGATGGCGGAAAAATCTCCGCGCTTTGTGGACATGGTTACGGGACAGGGCGGTTTTTACGACACACGAGTCGCCGTCTTGTGGGACGACCAATACCTGTACGTCGGCTTGTGGCTGGAAGAGCCCTACGTGGAAGCCCACCTCACTAAAACCGGTTCGCTGATCTTCCTGGAAAACGACGCCGAGGTGTTCATCGACGGCGGCGATGCCTATTCGGAGTTCGAGACGAATGCCCTGGGCGCCACCTACCAGGTCTTCTTCATTTGGCGCGACGCTTACAAGAAGGGCGGCGTTTTCGACGTTCCCGAGTTCGACATCTTCAAGAATAATGCCCTGACCTTCGGAGGCGACTTCGATCGGACGGACCAGAATTTCTGGGTAGGAACTCACCCCCGCGGCCTCCGCTGGGCGTTTCTGAACTGGCAGTTTCCGGGCCTGCTTCATGCCTCGCACGTGGCCGGTAAGATCAATGACAACTCCGCGACTGACAAAGGCTGGACCGTGGAACTGGCCTTCCCCTGGAAAGGAATGAAGTACCTGGCGGCGGGCCGCTCGCTGCCGCCCAAAGACGGCGATATTTGGAGGATTTTCTTTGGACGCTTCGAGAAACTGATGCCGGGCGGCGTCGAACTGAATCCGCACCCTGCCTGGGTTCTGAGCCGCCACGCCGTCTACGACACTCACATCCCGGAGTGTTTCCCGTTTATTCAGATGTCGAATCAAACCGTGGGGAGGTAGCAGTAACCACAATGGGCACGACAGGCAACAGCCTCTTTCCAAGTTTGTCAACGCGGCCAAGTTCCGCGCGGACGACGGGGATACTGCCCTCCCAAGCCATTCGGGAGTTAATTGCCGGCGGGCGTCTCGAGGCAGGCAACGAAGTCGCGGAAGAGCAGATCCAACCCGCCAGCGTTGACCTGCGTCTCGGTGAGGTCGCGTACCGCGTCCGTGCCAGCTTCCTGCCCGGCCCTGAGTCCACCGTCCAAGATAAGATCTCCTCGCTCCTCATCACCAAGATTAATTTGACCGGCGGCAGCGTATTCGAGCCAGGATGTGTTTATATCGCGCCTTTGATGGAAGAGTTGCGCCTGCCGAAGGACATCGAGGCGAGAGCCAATCCCAAAAGCACCACGGGGCGGCTCGACATTTTCACCAGGCTGATCACCGACTACGGTGTCGAATTCGAGCGCGTCCGTCCCGGTTATCGCGGAAAGTTGTACGCCGAAATCGTTTCGGGCACATTCACGATCCAGGTGCGGACGGGAATGAAACTGAACCAACTGCGATTCGTCCGCGGCAATCCGCCTTCTCACGACGGCCCCTTGGCTGAACTGGACGAAAAGGAAAACCTGGTGTACGAAGAGGACGAGGGCCCAGTAAAGGCCAAGATTGACAAGGGGCTGCGCATTTCCGTGAGGCTAAATGCGGAGGGCGAAACTGAGCCTGTGGCTTTCCGAGCCAAGAGACATGCCCCGGTGATCGACCTGGGCGTCCGCGACTTCCACGACCCTCGCGAATATTGGGACGCCGTTTTCTCTGTCGAGGGGCGCGGCATTGTCCTGGACCCCGGCGATTTCTATATCCTAGCGTCCAAAGAGAAAGTCCGCGTGCCGCCTGACTACGCTGCGGAAATGGTCCCGTACGATCAATCCATCGGGGAATTCCGTGTCCACTACGCGGGGTTCTTCGATCCGGGCTTTGGCTACGGCACGAGCGACGTGCTCGGAACGCTGGCCGTGCTGGAAGTAAGGGCGCATGAAGTGCCCATCCTCATCGAGCACGGGCAGACTGTGGGCAGGCTCATTTATAGTCCCATGATGGCGCGACCCGAAAAAATCTACGGCGTCCAAATAGGCTCTTCCTACCAAATGCAAGGGCTGGCGCTTAGCAAGCAATTCAAGCGCTGGCCCTGAGGACATTGCCGATTTGCGATTTGTGATTGACGATCGACATGCCTGCTTACGCGTACATGATTCTGGCTTCGGGATGGTTCGCTTGGATGATTCGGTTTATCGTCGCCTTGTTCAAGCGTAAGACTCCGCGCGCGACGAAAATGGATCCCCGTGCCCGCTGGGGCATGGTATTCATAGCTGTCGCGTACACTCTCGTCTGGCAGGGCAATTTCTGGACGCGATCGCCAGGACCTTGGCGGATCATAACTTCTGTTGCCCTTTTCGCAGCCGCAAGCGTTCTCTCCTGGACCGGCACGCACGCACTGGGGCGACAGTGGCGGCTTGATGCCGGTCTCAATGCCGACCACGTACTCGTGCGGTCCGGGCCGTATCGAGTGGTGCGCCATCCCATCTACACTTCGATGTTATGCATGTTGTTGGGTACGGGTATGGTGTTGGCAACGCCTCTACGGCTGCTGCTGCCCTCGCTCCTGCTGCTCGCCATTGGTACGGAGATTCGAGTGCGGATAGAAGAGAGGCTGCTGGCGGCACAATTTGGCGACGAGTTCCGGGATTACCGGCGCCGCGTTCCGGCATACATTCCCTTCCTCAAGTAGGCCACGGTCTGTCATTCTGAGCGAAGCGAAGCCCGCGCACGGGCAGGATGCCCGTGCCACAGCGGGCGGGACGCCCGCGCCACATCCGTCCACCGTCGGGCGATTTTCATGGTTTCCGGGTGCCCGTTCGCCGACGGGCATGAGCGACTGCCAGCAAAATCGCGAACCCGGACCCTCTCACCCGGCCCGCGCCGGCTGGTGAGGGCGCCGTCGCGGCCCACCCTCTCCCCCAAGGGGCAGAGGGTATTTACATGACCAGCGGTGAGCCCAAGGATCATGAAGTCTTCGCTCAGCATGACAAGCGGGGGGCACAGGGATGACGTGAAATTTGGTTTCCCCCACCTACGATTTACCACATATCGGCTTATTGAGCTACGTGGACGATGGCCTTCACCACGCCATCGCGATAGTCGGCGACAAGGTCGAAAGCCTGCTTGCTCTCGGCAAGAGGGAAATGGTGAGTCACAATTTGATCGAGGTTGATAGCGCCGCTGGCGACCAACTCGATTGCGGGGGCCATGCACTGGTTCTGTCTGCGGACGCTCTGAAGCTGAATCTCCTTGCGCCGCAGGGTGTGAATGCTGAAGCTGACGCGATCGACCTCTGGAATGCCGATCAACAGCAGGCTGCCGCCCGGCTTGAGCAGTTCAATCGCCTGGTCGAGCGTTTCCTGCTGCCCCGCGCACTCGAAAACGCAGTCCACTCCCAGCGGCTCAAGCTCCAGGATGGCGCGGACCGCGTCGATCTCTTTAGGGTTTCCAGTCCAAGTCGCCCCGCAGCGCCGGGCCATTTCGAGCCGCTCGCCGATAAGATCAGTTACGTAAGCGGTGCAATCACCGGCAGCGCGACTGGCGAGCAGCACACACAATCCGATGGGCCCGGAACCCAGGATGGCGATCTTGGCGCCCGGCCGCATCTCGGCCAGGCGCTGCGCGTAGACACCGATCGAGAGCGGTTCGACCGCGGCGGCTTGCACCATGGTCATGTCGTTGGGTATCGCGTAGCAGGACCGTTCCGGCATCACCAGGTATTCCGCAAGCGCCCCCGGCCCCTGCCCGGGGCAGGCCAGGAAACTTTGGTTTCGGCAAGTGTGTTCGCGGCCTGATAAGCATTGATCGCAATGCCCGCAGGCAATCAGCGGGTCCACGGCCACGCGTTGGCCCACGGTTACTTTCTTGACCTGATCCCCGACGGCCACCACGCTTCCAGCGCATTCGTGACCTGTCCATTCCGGGTAATTCACCACCAAGGTGCCGATCCGCCCCGTCGTGTAGTAATGCACGTCCGAACCGCAAACTCCCACCACCCCGACGCGCAGTAGAACGCCGTGGGGATCGGTGATCTGCGGAGGCGCAGTCTCGCGAATCTCCATTTGCCTTAGGCCGGTAAGGAAAGCTGCTTTCATCTGGGACCTCCCCGCCAAACTACCATTCTATCAGGTGACGCGCCTCGGAGTGCGGCAGCGAAGCTGCCGCCTTAGGGACGACTTTGGCCGCCGCAGGAAAGGCGGTAGCTACGCTGCCGCACTCCATATGGCCTACGTCGCGTGTCCCACCGTGAACTTCGGGAACCAGCGCTGAACTAGCGCGCTATAGATCGCTCCGCCCAGCAAGCCACCCACACTTGGAGCGAGGAGGTAAACCCACCATTCGTGGCCGCGCGGGCCGGGCAACGCGATGCGTCCCCAACCCGCCAGATAACCGAAAAGGCGAGGACCAAAATCGCGAGCCGGATTCAAGGCGGCCATGGTCAGAGGTCCACCGAGCATGACCATGGCTGTGACGGTGAGGCCGATGAACAACGGTGCGAGCTTGCTTTTCGGCGCTTGGGGATTCGACTCGTCAATGAGCGCCAGTATGGCCAGCAGGAGGATCATGGTCATCAGCACCTCAACCATGAAGGCGGTGGCGGTGGAGACTTTGGCAAGATCCGGAAGGCCCGTTCCCACAGACCCTGGATTAGGGTAGTAGCAAGAGAAGACCATCATCAGCTTTTGACTCCCCGGCTGACCGACGGTTACTCCGAGCTTCTGCGCTGCCGGTTGCCAGAATCCGCGCCAGCAGAAGAACAGCGCGCCTGCGGCGAGGAAGGCTCCTACGATTTGAGAGAGGACATAGGGAATGATCTTCCACTTTGGAAACTTGCTGAAGACGGCGAGGGTCAGAGTCACCGCCGGATTGATGTGCGCGCCCGAGACCCCCCCGGTCAAATAGACGGCGATAATCACCGCGAGTCCCCACACGGCTGCCACCCCCAGAGGGTCATAGGCTCCGACGAGGACCGCGGCGCCCACAATGCCGTCCCCCACGAAAACAAGAACAAAGGTTCCGAGAACTTCGGCAAGACACTCGCCAGTGATTTGTTGTCGCATAATAACCTCGGGGCTGGAACTGGCCACGCTGCTTTGCCGATCCGACTTATAGCAAGCTTGTAAAGATGTGAGAAAAAGCGCAACCTGTCATTCTAAGGGCAGCGAAGGATCATTGCAGTTGTTCGTGAAGCTGTCAACTCAAACCTAACTGCGGAGATACTTAGCTGCCATGAAAATGACTCCCCTCCTCAGCGGGAGGAGGGGCGGGGGGTGGTGGGTGGTATCGCCAGCGAGTGGCAACCACCCCTGACCCCTTCCTTACCAAGGAGGGGAATCATTTTCACCACGGGTGGTTAGTACTACTACGTTAAGTTAAGGCGGTCGCTTTGGCTTGCGAATTTTGCTACCACAATACGCACAATGTCCGGTCCAGGTGAACAGCAGGCGTTGGATCTCACGGCGCGTCTGTGGCAGG
>JBELAJ010000027.1:0-27345 GCA_049508935.1 Terriglobia bacterium | reverse complement strand
AGGAATATATTTGTGTGTATTCGTCACTATTTAGGCCTGAAAGGGAACGAGCGCTGCAAACAAAAGCATTACTCTCCGGAACTGCCCAAAAAATCCTTTGGACCGCGGAAGTTGGGCTAGCCCTCTACGAACGACTTCGTGGAAAACAACCAGGGAGCGCAGACCTCGATGAGGGAAGGCAATTTATGGAATCGATTAAGGCAGGTGACAAGGCCAAAACCTCTCCCCCTTAGCGCGGCCCGGCGGCGTCGGCGTGGCGCCTACAAAGCGAGCGGGTTCGAGCGTTAGTCCATTCTAAGCTGACCAACACCTGTGTTGCGCGCGTCGCTCGCTGGCTGGATGGGACCTGTACCGCGCTGGATGATTCTCTCCAGGGTCAAGATATTCAACATCAGTTGGCGGAGGGGATGATAATTATCCTGGCGGCCGACGTGGGGCTGAAACGTTATGCGGCGGCCTGCAAAAAGCATGGCCCCAGCGGCGTAACCACGCTCACTTTGCCAGAACTTTTCGTTCGCTATGCGGTACGCCATTCCGAAGTATTCGGCTGCCCACTCCGCCCCGGTTCGCTCCCATACGTTTAGCGTTGCGATCAGGGCCTCATTCTGGCACCAGAGGCACTTCAGGTATTCATACTCACCGACGAAATGGAACTCGAGACGGGTTCCCGGCGGAGTCTCGACGGGCCACCGGTAAGAGGGGTGGTTCACATTCACCCATTGCGAAAGTCCTCCATAAATGTAGTCCCATCCCGCATTGAGATGATGATGGATGCGCTCGGCGCAGGTATTCCAGAGCTTCTCATCCCCTCTCCGGTTCGCCTCCTCCATGACCATCCACAGGGCCTCGATACAATGCCCGAAGCGCGATTTCTGTGCCTCTTCTTTCGGCCTGGTGAAATCGAAATACAGCATCTCGGTGTTCAAGCCGATGTCCGGGTTGTAATGTCGATTCACGATCGCATCCACAGAGCAGTCTGCGATCGCCGCGATTTCCTTATCATCCGCACGCTCGAGCATCTGGGTGGAGAGGGTGAGATTCAGAAACCATAAGCCCTGCGGCCGCACGGCGCGTGGACTGCCCCAGAGATAGGGAAAATCCGCGCCCCGGTACCGGAAAGCAGAGCTATTGAACTCCTGGAAAAGCTTTTTAAGAAGGTCCGAGGCGGTTTCATGAGATTGTTCGTCGCCGCTGGCGACGGCATATTCGTGTAGGCCCTCGGCGAGGTGGTACATGCCTTCGGTGTCACCACTGTAGGGCCTCAGCACTTTCCCCTCCCGTGACAACTCTTCCGCCCACCAGCCGTCTCGCTGTAGTGCATACTTGAACACAAATTCCTTCGTCTTCCTCGCCACCGTAAGGAATTCGGGGTCCTTTCGAAAGTGGTTGTACAGAAAACTGTAAACCCAAATGGCGCGCCCCAAAAACCAGAGGTTCTTGCCGGTACTAAGGGGCGTACCGTCATAATCGAGACTGCACATGATTCCGCCATACTCATGGTCGATTCCATGCTTGTCCCAAAAGGGCAATACGGCCTGGAAAAGCTGATCATAAAGCCGTTGGCGCAATTCCGTCAGGCTCATGCCTGCCAACCGCAGTTCCGATACTGCTTCGCGGCACGGCCCACTTACAGCTTGGCCCGTGCCGGGCCTTGCGCTCCCAGGCCGCACGGCGGCTGCTCCGGCCAAGGCGAGAAATGCACGTCGTTTCACGGCTTGAAACTCCTCTCCATTTTTCTACGGTTGAATATGCACCGCCGCGGCATGGTCCGGGGGAAGAGTCAAGCTGAAGCTGACCCGGTTCTCCCGGTGCTCGACCGCCACCGCGCGGCCCAAGACCATATCCTTACCTTGCAGTCGCGCTTGCCCGGACCAAGGGAGTTCGGCTGTGACGCTGGCCGAGCGGTGTCCCCAGTTCAACAGATAAACCAGCCGCTCATCCTGACGGTCGCGGGAATGCACTACCGCTTCCACTGGCCCTGCCCCGGCCGGTGTCACAACCTGGACCGGAGGCTTCACACCCGCCGACTGCCAGACGGCGCGCAGTAGTGCAGCGGCTCCGGCGTCGTGATTTTCGAGCAGCGGGATCCCCAGGGAGAAGCCCAGCAGGATCGTTTGCCCTTTCCCCGTCCGCCGTACCACCACGGCGGGCGTTCCGGTCTTCTCGAAGACGCCTGCCACTTGACCTTCGCTGCCTTTCTCAAGCTGCAACTCCTCCCGAAACACGCGACCGATCAGATGGCTGGGTAGTTGCGGATCGTTGAGCAACGCCGTCGGCTGAGTGATACGGATATCCCACGGCGTGTGAGCTGCCACCAAGTCGTGGCGGCGCGCCCCGAACAGCTTCGCCATGTCGAGGCCCGGATTCACACGATAGCCACGATCGAGTTCGTCGATAATGCCGAAGCGAGCGTCGGCGAGAACCGTACCGCCGTCTGTGACGTAAGCCTCGATGGCTCGAGCAACATTCTCGCGGAGACAGAGATAGAATGGAAAGATGACGAGTTTGTAAGGCCTCAGACTATCTGCCGTCACTTGCCGTCCATCGAGGACCTTCACGGGCACCTGATCATTCCACAAAGCGTGGTAGATGCCGATCATATTCCGAGCCGTGAACGATTCCCAGTCGCCCCCTTGTCCTACGGCCTTCAGGTCACCCGCCACATCGTAGACCACGGCTACCTGTGGAACCACCGGTTTGCTATCCAGGAAAAGTTCGGGGTCGGAATTCAATACACGGGCGGCATCCCCTGCGGCTACGGCTCGCCGTGTGATGCTGCCATCCGAGGCTGCGAGACCGCGTCCGAAAGCCTGCCACTCGTCCATGTGGGGGCTCCACTTCCAGAAGTACATCGCCTTCGCGTCGTGAGCCGCCATTTGCCAGACCAGCATATGAATCCGGTTATAGTCGAAGATTGCTCCCGGCTCGTCGCCGTAGCGCGTGAATCCGGTCTGAGGACCTGTCTGCACTTCCGGCATCACGAAAGGCTTGCCAGACGCCGCGGCCGCGTCGTGGGCCGAAGTCAGCTCCAGGCCGGTCGTCCAAGGCGTGTCCCAGAGGGCCTTCTCTCTTGCCAATTCTCCCGGGTTGCTCTCGGCGCCGCGTGCAGGAATATCGGGATAATAAGAAAGTCCATATTCGTCCACGACTTTTGACAGCGCCCAGTCGTCCTGCCCATAAATGCCGACGCCCCCGTTGGTCACAGTACTACCGACGTCATGGGTGCGGGTGGGATGCACAGAGTCAATGGACTTCACCAGATCGTTGATATGCTGCAGAACCTGGCTGGTGGCATACCAATAGAATAACGGGCGATCAAAATTCGCATATTCCTGATTGAGCAGCGGATCATCCCATTGGGCGAACCAAGCAGCCGGGCTTCCGTACTTTTTTAGCCCCCATTCCTGGAACCACCGGCTAAAATGCACGTCGTCGTGAGCTTCCCTTCCTTCACCTACGGATAAAGTGAATCCACCCATGTGCGGCTCGTCCCAGATGTTGTAAGCAATCACATTTGGCGAGTCTTTAAAGTGCTCGACCGTTATTTTGGAGTAGTAGTCGATCAGATTCATGACCTCAGGGTCTGCATAGGAGAGCCCCGCCTCGCGAGCCGCATCATCAACAACCGGCGAAAACCGGTCCTGCCATTTTGCCGCCGCGTAGTCGGGGAGCAGCCCGCTCCAGAAAACGGTCGGCATCACGCGCAGCCTCAGACGCTCCGCGGTCTTCAGGATGAGATCGGTCTTAGAAAAGTCAGGTTCAGGGTTGCCATACTTCAGCAGAAAGGACGGACAGATTTCGATAGAGTTAATTCCTGTGCCGGCGATGGTTTCGAGATCACGAACAATCTGTTCGTCGCTCGTGGAGGGGAGGAAAATATAGACGGCGCCCACTTCATACACTCGCTCCCCGGCCATTGCGCCGGCCACAACCAGAAACAGTAAAATGAACAAGCCGATAAGATATCGTTTCATGTTGGCCTCCGTTCAAGAACAATAAAAGCCTTAATTGTAGTTCACTCGCCTTTCGCAAGGACGAGCGTCGACGAGCCGCGGAAGAATCGCTCGCACGCCAAATCTGACAAGGCGAACTCCGGCCCCGAATCGAACTCACAGCTAACTTAGCCCCAAAAGGCGTTGCATATTGCCGCCCAGAATTAAGGCCTTTGACGCGTCCGGCAGTTTCAACAACTTGACCGAGTGAATTTCAACCCGGGGATCCAGCACCGGCGCGAAGGAACCGAACACAATCTTCTCCGCCGGTATTTCCTGCGCCGCCATGTCCAGATACTTGCGGCTGACCACACTGGAGGTTCCGACGTATACGTTGTTAAAGCGCTTCACTAAATCAATGGCTTCGTAATGGCCCCACCATTGCCAGGAGCGGTAAACACCTAAATGCGGCAGGATCAAGTTCACGGAAGGGTACGCAGCGGCGATCATGTAATACGCCCGGCCGGGTCCCGGATAGTCGTCGAACCCGGGGTAGTAAACCACGGGAATCTTCAGTTCCGCCACGACATCCAAGAACTCCCGCGTGGGATGCCCGTCGGATCTGACCCCCTTTAGACCCATCGATTTCACTTCCTCGATGAGTTTGGGGCGCAGTCGCCCTGCCTCTCGTTGGGGATCATGCGCGGCAAACCCAATTAATTTGTCCGGGGCCTTGGCGCAGAACTCAGCAACCTGCCGGTTTGCCGAGGCGGAGAACGGATCGCGCAGCGCCATAACGCAGGAACGGCTAATTCCCGCTTCCCCGCTCCGTACCAGCAGCGTTTCGAGCTTATAATCAACCCAGCGGGGCGGCACATCCCAAGTTTTTCCCACGCCGATGACCGCATAGGAATCGACAATCGATGCACTCATGGTTAACTCCTGATGGATTTCTTTCTAGATGCGGCCTCCTAGGAGCCGCTCGATGTTACCGCCGAAAATCAGTCTGGCTTTCTCCTCGGGCAGATTCAGAACCTGGAGTTTAAATAGCTCCAGCCGGCAATCGATTTCCGGCTCATCCGATCCGAAAAGAATCTGTTCGGCCGGCACGTCTCTGATCGCTTTTTCCAGATATTCGGTAAGGACCACTGCCGCCGTATCCACGTGAAAGTTCCGGTAGCGCTTCGCCAACTCGATGGTCAGAAGGTGTTCCCGCCAGTCGTCCGACTGGTCACTTCCCAGATGGGGAGCAATGAAATTCACGGTGGGATAAAAAGGAAGGAATTCTTCGAACAATTCCACATGCTGGTTGGAATCATATAATACCGGGATCCCGAGGTCCCTGGCCGCGTCCAATATTTCTGCGTTGGGCTGGGTATGCAGCTTCAATCCGCGTAAACCCAGCTCGCGGATCTCATGGAACATCATGGGGCGGATTGTGCCGCGTTCCTCAGTCTCGGAATCGTGCCGGCAGAATCCCGCGAACCTTTCGGGATAATGTTGGCACGTGCGGGCAATATCTTCGTTGGCTTCCTTGTAGCTCGTATTATCGATAGGGAAAATGATGGTCTTATCGATGCCTGCTTCCTTGGCGTGTTGAAGGATTATTTCCGCGTCGGCCACAGTGTCCCACGGGGCGCTCAGTTCCTCGGTCGTGCCCGGTTCGCGGCAGATCCCCACGTGCGCATGGCAATCAATAATCCGATACTTCTTCCCCTGGCCGCTTTGTGGTAGCGCGCCGGCTGGGCCATTCATGCCGGCACCAGAGGCCCATCGGCTGGCAATTCCTTCTCCCAGCAGAGCTCCGCTGGTGGCCAGAAAGGTCCTTCGAGACGTGGTAACTTTCCTGCTGTCCATTTTCAACTCCTTTTCCAAGAAACTAACTTCCGCGTACGCGGGGCGGCGTGGCCATGCGCTTTAACGCTAGCTAGCGCGGAGGTTGCCCGGACGTGAGGAGGCCCTCCATGGATGACGCCGAAGGCGGGGCGGCCGAAACAGCGCCTCGCTGTGTCTGCTTGATTCGCGATACTTCCTCGAGTTCGGCTAGAGACTTTTCCTTTTCACCCAGCGCCCGATAAGTGGCGCTGAGTTGCATGTGCGCCTCGACCATATCCGGCTGGGAGGCGAGTGCGGCGTCAAGATGCTGCAACGCCCCCTGGTAATCCTGTCTGGCGTACGATATCTTTCCTGCCAGCCACTGAACGTAGGGATCACGGGAAGCCAGCTGTAACGCTTGGGCAATTGCTTTTTCCGCGCCGTCGAGTTCGGGAGGGGAATCGGTGAAATCGGCCAGCGCCAAGTTAAAATACGCGAGCATGTCAGCGTCGCCTAGACCGATGGACGCTCGAAGCACCGATTTTGCTTCCGTAAGCCTGCCGATGTTAACCAGGATAATCCCATTGACCAGATAGGGCCGTCCCCAATCGGGCCAGCGCAGCTCCATCCCGGCCAAGGTTTTTTCCGCATCCTCCGACCGTCCCAACAGGCCGTAGAGGATTGCCTGGCTAAGCAGCAGCTTGGGGTCGTTGGGGAAAACGCGAGCCGCTTTCTCGAGGAAATCTGCGGCCTCATTGTAGTGGGAGTGTGCGGTGCCATAATTCAGCAGAAGCCGAGCGGCTTCGAAGAACAGGTCGGGCCGAGTTGGCGAAGCAGCAAGACCTCGATTGAGACTGGCGATAGCTTCTTTGTACTTCCCGCTTGAAATCAGCAGTTGGGCAGAGACGACGTACCAATCGCCTCCCCGCTTTTCAACCGGCGTTTGTTCAAGACTGAGCAACGCCGCGTCGGCTCCCTGGCTGTGGAAAAGGGCGATAGCCCGTTCGATGCCGGCCTGCCGCACTTTTCCATCCTTCGATTCGACTGCCGCTTCCTCTTTCGGGTTGTCGCGGGAATCGGTTGAATCACTGTCACGAGCCCCTGCGAACGCGAACAATCGAACCGGACTGTACGTTTGTGACAGGTTTGCCAGCTTGCGCATAACTGCTTGGGATTCCTCAACCTGATCAGCCAGCAACAGAGCCCGGCTGTAATGCATCAGGACCCGAGGCTCGTTGGGGCCCAGCTGCGCGGCGTGGCGGAACGAACTTACGGCCTCCTCGACCCTATTCAAGGCTATTTGTGCCTCACCCAGGAGGTCGAGTGCAGCGTAGTCACTGGGGGTCTTTTCAAGGATAAACGTCAAATCACTCACTGATTCGCCGGCCTTGCCCGCCTGGTAGTTAAGGATGGCCCGGGCATAGCGAGCCGGCAGGAGATCCGGCTCGATGGCTATGGCCTGACTGATGTTAAGGAGCGCTTTTTCTTGCGCGTCGATAGTTTCGACCAGGGCGAGTTCGTAAAAGCCCAAAGGGTCCTGAGGGTGGGTCTCGACATAGCTTGTGAGTTTCCCCAGACCCAGATCAAACTCCGCGGTGTGGGCAAGCGCAAAAGCGAACTCCCGCTGCGCAACGGAATCGTTCGGCTGGAGCTTCAAGTATTCGGCCAGCACCCTGGTTGACTCCGCGTAAGAACCCTGCGTTTCCTCGACCTGCGCCAAGGAAAATAGAATGTCCGGGCGCTGAGACGCCCATTGATGCGCCTGGTTCAAGAGCTCTACAGCGCGGACCTCCTGCCCCTGTGCCGCGTCGACGCGCGCTAGACCCATCAACGCGTCAACGTCGTTCGACCGTTGTTCGAGCTCGGCTTGGAAAGCCTCCTCTGCGCGTTTCAGGTGCCCGGCGTGGATCGCGGCCAAGCCCAAGTTATAGAGCACATCGGCGTCTGCCGGATCGCCGGCCAGGACGTCAGTGAAAGCCGTCTCGGCATCGTCGTAGCGGCCCCACTCGGCATAGGTCAAGCCCACAGAAAAAATCACCGACTGAGTCTTCGCGAACTGCTTTTCAAGGTGCTTGAGTACATCCAGGCCGGCATCCTGCCGTCCGCTGAGATGCAGAGCCTGTGCCCGCAACAATTGCGCGGCAGGCAAAGGCTGGTCTGCTTCCCGGAGATTGTCAAGAAACTGCAATGCCGCCTGGCCGTCGTCGTTCCCAATGCTGATCTGCGCCAGATGAAGATTGGCGTTTGTATGATGAGGTTCAAGCGCCACGACGCGCGAGTAAGCAGCGCGAGCGCGTTCAATCTGGCCGCGCATGGCGTAATGGTTGCCAAGGTTGTTGAGGAGAGAGGGAGAATCAGGCGCGATACCTAAGGCGCGTGAATAAATCTCTTCCGCCTCATCGAAGCGCTTTTCGGTGTCGAGTATCGTGCCGAGCAAGTCCAGCTCATGAGCGTCCTTAGGGTGGGCCTGGAGTTCGGCGCGCAAAACTCCCTCTGCTTCCGCAACCTTGCCTTGCTGAAGTAGCGCGGCAGCCTGGTCATAGGCAGAGACTCGAGGCCTCCCTTGGCCCCACGCGTTCAGAACCACCGACTGGGCGAGCAAGGCAACGATTATCGCAATTGTACGTCGCGCCGGCATACTGTCCTCTGCCGCTGCCAGAGCGGTCCGAGTGAAACTGGTTTCATTTAACACGCAATCGAACCTATGTCAAGAAATTTGCAGGACGATTACTAGAGAAAAACTCAAGGCCGAAATTTCTCGAGTGCGAAGCCGCCCAAAGACTTTCCTGTTTGCCGTTTTCCGATTGCTTTGCCGCTTAGTTGTTTTGACTTAGCTTCAACCCGTAATCGGAACCACGTCGGGTCGGCCGGCGCCGCGCGACATCGCTGACAATCCGGTCTTGGCGCGCTGCTCCTGGATATATTTTCCGATGCGCCCCACCGTGTCAACCCAGATCCCGCGGGAAGGGTCCGTAATGTACTGGCACAATGCCTTGATCACCGAGTTGTTAGCAACGTGACGGCCCTGCTCGCCGAACTCGTGTCCGCCGAAAACCAACCACCGCCCTCCCTCAATCGCCTTTGCGACACACTTCACGAGGTCTTCATAATCCATGGTGATCCATTCGCCGAACGACGTTTCGTGAACTCTTGCCAAATCGCACAATGCCGGGTTGTTGAGGACCGGTTCGTACCTATCTGTGGTCCAATCTTCGGTTGGTCCAAGCCCGACGACGAATCGCTCGGCGACCACGGGTATATAGCTCGCCGTTCCCCGGCCCCTTCCGACAAACATCTCGCCGCAAGGGTACGCAAAGGTTATAGGTGTGACGCCGAGCAAATGCCGAATCTCTGCATTCGCGTCGTCGATGTCCTTCGCCATCATCTCCAACGTGAAATTCTCGAGAACGTTCTGAGTGGAGAACCCGTAGTTGACCGTGCAGGGATGATTCGCCGTATGGTTCCCGATCTCATGACCACTGGCCACGGCCCGCCTCCACCCCTCCAAACGCTGTTTCATAGCCTTCGGCACGACGCAAAAAGTTACCTTAACCCCGCACTCATCCAGGAGGTCCAGCCCTACATCGATCTGGCTAACCCGCGCGTCGTCAAAATTGAGGCTGATTGCCGCTCGTTTCCCGTCAGGCCATTGAAAGGCCTGCTTGTTGACTGGAGAGTCGGGATTAGGTTGGTTCCAACTCCTCGCTTCGAGGCGCGCCAATCCGCCGAGAGCTACTGCGCCGCTCACCTCCGCCAGAAACCGCCGTCGCCCAAGTGTCGCCATGTTCAACCTCACAGTTCCTCAGCCACGGTTGGCTGAAACACCGCACCTCGACTCTCAGCGCTGCCTTTAGCCTCTTAACTGCGCACCCTCCTGCAACCTTGACTTTGCTGACTCCGCCTGCACCTGCTGAATGTATCTGCCCACGTGCTCGACGGTATCAACCCAAATTCCCAGGGAAGGATCACTGATATGCCGGCACAATGCCTGAAGCGCCGACGTGGCGGTAACCTGGCTCCCCTTTCGGTCACTGATTTCGTACCCAACGAATATCGTCCACCACCCCCTGTGCACAGTCTCCGAAACTTGCTTTAGCATGCCATTGTAGTCCATGCGGTTGAAGGCCATCCCATAGACCTTCGACAGGTCACATAATCCAGGATTGTTGATCGTGTCACTGTTCGGCCCACGTCCGACGATGAATCGCTCCGCAACCAAGTGTACATAACTCTCCGCTTGGCGACCCCTGCCGACGTACAACTGGCCGCACGGATAGGCGAAAGTCCTGGGCGTGACACCGAGCAAGCGTATGATCTCGGTGTTCGCATCGTCGATGTCCTTGGCTATCATTTGCAGGCTGTAGTTCTCGACGGGGTTGTCCACAGACCAATCGTAGCTGCCAGCGCAGGGGTGGCTCATCGTGTGGTTCCCAATTTCGTGGCCACCGGCCACGGCCCGCTTCCATCCTCCCAACCTCTCTTTTACAGCTTTCGGTAGGACGTAAAAGCTTGCCTTGACACCGCATTTATCCAGCAGGTCTAATCCCGCGTCGACCTGACTTGGACGGGCCTCGTCAAAACTCAGGCTGATAGCAGCCCTCTTGCCTTGGGGCCAGGGAAAAGATTTTGGCGTCGCTGCGGTACGGTCAGGCGACGCATTCTGCCCGCTGCCTGGCAATCTCAAAAGCAGCGAAGATCGCAATCCTGGATCGAGAAGCTTTCTTCGGTTGATTAACATTTCCGCCTCGCAGTTTACGCCGATACGCGCGACCGCAGGAATTAACACGAGAACCGATGGCTGTCAAGCAATCATCGGATCCTGAGAGCCTTTTTCTTGACGGAGAAGCGTGCGAGTGATAGTGTTTGTCGCGTTTACAAGGATAATTGAATTTCGCGAGAGTACTCATGCGCAAGGAACCCGAACCATCAAGGAGAGAATTTCTGGGCCGGGGTGGGATGCTCCTTTTGGGGACGGCCCTCTGGGACGCAAACGGATCCGATTCGAGAGCCGCAACTCCACTTGTCGCCGGGCAGCAAGGCGGGATTCCAGTTATTGATTGCCACGCACACGCTGGAATCGCCCGGCTTTCAGGAACCAAAGACGATCTCACCGATCCCTGGAATGCCGTTGCCGACCCGGAAACGATCCTTCAGCATGCTCAAGAAGCGGGGATCAACCAGACCGTTATCTTCCCGATCTATAACACCACTTACGAGAAAGCTAACGAGGAGATTGCGGAAATATGCGGCCGTCATCCCGGCAGGTTCATCGCATTTGCGGACCATAGTCCGGCTACCGAGGCGGGCCGGATCCGCTCCCTGATGCTTCGCGAGTGCCATGACCTGGGAGTGCGCGGCATCGGAGAAATGGAGGAGGAGCCCAACGCGGAATTACTGGACGCTGCGAAAGAATTGAAGTTCCCAGTTCTCATTCACCCTCCCCAGGAGCGCGTGGCGCCCTTTTACGATTTTGTGCCCACCAACCCTGACGTGAATTTCATCGTGGCGCATCTCGGGAGCAGCGGCTCGGAAGATTTCGATGAGCACTTGGCGGCAATTAGCCTGGCAAAGTGCTACCCCAATGTTTATCTCGATACTTCCAACGTTGTGCTCACCCGATATCTGAAAATGGCAATCGAGGAGCTTGGCCCTGAAAAAATTCTCTTTGGATCGGATGAACCGGAGAGTGATTGCAGGTTGGAGATTTTCAAGATTCGGAACCTGAAACTTCCCAAAGACCATGAGGAAATGATTTTGGGTGGAAACATACTACGTCTTCTGGGTAGCTCAAAGAGGACCGCATGAGTGGGAATCGCAACGACGCTTACCCCTTCAAATGTTGTACTCGTGGTCCGCGTCTACGGGCGCCCTTCAAGCCATGCCCGACAGAGGGGAACGCATGGTAATCGATTGCAACGCCGCCGTCGGCGAGGGAGAATGCTGGGAGCCCAAGAGGCGGGCAGTCAACTACTCTCCCGATGTTCTCTTGAAGGATTCCGCCGACGCCGGGATCCAGCGCTCCTGTATCATGCCGGCGCGGAACAAGTCTTACCGGGAGAGGAACCGGGAGATCGGCCGGATTTGCGAAAAGTACCCTGAAAAATTCATCGGCTTCGCTGCCCATAACCCCCAAGCAGAAACAGGGGCTCTGCGCCAAATGCTGATCGAGGAAGTTAAAACCGTGGGGCTCAAGGCGGTGCGTAGCGATGGCCACCCCACGCGAGAACTGCTGGATACCGTCGCCGAACTCAACATTCCCGTCATGTACTATCCTCTATTGGGAGTTGCAGAACCCGCCGCGGGGCCGGGAACGGCAGGACCCGAGACGTACTCGGGGCCCGCTCGTGCCTATTACGTGATGGCCGGACTATATCCGTCTGTGAATTTTATTCTCCCTCATCTCGGATCTTATCGGTCCGATGAATGGTGGGCGCATCTCGAGGCCATTGAGCTCGCGACGCGTCTTCCCAATGTGTACGTCGAAACTTCCGGCGTCCTTGGCCACAAGTATCTGGAAATGGCGATCCGCGAAATTCCCGCCGGAAAGATCTTGTTCGGTTCGAACGCCCCGGAGGAAGATCCCCTCGTAGAAATGTACGCGATCAAGCTCCTGAAACTGCCGCAACCGCAGGAAGCCGCCATCCTGGGGGGCAACATACGCAAGCTGCTGGCTTAGCTCGTTTGTCGAGCAACCTCGCAGCCGGTGAAATACTCGCGAGTCTCCCGAATGAAAAGCTCGAGTCGAGACCCCCATCTCCCGCTGCAGATACCCACAGATCTGAGATTTTTATTTTATGCTTGACAGGGAGTGTGTCGGTGTGAAAGATGAAACTAGTTTCGTAACAGATCCTGCGGTGAGGCAGGGAGGTGACATCGAGTGATGAGCGAGAAACAAGGACAAACAAGAAGAGATTTTCTTACGCGAAGTGGGGCGGTGATTTTGGGCAGCGCCCTGTCCGGTAACGCAGGCTTCGCTGCGAGTGTGCGTTCCGCGTCAGACGCGGCCAACGACAAAGCGGGAAAGGCGCCGATTATTGATTGTCATGCTCACGTGGGCATCGCGGAGGATCTTGTGGACCCTTGGGACACGTTCGCTGACCCAACCCTCCTCCTCAGTCATGCCGAAGAAGCCGGCGTGGACAAGACAGTGATATTTCCGATCAATAGCAAATCCTATATAAAGCCCAACGAGTATATTGTCCAGACGTGCCAAAAGTATCCAGGTAAATTCATTGGATTCGCAAGGCATTCTGCCGCCACAGAGCACTACCCGATCCGACCCATGTTGTTCCATGAGATCCATGACTTAGGCTTGCGCGGCTTGAAGCTTCATGACCAACCATCGCAAGAAATACTTGACGCAGTGAGAGATTTACCGATACCCGTAGTGGCCCATCTTGCGAAGGTGCCGGACTTCGAAGAATTCCTGCCTTATTACCCGACCATAAATTTCATTGTCGCCCATTTAGGCGGAGAGATGTCATACGACGTCCAGGAACACCTTGACGCCATCGACTTGGCGAAACGCTATCCAAACGTTTATCTCGACAGCTCGATCGTACTGCTCACTGAGTATTTAGAGATGGCGATCAAACAACTCGGGCCGGAAAAGGTCCTCCTGGCCTCTGATGGGCCGGACGGCGATATCAGGATGGACATTTTCAAAATTCGTGTGTTGGGTTTGCCGAAGGACCATGAGGAGATGATTCTGGGAGGGAACATCCTGCGTTTGCTGGGAGGGAGGGTGTAATGAGTGAAAATCAAAGCAGCGACGAGCATTTGATCATCGATTGCAACGCTGCGGTGGGCACGGGTGTGTGCTGGGAACCTAAGAACCGGCCCGTTAAGTACGATCCAGAAATTCTCTTAAAATATTCGGCAGAGGCGGGAATCCACCGTTCCTGCATTATGTCCGCCCGACACGTACCCTGGGTGAATACCAGTTTCTACCTGCAGCAGAACCGGGAAGTAGCGGCTCTCTGCAAAAAGCATCCGGATAAATTCATCGGCTTGGCAGTGCACAACCCTCAAGCGGAGGCGGGAACGCTCCGCAAAATACTATTCGAGGAAGTAAGGTCATTGGGATTAAGAGGGCTCCGGTCGGATGGCCATCCCACTCGTGAAATGCTGGATGTGGTCGCTGAGCTTAATATTCCGGTTATGTATTACCCGAATTTGACGGGGTTTTATCCGCCGGAGTCGAGCGGCAGCCGGGAATTTCCTGGGCCAACCAGCGCTTATTTCCTTATGGCCACGACTTATCCGTCGGTGAACTTCATTTTGCCTCACCTGGGATGCTACCGGTCGGTACAATTTTGGACTTCGCACATCGAGGCGATGGGATTGGCAAAGCGATTTCCCAATGTCTATCTCGAAACATCGGGTGTGATGACTCATAAGTGGCTGGAAATGGCCGGGGTGGAAGTTCCCGCTGAAAAGTTGCTGTTCGGTTCGAATGCCCCAGAAGAAGACCCGCGCGTTGAAATTCATAATGTGAAGTTGCTTAAGTTAGGAAAGCAAAAGGAAGCTGCGGTTTTCGGGGAGAATATTCGCAGACTGCTTCGTCTCTAGTTTACGCATTGAGCGCGTTTTACCTCGTCGAGACCGTCGCTTGCGGTTTTAGAGCCTGGCCGGTATCCAGGCCAGGTTCATAATTTGCCAGCAGCAGGCGCCAATTCGCATGAAAGCGAAAAAGGCCTCAATTAATATTCGCGAAGTAGCACGAGTGGCGCGCGTCGGAGTCGCCACAGTTTCGCGGGTGCTCAATGATTCGAGTCTAATTAGCGCCAAAACTCAGGAGCACGTTCGGGCGGTCATCCGCCAACTGGGGTATCGCCCTAATGCGTTGGCCCGACGAATCATACGGCATTCGGAAATGGTGTGTTTCGCGTTAGTGAACCGCCCATTCCTTCACTCCTTCCACGCCGGAATTTTACAAGGTGCTGAATCGCGCGCCAGGATGCTTAAGCGGCACGTCGTTTTCTTGGGCATCAACTGTCCGAAGGAAATTCCTCCCAGCCAGATCGTTCTGCCGCCTCTTCTTGAGGAGAAGGGATGGGTAGAGGGAGTTATTCTGACGGGAGTGGTTTACCCGAACTTGATTTCCCGCATAGAGGCGCTAGGGCTGCAGATTGTTGTATTTGGAAATAATGTGTTCACTGATGGCCGCCGGCGGGAACTTAATAAAGTATGGTACGACGGTGTTGAAGGACAAATTAAAGCTGCCGAGTACCTCATAAATCATGGGCATCGATCGATCGCTTTCGTTGGTGACACGGAATATCCGTGGTTTCGCGAACAGTATGAAGGATACGTAAAGGCGCTGCGCGCTCACAGACTAAGGCCGAATGCCGTGATAAGAAAGGGCCCGGAAAGCTTCGTAGAGTATGGAAAGTGGGCAGCCAACCGTCTCTTCGATGGGAAGGTTGTTCCTACGGCAATCCTCTCAGGTAACGATGAGATAGCGTTGGGAGTGTCCCGGTCCGTTCGACATTTGGGTTTACGAATTCCCGCCGATATAAGCCTTGTCGGCTTTGACGATCGTGAAATCGCCGCGGTGATGGAATCTGCTCTTACTACCGTCAAAGTTCCCTCGCAGGAAATAGGCAGGCAGTGCATGGAGCTTTTGATGGAGAAGTTGCGCGAAGGGGGCTCTCACGTCAGCAGTCGTCTGGTCCCCACCCAACTCATCGAGCGGGACAGCGTCATGTGGCTAGGCTCTGAGCGAAAATGAACCGCGAATACCCGTCGACCGGAGCCCCATTTAGGAATCAAGTTTGAGAGTAGATAAGAAAGACATTCCGGATCGACTTACTTCGAGCCCTTAGGCGGGGGAATTCTGCTTTCAGATTCTTTGTAAATATTGTTGTTGACATCCAGCTTCCGACGGTGTATATGAAACTAGTTTCAGTAACAGGTTATAGTCTTTGATCGAGATTGCAACTTTTTGATGTGCGGATGTTAACGCATGAGCTGTATCAGCGGTTGATGCCGGGAAAGCTCCAGCGGACGCCCTGACATGGCTTGATTACTTATTCACCATTCCTACCCAGGAGTGATGTTGCTAGTCGGGTCTTGGATCTCAGAAACAGATCGTCTCAGAAACGGAAGGAGGAGAGCCGATGTTCACTAGTTTTTTGGAAGGACGATCCTGCAAGGGGGTTGGTGCTTTTGGGCAGTGCGTCGCGACGTCCGTGCTTTTTCTATCCTTCTTGGTGTTCGCGGGGCCGCCGGTTGCTGCCCAGGTTTATACCGGGTCGCTCACGGGCGTTGTTGCTGACCCGACTGGAGCAGTGATTCCGAAGGCGGGAGTAACGTTGGTGGATACCGTCAAAGGGTTCACTTATAACACGGCGACGGATGACACCGGACGGTACATTCTTCGCAACCTTGCTCCCAGTGCTTATACTCTAAAGGTGGAGGCACAGGGTTTCAAGGAATACATCCAATCCGGGATAACTCTTACTGTACAACAGAACGCCACTGTCGATGTGGCATTGCAAATGGGGGCGACCACTTCACAAGTCAACGTGACTGCTGCAGCGCCCCTCCTTGCATCTCAAGATGCAGTTACGGGCCAGGAAGTCAACCGCACCTTTGTTGACGACCTGCCCCTGATCGGCCGCGCGGCCTACGACCTGACTTTGCTGGCCCCCGGCGTCGCTCCCATCCCTACGACGATCACTGGGTTCTTGTCGGGCGGAGGCAACGCGTTCTATGCTGACGGGATGCGGAACATGAACTCGGAAATCCTGGTCGACGGTGTCCCTACGACAGGTCTAGTCCTGGGAATCAAGAACCAACTTTATGAACCGTCCATCGAGGATGTCCAAGAATTTGCCGTCCAGTCAAATAACTTTGGCGTGGACATCGGCCACAGCGGAAGTACGGTCATCAACGTCCTGACGCGTTCAGGCACCAACCAGTTTCACGGTGATTTGTATGACTACTTCCGAAACCAGGTTCTGGATTCGAACAACTGGTTCTCGAACGCCAGTAACATCGCGATTCCTCCCCTCCGCTACAACGATTTTGGCGGGACGGTCGGAGGCCCCATTCAGAAGGATAAGACGTTTTTCTTCGCTGATTATGAAGGATCGCGCTTGCGGACGTTCCAGAGCTTTGTGGCAGGCGTGCCCAGTGCTGCCGAACGAGCTGGAGATTTCGGTGAGGTGTGCGCAGATCACGGCGGAACATTCAGTTCCTCCGGGCAATGCTCAGCGCCGGATGGCCAGATTTGGGATCCGTACTCAGGTGTCTACAACTCCAGCCTGGGTGGCCCGGCGCGAGGTACTTTCATACCGTTCAACAACATGGCCACTTATGCGAGCGCGGCTAGCTTGCCGGGCAACGCCATCCTGATGGGCACGCCCATCCAACGCCCCACAGGACCGGGCAATCTGATTGATCCGGTCGCCGCGAAGATGATTCAGTATTTCCCGTTTCCCAATGTGAACGTGGGCACGGCAAACTACAACCCGTACGCCAATTGGGCGGGTGCGGGCGTCAATGTCACCGATACGAATCAATTCGACGTCCGCATCGACCGCCGCATCAGCGACCGCATGCAGATCAACGGCAAATTTGGACATAACTGGTCTCCTCAGGAGCTCGCCAAGGCCTTTAATAATCCTTTGGAGCCCAACGATGAGGGACCCGCATCCGTGGGTGGAACTGTAATTGCCTTGAACTTGACGCGGAATCTCAGTTCCAACAGCCTCTTTAGCCTCACGTACGGGTTTACACGCGGTGGATGGTTCACCGGTAATCTTGCAAAGGAATACTCGGGTTACAGTCCGACAACCACCCTCGGGCTGCCGAGTTACTTGCTTGACGCGGGCGTGGCAAGCTCGCCCTTCTACTGGATAGGCGATTACGCGATGGCGTCGCCGGGCCTTTCCTCACTGGGTGAGGAAGGGTGGACCGTGGCGAACGTCGGCCGCCAGGTGCATGACCTGATCGCCAGCGTCGACCGCATCGGCGGGCACCACGATCTCAAGGTGGGCGGCGAGGTCAAAATCCATGAGGAGAATTACTGGTCGCCGCAAACCCCCATGGGATGGTTTCTTTTGAATCGGTACGGGATGTCGGAATACCCGGCCGCCGGTGGCGGGGATTCGATGGCAGTGTTTCTCAGTGGAGTCGACACCTCCGCCTATGGCCAGTACGCGGGTGGTGTTCCGGTTTCCCAAGAAGCGCCGATGTACGGAGGGTATGTTCAGGATAAGTGGCGGGCAACGAGTAAACTTACCGTGAACGTGGGTTTCCGCTACGATTTGGATCAAGCCACGAATGAACGCCACAATCACATGGAGTACTTTGATCCAACCATTGCTTCGCCCCTCCAGGTCCCCGGGTTGTCGGATCTGGTCGGAGGAGATGTGTACTTAACCTCCTCGCATCGACGCTGGGCGCCCGCGTATAAGAAGGAGTTCCAGCCGCGAGTGGGGTTGGCTTATCGATTAACGAACACGACGGTGTTGCGTGCGGGTTACGGCATCTTCTTCAATCCCCCCATGTACGGTCCAGGATCGGTTCCAACGGGGATGGATGGTTATGGCCCGACGACTCCCTGGGAAACCACCTGGAACTATAACTTGGCAACGCCCGGCCCGCCGATCAGTAACCCCTGGCCAGGCGGCCCGATTCTGCCCTTTGGCAGTTCCGAAGGCGCACTGACGCAGGTCGGGTTCAGTCCCAGCGGGTTTTTGCAGTCTTGGAATAAAGAGGGCTACACTCAGGCCTGGAACTTGGGCGTCCAACGGCAGTTGCCAGGGAATGTGCTCATCGAAGCTGACTACGTGGCGAACAAGGGTACCGACCTGCCGTTTGGAAGCTTCACCAACCTGAACTACCTTGGCCCTTGGGTCGAAAAGGCTTCGGCAGCGCAAATTAACGCCTTAGAGGCGCCAGTGGCAAATCCCTTTTACGGGATTATCACCAACCCCACTAGCGGCCTCTCGGGTCCTACCATCCCTCAGTATCAGCTCGATGTCCCTTTCCCGCAGTTTACTGGGCTGTCATTGGTTGACGCTCCATTTGCGGGTTCGAATTATCAGTCCTTCCAACTGAAGATCGAGAAGCGCTTCTCCCAGGGATTGCAATTCCTTGCTTCCTACACGAACTCCAAGTCTTTGGACCAGGGCTCCACGAGCGATCCGGGGAGCGTTCACTACGGCGGATGGACCCATCTTTCAGACCCCAACAATTTACGGTTGGAGTGGGCTCTTTCCGCGTTTGATCTCCCCCAGGTTTTGAAACTAGCCTACGTCTATGAGCTTCCTTTTGGCCGCACCAAGCACTTCGGTGCGAATTGGAGCCCCTGGGTCAATGGACTCCTTGGCGGTTGGCAAACCAATGGCAACTGGATGTTTGACGACGGCTTTCCTATGGAACTCAATCAATCAGGAGGCACGCCTCTTCCAACTTACCCAAGCCAGCAACCCGATTTGTTGGCGCCGCTGCAAAGAAACCACGGCTCCGGCTGGATGCAGAATTACTTCTCAAATCCTCAGGTGGCTGTGATGGCTTCTCCTTTCACCATCGGAACCGCACCGCCGGTGATCCCCAACGTGCGGCAGCCAGGCACCAACAATGCGGACCTTTCCGTCTTCAAGGAATTTCCACTTTCAGGCCTCCGCGAGGGTGCACACCTGCAATTCCGGGTGGAAAGTTACAACGTTTTCAACCACCCGCAGTTCTTCGGCCCGAATACAACGGTGGCTTCGGGCAGCTTTGGTTTGATAACCTCCCAACGCAATACGCCAAGAGAGGTGCAGTTAGCACTGAAGCTTTACTGGTAGATTTGATGAACGTCTCCGGAAGGGCTCTACCCTTCCGGAGACGCCTCTTCTCATTTGCCTTTACTGAGCTCCTGTGCTGCCCGCTGCGCGGCCGGGCAGCTCCCTTTTCGCCGGTTTGTGGTTATTCTGAAGCCAAAAGGGATGTGTAGGGAGCGTTGCAAATCTGCACGCCGCGCTGGATTCCCGACCGTAGATGGGTTGAGAGGCACGGACAAGTCAGCGTCTTTACTCGGGAAAGAGAGTAAAAGGTTATAGCCCATTAGCGTTGGGGATCCACTTTCCCTGGTAGTAAGTGCGAGGAAATCCCCAATTACCGATTCCCACACGCACACGGAAATCTTCCGCAGGATTGACAGCACTCATCACAAAGAAGCCAACGCGCAGTTTGGAATTGCAGTTTAGCTGCGGTGCAATCAAAAGCTCTGGAAAGGAGAGTGCGTGAAAAGACATCTAATAGGCATGTTATTCTCGCTGTTCTTGATTGCGGCCAGCGCAACGGGAGCGCAACGGATATACGAAGTGGGTGCCGTGTACATGTACTACTCGTGGACTTCTGAGGCGCAGATCGTTCACGACCTGGAAACCTTAGCCTCCATTGGCATTAACACCATAAATCCCTACCCATCTTTTCTATTGACATACGGAAAACCCACCCCTGATTTTTCGAAGATGGATCTGATTCTGAAGACCGCCGATCGTCTGGGACTGCGCGTGATGCCGACGGTTATGTGGAGTGGCCTGCTTCCGTACTTTGCAGCGGCGAAATGGCCAGATCGCTTCTCACCGGCTCTGGACGCGCAGGAACGGGAGGAGAAGCTCTCCTACGCCGATCCCCAAGTCATCGAACTTATCGACTATTACGCCAAGGCCACCGTACAGCACTTCAAGGACGTTCAGTGTGTGATCGCCTATAATATCTGGGATGAACCGCACATGGAGGGTTTCTCCCTCTCTTCCGATCGAGGAAGTGATGACTCCCATTTTGCCCGCTGGTTCCAGGAATGGGGGTTGAAAAAATACGGCAGCCCTGCCGCTTGGTTCGCGCAATGGGACGACCCGCTGCTCAATCAGGAATATGCGAATTTTGATCGCCCGCTGTTCTATTGGTATGCCACCAGCCAGATTCTGCAGCATATCAACGATCTGGTGAAGTCCATTGACTCTGTGCATCCCACTCGCACTCATAACGTGGGCAGCACCGTAGTGAGTGGGGGGGTAGGAATTTACAAACAGGATGACTGGACACTCTCGAGAGTCGTCGACCAATACGGACTCTCCTTTTACCCCGATACCGTGGGTATCCCCACACGCGGTGTCGAAGCCAACCAGGAACTACTCGCGAAGGGAAAGGCGCTTTGGGATACGCCCTGGACAACAAGCCTGGACCTGACGGCAGCGCACGATGCGGCAGCGGGCAAGCCGTTCGTCATGCCGGAAGTGCAGACAGGTCCTCAGACTGGATTCACACGCTACGGCGACGAACCGGGCGCAATCTTCGACTATAACCGGATCCATCTCCTGGCTTGGCAAATGGCAGCCCATGACGCGAAGGCGATGTACTTCTGGCAGTGGCGTCCGCACCTGGACGAATGGCAAAGCTTCGGCCGGGGGCTTGTGGCTTCAGATGGCAGCGCTACCTCACGCGCTATAGCTGCGGGAGATGCCGCCCGAGCCATGAATTCAGATCCCAGCCTACTCCTCGACGCGAGGCCGCTGCTGCCGCAGGTTGCGATTGTTTACGACATTGGCGGCCAACTAAAGTCGGTAGCGCAAGGACGTGATTGGGGATCGTTCACAGCCCGTAACCTGATCGGCATCTACCATACTTTGTGGAGTGATCAGGTGCGAATCAACGTCCTCGACGGACGGCAAGTGACGGCAGACAGTCTGAAGCCCTACAAACTGGTCATCTTTCCGTTCTACCTTTGCCTCAGAACGAATGTTGCCGAAGCGATTGAGAGTTACGTAGCGGGCGGCGGCACCGTGCTTGCCGACGCTCGTTTCGGCATCATTAATGAATTGGACCGAGGGTACCCGGTGAATCCCGGATTGGGGATGGCAAAGCTGTTCGGGGCGCGGCGTCACGATATAGTGGCTGCCTACACCCCCTGGGATATTCGAGTGACGCAACCGACGAGCTTGCTGAACGGTGTGAGGCTGCCGAGCCACCTCGTCGGCCGCGTGTTTCGGGAAGAATTGCAGCTTGAAAAGGGTAACGAAGGCAGTGTGGTAGCAGTCTTCGAAAGGACCGGAACGCCAGCCGTGGTCGTCAGGCACACTGGCAAAGGGCAGACGATTCTGCTGGGCTTCTCGTTGGGAATCCCGCTGCTCGAAAATCATGACGCCGGAGCCGCGGCACTACTGCGCGCCGTCTGGCAGTCGGCGGGTGTGAAGCCTCCGGTCCAGGTTGTGACACCGGCCGGCGCAGGCCCCGTGGAAGCCGTGGTGCATTCTCGCGGGCAGGCGGATGAGCGGCTCGTTTACGTGTTGAATTGGGGACACACCCCCGCGAAGGTAACGGCGGAATTACCCTGGCCGGGTCAAACGCGCCTGCAAGGTAAGGATATGGTCTCGGGTCACGCCGTGCCCGTCGAGCGCCAGGAGAATCGGGTCGTCTTCGGCATGACGCTTCCGCCGGACCACGCTGCGGCCGTTCACATCCACCCGTGATGAAATGTCAAGGTGCAGAACGAAGCGCATTGGTTTTTAACATTAATCTGGAGGCATAGAATGTTTTTGCAATCATTAGCTATACGCGATTTACACATTGACCGCGCTGTTGTGGAGATCTATCCGACCAAGGCCACGGCCGGAAAGGCTGCTGCCTGTCGCGCCTCTGGTATTCTGAGGGACGCGATCTCGAGTCAAGGCCGTGCTCGGTTGGTGATGGCTACTGGAAATTCTCAGGAAGATCTCATTAACTGCCTGGTTCAGACACAGGAGGTCGATTGGTCGCGTGTCGAGGTCTTTCACATGGACGAGTACGTCGGATTACCTGAGACCCATCGGGGAAGTCTGCGCCACTGGATGAATACCCATTTTGTGGAAGTTGTGCATCCGGGCAAGGTGAACTATCTCGACGGCAGCGCACTTGATCCCGGAGTGGAGTGCCGCAGGTACGAGATACTCCTTCGCGAGCGTCCGATCACTTTGTGCATGCTCGGAATTGGCGAAAATGGTCACATCGCTTTCAACGACCCCCACGTTGCAGACTTCCAGGACCCACTCGGCGTAAAGCGAGTAACGTTGGATGAGCCCTGTCGGAGGCAACAGGCAGGGGAAGGACACTTCCCGAACTTTGAAAGCGTACCGCTTGAGGCCGTAACCGCAACTGTCCCTCTGTTGATGAGTTCTGAGAACCTGATTTGCTGCGTTCCCGAACGTCGCAAAGCAGTGGCCGTTCGGGATGCCTTGGAAGGGCCGGTTTCGACGAAATGCCCGGGATCCGTGGTGCGAACCCACAGAAACTCTCGTGTCTATCTAGACGCGGATTCTGCATCGCTCTTGTCGCTTCCGGCAGCTGTTGGGGAATCTGGCCGAGCACGTCTGACCTGATTAGGCTTCCCCTCGGTGAAACCGTCGCAGGTTCAAAGGGAGGAACCATGGAGGGCCGTCGCATTGGTGCGCTACCAAAATCTCATTCGTTATAAAATTGGGGTCGCTCTTCTGTTACAGCTCTGACATACGGCTCGTGCGGTCGACCAGCCTTCCCAAGCAGGGCAGTTGGCAAGGGCTGGCCGGAGCGGACAGAACCACCTCCCTGCTGAAGCCCTGGGCTCCGGCAACCAATCGGCGGGTAGGTCCACGTTAACGGCGTGGAGAAGAGCGGGATCCCTAAACTCCAGTCCCCATTCGGCGGGACTGAGACCCTTCTTCCTGTGCCGTTCGACGGTGCGTTCGGTTCAAGTGTCCAAAGCCTAGCTGCCTCCTCCAACAGCTCAGGCGTTCCCAGTAATGCAGCTGAGTCTCGCAGAAACTTGCGGCTATTCAGCGACTCCTTAGCTTTCATGCTATCTGGTGAGGCGGTCGATGAGGTGTTGGCTCGTTACCTGGTCATGCCGCTGAACTCACCGCCTCATTATCCACCTTACAACGGCGGGATGGAGTGTGCGGTGCGGGAACTGAAAACTCCGTTGCGAGAGAAGATCCTCGCCTGCGGCCTGATCGCAGAGTCCCAAGTGCAAGCCTGAGCGGAGGTGCTGGCGCATGAACAGAACCATCGCTCCAGCGACTGTCTCGACGGGCGCATCGGCTGCAGGGTCTTTCAGCATGCACAGCCGGCCTTGAAGGCGTATACTCTTCGCAAGCGAAAGGAGAACATCGATTGGATCATCGAACTGACCCAGACGCTGATCGCGGCCTCGGCGGTTCACACGCAACGCCAAGTCGAAACCGCCCGCCGTCGGGCGGTAGAAACTTGGTGACAGAAGAACGGAGTGATCACCAACACTCCGAGCAAAAAAGTGTTACCCATTTTCCCAGAAAAAACTGCTCATAATGCCTGACTTATTGTTGGGGATCGACGTAGGGACGACGGGAGCGAAAGCGGTCCTGGTGACACACGAGGGGCGATTGTGCGCGGCAGGCCAAGCCGAGTACGGGCTTCACCATGTGCGTCCGGGATGGGTCGAGCAGGATCCCGGAGACTGGTGGGGCGCTGTCTGTGCGGCCGCCCGGCAAGTCCTGGCTGCAGTCCCTCACGCCGCTGAGCGTGTGACCGGTTTAGCCGTCAGTTCGCAGGCGCCGGCTTTGTTGCCTCTCAGCCGCACCGGCGCACCCTTGCGGCCCGCGATGATCTGGATGGACCGGCGGGCCGAGGCAGAGACAAAGAAGTTGGACGAGATCCTCGGAGAGGGAACGGTTTACCGGATAACCGGAAACCGCCCGGACGCCTTCTATGTCGCCCCAAAGTTGTTATGGCTGAAAACGCATGAGCCCCGAATCCTGGACGAAACGTGGAAATTCGTACAGGTCAATGGCTATATCAACTACCGGCTGACTGGAAATCTTAGCCTTGATCCCGCGCACGCCGCGCTTTTGCAGCTCAAGAATTACTCGACTGGGGAATGGTATCAACCCCTCTGCGACATCTGTGGTGTTGAGCCAGCTCAATTTCCTGAGGTGAAGTCCGGCCAGAGCTTAAATGGCGAGGTCAGCCCCGAGGCCGCCGAAGTCACGGGCCTGCGGCCCGGAACACCGGTGATGGCCGGCACGGTCGACAGTGCAGCGGCGGCGCTGGAAGCTGGGGCGGTCGAGCCGGGAGTGGGTGTCGAGATGACGGGCACCTCGTCGGTGCTCACCATGCCGAACGAGAGCGGCGCGACGGAAGCAGCCTTCATTGCCATGCCGCATGCGATCCCCGGGGTGCATTTGCTCCTGGGAGCCATGGTCGCTTCCGGCGCCAGTTTGCGGTGGTTTCGCGACCAATTGGGAGAGATCGAAGTTCAGACTGCAGCTCGGCTCAAGGTGGATGCGTTTGATCTTTTGACTGAACAGGCGGCGGCCCTGTCGCCCGGCAGCTGCGGGGTCGTCTTCCTGCCCTACATGGCCGGCGAGCGCTCTCCGCTTTGGAACACGCATGCTCGAGGAGTCTTCTTCGGGCTGTCGCTCTCCACTCCGAAAGCTGCCTTGATTCGAGCCATCCTGGAGGGCACGGCCCTTGCTCTCTGCCACAATGTGGAAGTGGCGCAGCGGGTCGGCATCCGGCTGAGCGAGATACGCGAGGTGGGAGGCGGCGCGCGCTGCAGGCTCTGGAATCAAATCAAGGCCGACGTCCTGGGCATTCCGTTCTGCTTGCCAGAGGCGGCGGTGGGCGCACCCTTTGGCGACGCGGTGCTGGCGGGCATGGGCCTCGGTTTTTATCCCGATGTGCCTCGCGCCCTGCGGGACATGGTCAAAGTGAAAACGCGATTCGAACCGAATATGGAAAACCACTCCAGGTATCAGGACATTTACGGGATCTTTCGCAGACTCTATGAAGATTTGCGGAATGACTTTGATGTGATGGCAGGTTTGCAGAAATTCTGAAGTGTTGGCATGGCAATTGGTTCCATTCGCGTCCACGCGCAGGCGCGCCGATGTCGGCTACAGGCCTCTCCCTAGGGGAGAGGGTCTGGAGATTGCCAATTCTCCTGCGGTTAGTCGCGCAAGAATTCCCTGAACAATTCCATAACTTTCCTGTACGGTAAGCATGGTGACCTTCGATTTCTGGGAGCTCATCATGCCCGTCACCATTGATGAATCACTTTCGTTCTGCAGTCGCGCTATCGTCTGAGGATCTCGACCTCATTCGTCAACTGACGCAGGATTGTTCTCGCCTCAGCCTCACTGAACTTTCCCGCACTGTCTGTGAACTGCTGCACTGACGACGAGCCTACGGAGCGCTCAAGACGCGCGAGTGCTATGGGTTTTTGCAGGTCCTGCAGTCGCGGGGTTGGTTGACCTCCTTGCCGCCCCTCCGCCTTACCTCAACTCACCGACCTCGCACTCTGGCGCTGGACAGCGCCAGCGACCCGGGTGCACGGCTGCCGCGACCACTGCACCTTTACCTCCGTCTGGAATTCTCCTCGTTCAAACTCCCTCGGATCGTCGCCTCTTTTACCAGTATCTGCAGCGCTACCACTGTCTGGGCTATCGCTCTTTGGTACACGGCCCTCCGAAGGGGAGATGCTTGAGGTCATCTGGTGTTATGTGCGAGCTCAGTCTCTCGCCTGGGAGACCGCAAAGGAAACCACGCACTCAAGAAAGAATTTGGCATGGTCCGGCCTGATGTTGCTGCTGGAGTCGGTCGCCAAGGAAGCTCGAAAAACTCGGAGTCAGCCCGAGCATGGGATGCAAATTGACACTGGGCCCCTCTTAGATCTGACTGAATATGCACCTCTGCGCATCGAAACGCTCCGTTCCATTCGAGTTTTCATAAGCGAATGTGCACCTCGAATGCACCTCAGCCCGGTTGGAACAAAACATATACCTCTAAGTCGTAGAAAAAAGTGGGAAAGCGGTACGGTTGGAAGGACTCGAATCCACGACCCACGGTTTTGCGGACCGTTGCTCTATTGCTGTTTTCGTTCCCGTAAGTTGTTGAAAAGAGGGCCTGGAGGGATTCGAACCCCCGACCCACGGTTTAGGAAACCGTTGCTCTATCCGTCTGAGCTACAGGCCCAAGCTTTGTTCTCAATAGTTTGCAGATACAGCCGGTCGTTGAGTCACAGTTTGGGTCACAGTTAAGCGCTGCTTGACCTCTTCCTGTACCGCTTCTAACCTCTTCTCGATCGCTTGCGATGCGGCCAGTTGTGCCTTATCCCCCGCATGTGAGTAGATGAGGTTTACGTCATCGCTGGCGTGGCCCAGACGGTCCTTCCGGGTGGCAATGTCCACGCTTTCATCCACCATGATGCTGTTGTTCAAGTGACGTAGCGCAAGCCAGTGCGTCCCTTCGATGCCAAGAGTCTGTGCGACCGGCGTTACATGATGCTTCATGACCCAATTCATGTCGATCGGTCTTCCTCTTTTGCCCGGCAACACCCAGTCATTAGGGCCGGCATTCGGGTAGTCCTGCTCTTTGTATTTGCGTAATGAGTCGATTTGGTTAGGCGTCAGAACAACCCTTCGGTAGCCCTTTCGCGTTTTCGGCTGCGTGCTGTGACCCTCCCAGACTGATTCCGTGATAACGACACTACCCTGTTCCCAATTCACCGAAGACCAGCGCAGCCCCCGTAATTCACCGCATCTGCTGCCCGTCCACATCGCCAATTGCCAAGCGACGCGGTGCCTTGGATCTTCCAACTTCTCAAGTA
>JBELAJ010000269.1:0-10973 GCA_049508935.1 Terriglobia bacterium | reverse complement strand
TAGATATCACCCCCATGGTCGCGCACGATCTTCTGCGCAATGGCCAGCCCAAGTCCGGTGCCCCCATCTTTGCCATAACTCACAAAGGGTTGGAAAACGAGATGGCGGAGGGGCTCGGGGATACCCGGACCGTTGTCCGCAATGCTGATTTCTAAACCGTCCTGCCGGCCCACGGATCTCACTTCAATCCGCCCCGAACTTGGGGGAACCGCTTCGCAAGCATTCAGAACGATATTCGTGACTACCTGTTGCAGCCCTCTGGGATTGAACCAACCCTCGGTCAGTCCTTCGTGCTCGTAGCGGATCACAATCCGCCGGAATTCCGGTCTTACCGCTGCGACCCGGATGGCGCGCTTGAGGATGTCGGGGATGTCGGCAACTTTGGGCCGGAGGGTCGCAGGGTCCCTAGAGAACTCCAAAAGCAATGAGATGAGGTCGTTTATCTGGTTTACTGCCAAGCGGATCTCCCGGTGATAATCCTCCCGTTGCAACCGATCCAAATCATCCTCTTCGAGGAATTCTGAGTAGGCCAGGATGGCGGTCAGGGGATGACGAAGGTCATGACAAATGTAGGCCGCAAAGCGGCCTACGTCAGGGGTTGCTCCCAACCCCGGATGATCTCGCCCACCCTCCTGAATGCTCAACTTGGAGTTGTTGTCCTCGACTGTCTCCATCGTCATCGTCATCGTCATTCACCACCTTCGCTTCGTTTGGGGGCTTCGGGTTCGGCCTGTCCGTGAAAGTGCATAAGCGATGTGACGCTCCACCTATCGGGCTGCAAGAGCAGAACGATTCTCGAACCAAAAGCTTAGCTTTTTCCTCAGCTTCAAACGCGCCCGCATCGAACGAGTCTTTACGGCTGGAACCGAGAGTCCCGTCACCCCGGCGGTCTCCTCGCAAGAAAGGCCTTCGACGTCTCGCAGCACAAAAACCACACGCAGCGGGGTCTCAAGATCCTGGAGCGCCTGGGAGAGAATCTCCCGCAGCTCGGTCTGGTTGTAGCATTCCTCGGGATTGTCCCGCCAATCCTTGATTTCTCGCAGTGTCGTTCCGGACTCGTCATTTTCGATAGGTTCGTCCAACGAAACCCAGGTATAAGAATTTCGCCGGCGCAGCTTGGCTAATGCCTCGTTCATGGCGATGCGAACCAGCCAGGTGTAGAATCGTGATTCTCCCCTGAATTGTTTAAGGTTCTTGTACGCCTTCAAAAACGTCTCCTGCAACGCGTCCTCAGCATCCTCCGGGTTTCCCGTAACGATCTTGCTGAGGCGGTAGATTTGCCGCTCATATTGTTTGACCAGGACGGCAAAGGAGTCGGCATTGCCCGTCTGCGCCTCGCTCACCAGCACGGCTTCATTTTCCAAGTGCGTTGTCATTTAAAGTCCTTGACCACCGGCGCAGGTTGCAGATGAGAGATCTTTTCCTTCAGCCGGTCGCGCGCCCTCGCCAAGCGGGACATCACCGTACCCACCGGAACTCCGGATACGTCCGCAATTTCTTTGTAGGACAATCCCTCGATCTCCCGCAGCACCAACGCCTCGCGAAACTCCACCGGTAATTCTTCCAATGCGTCTTGAAGATGCTGGCGGTCGGCGTTCTCAACTAACAGTTCTTCCGGGTTCGGACTCGCCACTACTTCACGGTGAATTTCTTCATCGAATGGCGTCGAAAGTTCCTCGACCCGGTTCCGGCGTAGCCACGTGTAACAAGTGTTCCGCACGATGGTAAGCAACCAGCCGCGCCCGTCCGTGCCATGGAACCCTGCAAAGAATTTAAAAGCCCGCAAGTAAGCTTCCTGCACCGCATCTTCGGCGTCATGATCGTTGCGTGTCAGCCAGCGTGCCAGGTTATAGGCAGCGTCCAAATGCGGCAAAACGGTCTGTTCGAAACTCCCGATTTTGTTCTCTTCCTGCAACAGCAACTTTCACCTCGAATTCAGACTATCGTCGGCTTCATTTTCCAAGCGCGTTGTCATCTAAAGATCCTTGAGTTTCTCTTTTGAATGCCGGCTCAGGTTGCAGTTGAGAGCTCTTGTCCTTCACGGTCCCCGACCTGAATGGCCAAAAACGATGAGGGGTTTAGGAGGGTAACGTTGTCACTCCTCAGGCTTTTGAGGAGGGCGATTCCCTCAGCGTCAGCGAATGATACGTCCGCCAAGTCGAGGATCAACGGCACACCTGGACCAGGGAAATGCAAGTCGCAAGATTGCCGAAGCTCCTCGACACTTCGGCCTGTCAATCGACCCTCCACACGGAGCCTGACACTTTGACACGAGGTATCAACAACGGTTATCCTCAGCATAGTTTTAGCCCAGAACCCTCGCCTTCTATTAAAGCAAGTTCAATGCCAGTCAATTTGTCACTACCAAGATTTCACGGGGGGATTGCACATACCCGTACCGCGGGGTTTAATCCTGGCCTCTGTCTCTGGATGCTATTAACATTGAATCAATTACTTGCGAGAGATTTCCGGGCCCGGGGCAGGTCGCGTTCAAGCCTGCGTGACTCCTCGGCGCAGGATCACCAAGGAATGATTGAATTGGTCAATCGTCAACTCGGCTCAGGGCCCTACCATATTTGGTGGGGGAATTCGGGGGATGTTAAGGGAAGACTACGGCAGGCGGTGGGGGGGACGTTCTATCCCGAGTTTCTCCATCCGATGTCGCAGGGTGTTGGGGTGAAGATTCAGAATTCTCGCCGCACCCTTTGGTCCTTCTATCACTCCGCGGGCCTGCTCGAGAGCGGCAAGAATATGACTACGCTCGACCTCTTGCAAAGTGGGCAATGGCGAGGGCTTCCCCAGGACTGGCAGGGGTTCCTGAGCAGGGGGTTCAAGCTCTTTCTCCTCTCCCCCAGAAGCAGGTCCAGCCACAAGTTCGTGGTCTAGCAGGAGAGCGGGACCCGGCGACAGAATCACGCCGCGCTCAACAACGTTCTGCAGCTCCCGGATATTCCCAGGCCACGGGTAGTTCATGAGCATTTCCATGGTTTGTTTGGAAACAGTGTCCACTTTCTTGCCCAATTTCTTCGAAAAGCGGTACAGATAGAACGTCAAGAGCTGGGTAATATCGGCGCGCCGTTCACGCAAAGGAGGGACCGTCAGTGGGAAAACATTGAGCCGGTAAAACAAGTCGGAGCGGAACCGGCCCTCGTTCACAGCAACCTGCAGATTTCGGTTGGTGGCGGCAATCACCCTGACGTCCACGTGAAGAGAACGGCTGCTGCCGACCGGTTCGAATTCATGCTCCTGCAAGACGCGGAGGAGTTTCACCTGAGTCTCCAGGGGCAATTCTCCGATCTCGTCGAGGAAGATCGTACCTCCGTCAGCGAGTTCGAAGCGCCCGGTGCGACGTTCAAACGCCCCGGTGAAGGCGCCTTTCATGTGGCCGAACAGTTCGCTCTCCACCAGGCCCGCGGAGATGGCGCTGCAGTCTACCCGGACCAGGGGGCGAGCCTTGCGCGCGCTGCGGTTGTGGATCGCGCGGGCGATCAACTCCTTGCCGGTGCCTGTTTCACCGTAGACCAGCACGGTCGAGTCCGTGCGGGCAACCTGCTCAACGGCTCGCAGCACCTCCAATAAAACGGGGCTGCTACCTACGATTTCCTCGAAGTTGTGCTCGGTGCGGATCTCCTCCCTGAGGTAGATATTTTCCTTCTCAAGCCTCCTCTTCAGCGCCGCGATTTCTTCATAGGACCGCATGTTTTCGACGGCCAGAGCCACTTGGTTCGCCACCTCCTGCAGGAATTCCGCATCGGCGTCGGAATATTCGTCCTTCTTCTGGCTCACCACGCTGAGCGTGCCGAGGCTTTTTCCCGAAAAAATCAGAGGAGCCGCGCAGAGCGACCGGAGACCCTCTGCGCAAAGGCGTTTCTCGTTTGCGAACTGCTGTTCTTCTTCCAGATTGCGGCGGAGAAGCGTCTGCTGATGATCGAACACCCAGCCCGCACTGGTGTCAGTACGGGGGACCTCGAGACCAACCTGAAAATAGTCCGAGCGCAAAGCTCCCGCTACCGCCAGGAAGCGGAAAGTGTCCGTCTGCGGCTTGTAGAGTGTCATGGCGCACCGATCGAAGGTGATGAGAGGGCGCACGGCGTTGGAAATGGAACGGAGGAGTGCATCTTCCGTGAGGTTGGTGATGATGGCGTTGTTGATCTCCAGCAGCGTGCGAAGCTGGTCGGCAGTGTGCGCGACCTTGGTGTTTAGCGTCGCGATTTCTTCGTAAGATTTCATGTTGGCTGCGGCCAGTGCCACTTGGCCTGCCACTTCACACAGAAACTCTGCATCCGCTTCGGAATACTGGTTCGCTTTGTCGCTCCCTATGCCTTGCGTGCCGATACTCTTTCCTTCGACGATCAGAGGAACAATACAGAACGACTTGAGACCTATCTCAAGCAATCGCTGGTCGATCGGGTAAAGCCGCTCTGTTTCGAGGTCGCGCCGGAGAAGCGGCCGCTGATTGTCGAACACCCAACCGTGATGGCTATTCCTTGGCATTTCCGATCCCACCCCGACGAAGCTGATGCTTAGGCGCGTCTCCACCGCAGCGACCCGCAGAGTGTCCAGATCCTCGTGATAAAGAGTGAGCATAGCGCCATCGAACGGAAGGTACTCGTGCAAGGCCGCCCAGAGCGCCGGCTGCAAAGCTTCACTGGCGAGGTTCGTGATGATGGCATTGTTGATCCGGAGCAGGCTGCGTTTCCTGTGCTCGCCTTTCCGAAGCGCCTCTTCCGCCTGCTTCCGCTCCGTGATATCGATGAAGGTGATGACGGCGCCGAGCGTTCTACCCTCCCGAAATACCACATGCGACCAAAACTCTACCGGAAAGCACGTCCCGTCCTTTCTCCAATAAACCTCATCGTCTCGATGAATCCCCTGGCCGCGTTGAAAACCTCTGTAAATGGGGCACTCCTCGATCGGATACGGCCTGCCGTCTGGCCGCGTGTGGTGTTCCAGCGCATGCATGTTCTTCCCAAGCAATTCGGACGTATTGTCATACCCAAGCAGGCGCACTGCGGCAGAATTACAGAAAAGGCAGGTACCGTCGGAATCGCAACCAAAGATGCCCTCCGCGGTGGAGTCGAGTATGAGCCGGACTTGCTCCTCGCTTTTGTGCAGCGCCTCTTCGGCCCTTTTTCGCTCCGTGATGTCTTCCGAGAGCGCCATGATAAATCGCGGCATGGTTTCGGTGCCGGGAACCAGAGAAACGTTGTTGCTCACCCAGATAAAGCTGCCATCCTTGCGTCGATACTGCTTCTCGATTTGAAACTGTTGCCGCTTTCCCTCCAGCAGTTCGGCGGCCAGCGCCCAGTTGGCTTCGCGGTAGTCCGGATGGGTGAGATCGAGAAAAGAAAGCGCACTGAGTTCCTCCTGGCTGTAGCCGACCATTTTCTGGTAGACCGGATTGGTAGCCAGGAAACGGCCGTTGAGGTCGGTCAGGGCAACACCGATGGCGGAATTCTCAAAGACGGAGCGCCACCGTTCTTCGCTCTTTGCGACCTGCACGTGTGCCTTATGCAGGGCTTCTTCGCTCCGCTTATGTTCCGTGACGTTACGTGAAACCGCCAGGAGGCGTTCCGGCCTGCCTTCCGCGTTGCGAATGGGGCTGACCACGACGTCCCACCACCGGGGCTGCTTTGAAGTCGTCGTGGCGAAATATCCCGTGAAGCGACCTGTGCCGCCTTTTCTGGCCGCCTCCACGGCGGCTTGCGCGGCTATCTCATCCTCGCCTTCCCAAAACTGAATCCAGGAAGTATTCACGAATGGACCCAGGTCGCAGATTTCGAGCGCCTGCATTCCGCCTTCGTTCATCCACAGCAGGCGCCCCTCCAGATCAAGCATCTTGATGCAATCCTGGGTGCAGGCGATGAGACGACTCTTGAACTCCTCGGCATCTCGCAACGCCTGTTCGACTTTTTCCCGCCCCGCTATGTCATCGGTTAAAAGCATGATAAATCCTGGCATGGCCCCTGAGCGCGCAATACGCCCAGGCCTGATGCCGGCAGCCCTACGCCCACGCCGTCGTAGCGCTTAATTTGGCGGCACGGCGAGAATGATCGCTTGCGTCCAAGCAAGCAGAGTCCAGGCTGCCTACGATAAGCCGGAGGCCCAGATCCGGATTTCAATCCCCCATCCTCATTCATTATATGCTAATTCGATAAGGTTGCTATCACGTCACCGTGAGTACCACGCGGCAGGAATTCTCGATAGGCAGCCGCCGATTAAGCCTCATAAACCGCAGGCTGAAAATACAACAATATGCTGACAATCTCTTGACAATCTTTTGACGTGCCAAAAGTTCTCATCCGCGTCTCATGTTGGAAGGGTCGATGATCCGAAGCGTAGCACGCAATCAAAAATTTCCCTCGGTTCGGGAATATTTGACCCCGGTATTGGCATTAGTAGATGAAGGGCATGGAAAGATCAACAAACGGATCCTCCTACAAGGGAATCTGTAAATTTCAGTCTGCAAAGGAGAAACTATGAAGCTTCAACCAATAAATCTGTGTCTATCTGGCGTCGCGCAACTCGCTCGGCGGCGGTCGTTATTCCTCTTGGTCGCGTTGGCGATGGTCGCCTCGGTTCGGACTCCAGCGTGGAGCGCAGGGGTTTCGGATATTATCTACTTGGAAAGTAACAGCACTGCCGGAAATTCCATTCTCACTTTCCAGAATAACGGCACCGGAACTCCGACCTTTCTGGGCAGTACGCCCGCTGGTGGAATCGGCGTGTTCGATGGCACTTTTGCCCTCGGCCCGTTTGATTCCGACCAAAACCTGGTGGTCAATCCTGAGGGCACGCTGCTGTTCGCGGTAAACTCAGGCTCCAATTCCATTGCCGTGTTCCGCATCACTTCCCAGGGGGCCCTCGAAGCCGTTGCCGGCTCGCCGTTTCCCTCGGGCGGAACCGATCCCGTGAGCGTGGGCTTGATGGGCGATACCCTTGTCGTCGTCAACAAGGCTCAGGACCCGGCCCAGAGTAACAATGCGGCTCAACCTCTACCCAACTACACCACCTTTAAAGTGTGGCCGAATGGCAGCCTGACCCCCGTCGAGAACTCCACGGTGTCGGTGGCTTACGGCACCTCACCTTCGCAGTCGCTGATTGCCGCGCAGGGGCCCTTTGTTTTCGGCGCCGATTTCCTCGGCGGATTGCTCCAGTCTTTTCAAGTGGATGAAGACGGCGTCTTGCACCAGAACCTGCCTCAGGGACTGCCGAATTCCGTCTTCACCGATGAAGCGGGTCCACACCTGCCGTTGGGGCTGCGGACCCATCCGGATTTACCGATCCTCTATGTTGACATCGTGCCCACCAGCCAGGTGGCTGTCTATCGCTATGACGAAAAGGGAAAGCTCTCGTTTGTGCGGGCTGTGAAAGAACAATTGGGGGGGGTAGCGCCTTGCTGGGCTGTCGTCAATCACGCGGGAACCCGCCTTTACGTCACCAACACTGGCGATGCATCGATTGAGGTTTACGATTTGACGGACCCGCTGAACCCTGCGGAAATCCAACACTTCGTGATGGATAGCACCTCGGGCGGCGCCGCCTTTTCCACGGTGATTGACAGCTCCGGCCAGTGGCTTTACGTTTCGAGCGAGCAGGGAAGCTCCACGGCAACCACCAGCTCCAACGCCTTCCACTCGCTAAAGGTGCTGGCGGATGGGACATTGACCGAACCATTTGCCCCGGCAATTCTTCCCATCGGCGGGACCGTACCGGTTCGCGCCCAGGGGATCACCGTCGTTGGGGCAAATTAGACGTCTCTTTCGGAGTCCGGGCGTAAGGGTACCAACGCCCAGACTCTACCCCTTGAGAAGTGGATTCCAGGGAGATTGAAAGCATTTTCGCAAGGTCCTTCGCCAAATTAACATGAGGATCACCCTCGAAATAATTTCCTGAAGGGGCTATGAAATGGCAAACGTCAAGTTCGTGGTAATCTACCCGCAACCGAAAGACCTCGAAGCCTTCGAGCAGGTGTACCAGAACGAACATGTGCCGATGGCAGTCGAGAAAATGGCCGGCAAGACCAAGATTGTCGCAACCAAGGTGGTGGGATCACCCCAAGTCCCCGCGCCGATCCATCGAGTTGCGGAGGTTTACTTCCCCTCGATGGAGGCGCTACAAGCGTGTGCGGCCTCGAAAGGCGGGAAGGAGACGATCGCCCACGCCGTCGCGATTTCCACCGGTGGGGCGCCCATTATGCTGGTAGCTGAGGAAGAGACGTTCAATTTCGACTGACACCGACGTGCGGGGCCATGGCGAGTGGCCCGCTACCGATCGAGCATACGTCCTGCTGGACCCTGGATACGCCTGCGACCGACATCCAGGCGTAAACAGGCCCTCAGGGAAGTAAACCTGGATTCCGCGGGAGCCTAAATCTCATCCATCTAACATGTTACACAGCCCTTTGTATGGTATTCATTTCAAGCGCGTTCTTGATTCTGGCGAGGGACAGCCTGTCCAATCTCCCCGCGGAGTGTCCAGGAAACCGCTGGCTGAAAATACAACAACAAGCTGACAATCTCTTAACAATCTTTTGACGTGCCAAAAGTTCTCATCCGCGTCTCATGTTGGGTGGGAGGGTCGATGGAGTCTTTAGGCTCGACCCCCATACCAACTCAAAAAGGAGAGCAGATATACATGAAAAAGCAATTTGAAAATGCAATGGGGCCCGCGAACAGGCGCTCGTTTATGAAGAAAGGATTGGTGGCGGCCGGCGGGGCAACCCTGGGGGCCGGAATACTAACCGGCGGCCTGCGCCTCTTCGGTCAAGATGCGAGAGACAGAGACAACGAACCCACCAAGGGAGACATCGCGATTCTAAGGTTCCTGGCCGCAGCCGAGGAAATTGAAGCCGACCTGTGGCAGCAATACGCAGAGCTGGGTGGTCTCACCTCTGGCCAACCCATTGAGACAGACCCGACCCAAACCTTGAACAACTATCAGATTGCCTTGTCGAATCTCGATGGCGATGGCCCGCAATACATCACCAGCAACACCCTGGATGAAATGAGCCACGCGGCCTTCCTCAATGCCTATCTCGAGTCCAAAGGCGCTCCGGCCGTCGACTTCGACGCGTTCCGCACTTTGGCGGGAAGCACTGCGGCGGGATCGTCAGGGATCGGGCGCCTTACCAACCTCATGCATCTCAACGTCGACACCAGTTGGTACGTTCGCTACCGCAGTACAACCAATCCAGACCTCGGTGCCACCTTCCCTCAGGCGATCACTCTGAATGGGGTTACCGCCATCCCCAGAAACAATGACGATTTCAATGGCGCTCCCCTCAGTAGCCTTCCCGGCAACGCGCATGTTCAGGCCATCGCGAATGTGGCGGGCTTTCACTTCGGATACATTGAGCAAGGCGGGTCGAGTCTTTACGCGGCTCTGAGCCAGCAGGTGTCCAGCGCGGAAGTCCTGAAGATCACGCTCGGTATTGGTGGAGACGAGATAGCCCACTTTCTGGAATGGGTGGATTTTTCGGGCAACGGAGTGCAAGCCCCTGTGGCGCCGTTTACGGACCCGGCATCTGGGCTGTCTTTTCCCGATTTTTTCGCCAACCCACCACTCACACCGGGCACACTGGTTCAGCCCAGCCTGATTTTTCCCGTCCCTTGCGAATTTATCAGCTCGGACCTGCCTCACTGCGCAGTGATTCGCCCAAGCTCTTCGGCACAGGGCGGCGCCGTGGCAACCATCAAAAGTTTTGTTGCTGACGGCCTCTTTTTCGGCCAGTCGCAGAAGTTCATCAACCTGCTGTTCGAGCTTGCGGCTGAAGCGGATGAAGCGAGGCGGGAGTTCTAGCCGGACTTGCTCGTCCTTGGCTCTAAGATCGTGGATCGACGGCTGATCTGCAAGTTTAACGGGCAGGTGACCGCTATACCCGACTCGTGCCCAAAGGGCGGAATGGCCAGGGTTGCTGGAATCGCCAGACGGCTCGGACTCTTGAGCCCCCGGCGTTCTCTTGGCAACCCTGTTAATTCCGCCTGGCGATTCTCAATTCTCAGACGGAGGTCTTGATATGCTGGAGGGTTTGCTTCAACCCACACATTTGATTCTGATCCTGGCGATTGCCCTGATACTTTTTGGCCCTAAAAAGCTGCCGGAGCTTGGACAAGGACTCGGGAAAGGCATTCGCGGATTCAAGGATGCGCTCAAAGGGATCGCAGCAGACTCCGAGAGCCCGCGGACATGATGCACGACATCGGCAAGATCGGCGTTCTCGATTCCATTCTGAAGAAGCCCGCCGAGCTGACGGAAGAGGAATACGACCTTATGAAGAAGCACTCTGGATAGGGGTGGGCGATCGTCCGTCCTTTTCCCCGCTTTGACCACGTGAGCTATTTCGTTTTGCACCACCACGCGAGCTACGATGGAAAGAGTTATCCGGGAGGCCTGCGGGGTTCCGAAATCCCTCTGGGGGCAAGGATCATCGCGGTCATTGACTCTTTTGACGCCATGGTTTCGTCTCGCCCCAATCGCCGGGGTTTGCCTGTGAAGGAAGTCCTTCGCCCTTGATCATTGCCAGCGAGACTCAATATGATCCCCAGGTCGTGCAATGTTTCATTCCTATTGCGCAAAGCGAGATGGCGCCCGAATTCGCCGCCACCGGAACATCCACGACCGTTGTCCTTTGGAATTCAAACCAAGTCGGCGGTCACCTACTGCGACTCCTAATCAAGTGCGACGCACCCATGCTGCGTCAATAGCGTGCGTACACCTTCTTGCCAACCCGCGGCAGCGTGATTTGCAGACTTGAATCTCGCCCATTGGCACTGGCGGCACGGACATTGACACACCTTTATCTGCACACCCGTGGTGCAGCACACGAGGATCCATGCATGTCTGAAACTGAAGGCCAGTTTAAGGGCATTGGTGGATTCCTCTGGCTGGGCGTCGGCTTTTTGCTCCTATCGGCTGCCGTTGGAAGCGCAATCTATATCGTTGCTCACTTTCTCAAGTACCTGTGAGCCGCA